>NZ_JBEPMO010000001.1:0-446672 GCF_040545805.1 Moheibacter stercoris
AAACCAGCCAAAATTCCAGTTTTTTTTACCGTTTAGAAAAAATGATCAGTTTTTAAGCTAGAAAAATGAAATTTTAATATCCAAGAAGCAAAAAAAAAAATATTAAGCATAAAAAAGAGACTGTCTTTTGAGACAGCCTCTTTTCTTTTGAGCGGGAGACGGGACTCGAACCCGCAACATTCAGCTTGGAAGGCTGAAGCTCTACCAATTGAGCTACTCCCGCGGTCGTATTGTTTGATAATTCAGCTTGGAATCCGCCGCGGCGGACTACGAATTGAACTACTTCCGCGATTTTATCAATTTTGTGGTTCAGCTTGGATCCGACGTGGCGGACTACCAATTGAGCTACTCCCGCAATTGATGGTGCAAATATAAAGGGGAAAATCGCTTTCTTCAAAATTCTTGACGCTTTTTTTTTCAAAAAATTTACAATTGTCTTTTTAACAGAATTTAACGTTCGCAATCCGACCTTCACAATAAGTTTATAAGTAACTTTGTATTTCAAATTCTAAACTATGAATCATACACCCGTTGAAGGTTTTTCTAAAATGTCAAAAGAAGGAAAAATCGAATGGTTGGTCAACGAATATTTAAATGGCTCTGAACAAGCTATTCAAACCCTAAAACAATATTGGAATGAGGATTTAGAACTTCAACGTTTGCACGATGAGTTCTCAGAAAACACCCTTTCCAATTTTTATATGCCTTTTGGATTCGCCCCAAATTTTTTAATCGATGGCGAATTGATGTGCATCCCGATGGCGATTGAAGAAAGTTCAGTCGTTGCGGCAGCTTCCAAAGCTGCAAAATTTTGGATTGATCGCGGCGGATTTAAAACTCAAGTTTTGTCCAAAGTCAAATTGGGTCATGTTCATTTTATGTTTGAAGGAGACAAAGAAAAATTGGATCGATTCTTTCTAGAAACCCTTTTAGCAAAATTATTCAAGGACACAGATCCGATCACCAAAAACATGCAAGCGCGTGGTGGAGGGATTTTAAATTTAAAATTGGTCGATAAAACATCGGAAATCGAGAATTATTACCAAATTCATGCAGAATTTGACACCGTTGATTCCATGGGTGCCAACTTTATCAACTCTTGTTTGGAGCAATTTGCTCAGACTTTGAAAAGAGAAGTGTATGAGTCAGATGTATTTACCAATGAAGAAAAAGAATCGCTTCAAATTGTGATGTGTATTCTGTCTAACTTCACTCCTGAATGCATTGTAAGAGCAGAAGTTTCTTGCAAGGTTGAGGATTTAGCAGAAGGAAATGTTTCCTCAGAAGAATTTATCGAAAAATTTACGCGTGCGGTTCGCATTGCCGAAGTGGAACCTTATCGTGCTACGACTCATAACAAAGGAATCATGAACGGTGTCGACGCCGTTGTAATTGCTACAGGAAATGATTTCCGTGCGGTTGAGGCTTGTGCACATGCCTATGCATCCAAAGATGGTCGTTATAGTTCTTTGACTCATTGCGAAGTAAAAGAGGGTGTGTTCCGTTTTTGGTTAGATTTACCAATTGCTTTGGGAACCGTTGGAGGTTTAACTTCTTTGCATCCACTTGTGAAATTGGCTTTGCAAGTTTTAGGAAGTCCCAATGCAGAAAAATTGATGGGAATTGTCGCAGTAGCTGGTTTGGCGCAAAATTTCGCAGCCTTGCGTTCTTTGGTGACCACTGGGATTCAACAAGGGCATATGAAAATGCATTTGATGAACATCTTGAACCAATTGGAAGCAACCGATGAAGAGCGAGCTTATTTTGTCAATTATTTCAAAGACAAGACTGTTTCACATCATGCCGTAATTGATGAATTCTGTCGATTGAGAGGTGTAAATTCTGTAGAAGAATTGAAAAAGAATTAATTCAAATCATACAATCCAAAGTCTTTCAGCTTTCTAGTTGAAAGACTTTTTTATTCCATGCGCATCTGGTCCTTACATCCGAAATATTTAGACACCAAAGGTTTGGTAGCACTTTGGCGTGAAACTCTTTTGGCAAAACATGTTTTGGAAGGTAAAACCAAAGGGTATACCAATCACCCGCAATTGATCCGATTCAAAAAGGTTGAAAATCCGCAAGCAGCCATCCATCAATATTTAGCTGAAATTTTGGAGGAAGCAAAAATTCGCGGATATACGTTCGATTCGAACAAAATCAATTTCGACTTCACTCCTATTCAAATTCCTGTCACAACTGGTCAATTGGAATATGAACGAGAACATTTGGCCAAAAAATTATCGATCCGCGATCCAGAAAAACTCCGAACTTTGCCAGAAACGAAATTGCTGGAAACAGTTTCTATATTTTATGTTGTTGAAGGGGAAATTGAATCATGGGAGATCATTTAATCGAAGAAAATTACCGTAAGGCCAAAGCCAAAGAAGCGGAACACAAGAAATTTTTAGGCAAAATTAAACAGAAACCGCCCAAGAATTTCGACCAAACCATGCAAGAAATTCACGATGAAGTTTTTGAGCGTGTGGATTGTCTATCATGTGCCAATTGTTGCAAAACTACAGGTCCACTTTTCACCCAAAAAGATATTGAGCGTTTGGCTGAGTTATTTCGAATAAAACCTTCTCAATTCATCGAGAAATATTTACGCATCGACGAAGACAATGATTATGTTTTGCAGTCTGTTCCATGTCCTTTTTTAGGAGCCGACAATTATTGCTCGGTGTACGAACATCGTCCGAAAGCTTGCCGTGAATATCCGCATACTGACCGCAAAAAATTCTATCAAATCAATCATTTGACGCTCAAAAATACGCTGATTTGTCCAGCTGCTTTTGAAGTTGTAGAGCAAATGCAAAAAACCTTCAAATAAAAATCTTCCTCGATTCCCAAGAGAACGGAGGAAGATTCGATTTGATAATGCATGAGGATCAAAAGGTCTAAAATCCTATGTTCAATCCGAATTGAAGCATTTTACGGTCGTCAAAAACATCGTCTTTAAAGAAAGAACTCAATTCTTGTCTCACATAAAAATTCCACCCCATGACGCTTAAGGTAAGTTGAGCACCATAAGCGAAATTGTTCAATTCGTAGTTGGATTTTTTGTCGCGGAAATCCAATTCGCCTCCATCGACAATGTTGTTGGTAGAAATTCTAAATCCACCATAGACATTTGCGCCAATGGCAAATCCGCCATCTGGATTGCGATAAGATTGTTCATTTTTGGTTTTCAATCCGTTAAAACTATATTTCAATCCAACGGGAACCATGATATAGGTAGAACGCAGTTTACTTTTGTCTAAATTTTGGGAATGTTGGACTAAATCAACCACACCATCATCATTTCGATTGATGTAATAATTGTCATCAAAACGAACGGTTCTCCACGAAAAATAAGCTCCGGTTTGAAACACCAAAGGACTTGTTTCAGAAAACTGTTTGTGGTATAGTAAACCTAAATCAATTCCGCTTGAATACCCCAAATGATCATTTAACTTTTCATTGTCTCCTTTCGGGAAATCAATCATTCCATAAGCCAAATATCCCGTTACTTCATTTTGGGCTTTGTATTTCCAATCGGAAGATTTTTTGATTTGTTCCTCTTTCAACGCCTCAATATCTGTATTGAGAATCGCATACTGAACTTGGTTTTTGGTAATTTCATCCAAATCAAAATTCAAATTTTCGATGTTGGTATTGATGGTTTCTGCAAAACGCAAGGAAATCGCTGCTTTTTGATTTTCTGCTTCCGTTTTGGTTATCGTTCCCTTGAACAATTGCTCATCTACAGCTGAAACTTCTTCTTGCATCGCCAATTTCCCATCGATGACAATTTGTCGAATTTGAACCGCATATTCTTCCACTTTTTCCTTTACAAAAGGACTTACTTGTTCTTCTACTTCTTCATTGGAATTGAAATCCCATGAAAATTTCTGTGCATTTGCGTGGTATCCTACAAGGCATAGCATTCCTAAGACGATGTATTTCTTCATCATATTCTATCGTTTTAATTGTTAGTTGAATTATTTATTGAAATCAATCAAAACCAGTCTAGAATTGGATTTTGATTGTTTGACTGCTTCGTTATTTTCGATGGAGTACAAAAGCATTTCAGGATCGACGAAATTGGCTTTTTTCTTCTCTTCTAGTTGTAGTTCTTCTTGATGTGCAAGTTCTGTTTGTGGCTCTGGTGAGATTTCTGTTATACTTGCTTTTTCCGAATCAAATTCTGGATTTTTTTCAGGATTTGAGACAATTTCCGTTTCAACAGATTCTAGATTTTTATGAGTACTTGATGGAACGTTCTCTGTATTTTTTGTTTCAATTTGTTTCTGTTGATGAACCGATGAATCAGCCAATAAATCTTCCTGAACTGGAATTGAACTTGTATTTTCCTGTTCTTGAACTGTTTGCAGAATCTCCTTGTTTTTGGTTTGTGTAGCAACAGATGGTGATTCTTTTGTTGAGAATGAATTCCAACCCCAATACAAACCTATAAAAAGTACAACTGAAGCAGCAATTGACATGGGGAACCAAACCTTCATTTTGCGAGTTTTGGAAGTCGAAACCTCTGGTTGAGCCATCATTTCTTGCAAACGTTCCCAAGCATTGTCCGAAACTGGGAGTTCACGATCTTCCAATTGATTTTTAACTATATGTTCGAATTTAGATTTCATTTGATCTGGTTTTTTGGTGAAGAACAATTTCTTTTAATTTGTTTTTGGCTCGTAACAATTGCGATTTTGAATTGGATTCAGAAATGGATAAAATTTCTGCTATTTCCTTGTGGGAATAGTCTTCCAAAACGAAAAGATTGAAAACCATCCGATACGAATCTGGCAATTGATCCAAAACTTCCTGAGCATCAAATCCGAAATCTATTTCCGTTTCATCATCGAGGGAATTGTTGGATTCAAATTCATCTACATAGACCATACTTTTGTTAAGTTTGATGAAATCCAAACATTCGTTGACCATAACTCTACGCATCCAACCTTCAAAACTTCCTTCTGATTTGAAACCATCGATATTTCGGAAAACTTTCACAAAACCTTTGAGCATACAGTCTTCGGCATGGTGAAAATCGGTCACATAGGATCTGCATACACTTAGCATTTTGCGGGAACATTGATCAAATAGTTCCTTTTGCGCTAAGGGATTTTGTTTGCGTAAATCTCTTACCAAATTTTCCAAGTTCTGCTTTTTATGAATCGATATAATTTTCAAAATTAAGCCTTCTACTTACTAAGACGATGGAAGTTGAAAAAAAGTTGCAGCCAACCAGATTTTTTTCTTAAAATAATTCGTAGCCATAAAAAAAACCCGCATAAATGCGGGCTTTTAAGCTGATTCAGATTGATTAATCGTTTAAATCTTCCTCGATATCTTTGTATTTATCTTCTGCCTTTTGGGTTACTTCATCAACCGTTTCATCCAATTTCGCGACATTTTCCGACACAACTTCTTTTACTTCTTCGACTTTTTCGTCCACTGCCTCTGCTAGATTTTCTGCTGCAACTTGGGTGTCTTCTACGATTTCGTCCGCTTTTTCCTCGATGGCATCAGATGTTTCTGCTGCAGTTTCTTTTGCCTCTTCAACCGTTTCCTCGATCGCAACCTCTGCTTCCTCGGCTTTTTCACTCACCACGTCTTTGGCTTCTTCCCATTTTTCCTTGGCTTTGTCCGAAATGTCTTCAGCTGTTTCCTTGGTTTCTTCCCAAGCATTTTCTGCCGAATCTTTTACATCTTCCCAAGCATCTTGTGCTTTTTCTTTGGCTTCAGCGGCCACTTCTTTGGCTTCATCCCAAACATTTGACGCTTTTTCCTTCAAGGTTGAAGCAGCTTCTCTGGCTTCATCTGCTAGTTTATTTCCTGTATCACGTAAGTCGTTTTTCACTTCAGATGCTTTTTCAGATGAGCCTCCGAATAGATTTTTCAAGAACGAACCTAATCCCATAGTTTTAATTTTTAATAGATTAATAAATAACTAATTTAATCGAAATGAAACAATTAACCAAACCTAAATTCTTTTAACGTCTTGGAATTTCGAAGAATTTTAGATTTTAATTACCTTCGTACAAATTCTTAGGAAATTGGATTCTCAAAAGACAACAAAGTTTGATGCAAAAGAATATGGTAAGTTTTCGCCTCTGATGCGGGATTACTTATCGCAGGATTCCAAAGTCAAAGAGTTTTACAATCTATTTCCCAATGAGGAGAATTTAGTTCAACAAGCAAAAGAAAAATTAAATGTTTATCAGAATAGAGAACTTCTTCACTCCTCTTTGACAAACCAATTATCGGGTTTAAAATTATCGGAAAAACAAAAGCAAAATTTGGATTTTCTTCAATTGTCCAATACGGTAACCATCACCACAGGACATCAATTGAATTTGCTTACAGGACCGCTGTATTTCTTTTACAAAATCCTTCAAACCATCAAATCTTGTGAGCATTTAAATCAACAACATCCAGAAATTCATTTTGTTCCCATTTTTTGGATGGCGACAGAAGATCATGATTTTGAAGAAATCAATCATTTTTTCTATCAAAACCAAAAATTTCAATGGAACCGACCATCTGAAGGAGCGGTTGGACGAATGAATTTGGATGGAATTCAGGAAGTTTTCGAAGTGTTTGGCCAATGTTTACCCGATTCAAAAAATGCAAAAGAATTACAAGAACTCATATCCGATTCCTATTTGAATTCATCCAGTTTAACCGAAGCTACGCGTAAATTGGTGCAAGCTCTTTTTGCAGATTATGGTTTGTTGATGATTGATGGAGACGATTCAGCCTTGAAAAAATGCATGATTTCAAGTTTTGAAGAGGATTTGACTCAACATACAGCCTTTCAAAAGATCAATGAAACCATTGAGAAATTTCAAGAATTGGGATATGATGCGCAAGTAAATCCAAGAGAAATTAATTTATTTTATGTTGAGAAATCTTCTCAACGTGAACGAATCGTTCTAGAAGAAAACAAGTACAAAGTTCTTAACGCTAATTTGGAATTTAGTCAAGAGGAAATTTTGAGCGAATTGAGAAATCATCCTGAAAACTTCAGTCCCAATGTGGTTTTAAGACCATTGTATCAAGAAACCATTTTACCCAATATTGCCTATATCGGTGGAACTGGCGAAATGGCATATTGGTTGGAATTGAAATCATTTTTTGATTCACAAAACATCCCTTTTCCAATATTATTAGTCCGAAATTCAGTATTGCTTTTATCTGAAAAACAAAAAAGGAAATTGGAAAATCTGAACATTTCTTATCAGGATTTATTTTTGCCTTTGTACCAATTGGTCAATCAAAATATTGAACAAAATTCAGAAGTTTCCATTGATTTCGAATCCTATCAAGAAACTTTGGAAAAGATGTTTTTGGAACTTGAAGAAAAAGCTACTCAAACCGATCTTAGTTTTTCCAAAATGGTAAAAGCCCAACAAAAAAAGCAATTGGCGGGATTGGAAAAAATGAAAAATCGCTTGACAAAAGCCGAAAAAAGAAAACAAGCGGAACGAGTAGAACGTATTGAAATCTTGTATGCTGAACTTTTCCCGAATGGAAATTTACAAGAACGAATTTCCAACTTTTCGGAATTTTATGTCGAGTATGGCGTTGAATTTGTAAATGAAATCTACCAAACGATTGAACCGATTGATTTTCGGTTTTCGATAAAAACATTACCTTAACAGAAAGAATTGTATTTTTGCCTTTAAATTTCGAACCGATGAATAAGACCATTTGGGTATTAATTTTCGCTATTTTAGGAGGACTTTCGTTCGCCCAAGAAAAAAAACACACCGTTCAAGCCAAAGAAACTGTGTATGGAATTTCCAAGGAATATGGAATTTCACAAGACGACTTAAAAAAAGCCAATCCCTTTTTAAATGATCGCGGATTGAATATTGGAGATGTATTGATCATTCCTTCAAAAAACGGATCGGATGGTCAAATTAAAACGACTGTCACGCCCGTAAATTCAACGGAAGTAGGAGAAGTAATCATCCCAAAAGAAGATGATAATTTCATTTACTACCAAGTGAAGCCCAAACAAACGATGTATTCATTGACCAAAGAATTTGGTTTAACTGAATCGGCTTTGAAAAGCTTAAATCCACAATTGGAACAAGGTTTAAAAGCTGGCGATATCATCAGAATCCCAAAGAAACAAACGGAAACCAAAACAGAAGTTATGGTACCTGACGGAATGCATTTGGTGCAACGTGGTGAAACCATTTTTTCGTTGGTAAAACAATTTGGGGTGACGGAAGATGAATTTTACATTGCCAATCCAGCCGTTCAAACCAATGGTTTGAAAGTGGGAGATTTCATTCATATTCCGAAAAAAGGTTCGAACAAAGCAACAATTCAAGATGGATTTATTGAGCACAAAGTTTCGGCTGGTGAAACCATTTATTCCATCACCAAATTATACAAAGTTTCTTTTGCAGATATTTTAAAATTAAATCCTCAATTAAGTGAAGGTTTAAAAGTAGGGATGACGTTGAGAATTCCCTTACAAGATGATGCAAACATTGTAAAGGCGCCTGGGAAAATCAAACGAATTGACGACAACAAAATCAATTTAGCAATTCTTTTCCCTTTTCATTTAGACAATCCATCGGGAAGTAAAACCGAAAAAGATATCTCAACCGATTTATTGATTGGTGCAAAAATGGCTTTGGATTCCTTGGCTCGTCAAGGCAAGAAAATTGAGTTGACTGTAATGGACACAGAGAACAAAGCGACTGTTTTGGAATCTTTGTTAACTACAACCGATTTTTCAAAATTTGATGCGGTAATAGGTCCTTTGTTTGCGTCTAATTTCAAATCATTTGCATCCATGATGACAGGATCTGGAATTCCAGTCGTTTCACCATTGAGTAATGCAGACGATTTAAAAGAATATGAAAATGTGATCATTTCGACTCCACCTGATTCTTCTTTGGCAGATGCCATTGTGGAGGAAATTAAATCGAATTACAAAGGAGAAAATATTCAGATTTTAACCGATGATCGCGATGAAAAATTGGCCAATTATTTTTCAGATGAATTGAAAAAGAAATTGAACAATCCTAGTATCACCATTACCAAAGATGTCAACAAATTGGTTCAAAAATCCGAAACTTTGGATGAAAAATTGAGCGATGGAACAACAGTTAAAAAAGAATATTTCACGCCCACTATTACTGTTTTAGTATCTGGAAATAACGCATTGGGTGAGAATTATGTGAAAAAATTAAAAACCTTCAATGCTGAAAACTTGTCGGCGTATGGCGTTAAATTCACCAATTCCTACGACATCTACAACGACAAAAACAAAAACAACATAGCGTCCTTGAAAAGGATTGGGTTTGTATTCAGCACCGTCCATTTGATCAATGTATATGGAGCTGGAGAACGCAATACCTTGGAAAAATTCATGGATATTTATTGTTTAACGCCCAACGAATACCAACAAACAGGATTCAACGTTGTCTATGATTTGGTCGATCGTATGAATTCAAAAGGTGATGTATTGAATGCTTTGGGAGCTGAGAAAACAAGACTTTCTTCTAAATTCCAATATGAAAAAGAAGGAAAAGCCTATGTGAACAAATCGGTACGAATTGTACGTTTATTTGTTCAACAAGACGAATCACCTGATGATGATGGTTCGATAAAAGATTAAGGTTTAAATCAAACAATATAGAATGCAGACTTTAGGGTCTGCATTTTTTTTACGAAATAGTAAAAAAATTAGGTAGTTAGAAATATCCGTTTCAAACATTTATCTAGTCTGATTGTCAAGTCTATTTTCGTTTAAAAACCCGCAAAACCACCCCCACAACTACTTGACTAATAATTTTTTAACATTCTTTTTCTGGGATTTCTCATTCAGTTTTTCTATCTTCACAAAAGATATTATTTATTATTTACTAGGTATTTTTATTTATTAACCTTAAAACTTTTACTAACATGTCATTTAAAGCAAAATTCAAAGTTGCTGGTAAGGAACGTAATATTCTTCACGTTCATTACGGACTCAAACAAGAGACTGACGCAACAGGTCGCCCATCGACCATTTCTAGAGGTGGGAAAATCGAAATTACAGTGGAAGGTACAGGTGAAACCGATCTTTTTGAATGGATGACCAATTCATTTGAAAGAAAAGATGGGTCTATCGTCTACCTTAAACGCGACTCCGAAGCTACTCTAAAAGAAGTGAAATTCGAAGAAGCTTACATTGTCAATTACAAAGAGAATTTCAACTCGGAAGGTGACAATCCTTTGACCGAAACCTTTGTAATTTCTGCCCGTGCCATTGAATTGGGTACTGGAAAACACGTAAACGAATGGGTATAATTTTTTTATCATTTCGTTTATCATTAATCTAATTTTAACTTTTTAAATCTAATTATTATGTCATTTAAAGCAAAACTGGTTGTTGCCGGTAAAGAATATAACGTCCTTAACATTAACTATGGTTTGTTCCAAGAAACAGACGCGACGGGACGTCCATCTACGGTTACACGTGGTGGAAAAATCGAAGTCATGATCGAAGGAACGGGTAATACCGAACTTTTCGAGTGGATGACCAATTCCTTCGAAAGAAAAGATGGTAGCGTGAAGTTCTTCAAACGCGATTCGGAAGCGACTTTGAAAGAATTGAAATTCACAGAAGGATATTTGGTTAAACACAAAGAAAACTTTGATGCTTCTGGTCGTAATCCCCTAACGGAAACTTTTACTATTTCTGCTCGTAAGATTGAAATGGGAACAGGTGTTTATGAAAACGAATGGGTGTAAAACCTATTCTTAATCAGAAAATACCTACATAATAAATCAAATGCCGTTAGAAGCTGTTTTTCGCATCCCTTTTAGCGGCATTTTTGCTTAAAAAAACACTTACTTAAAACCCTAAAAACATATGTCTTTCTTAGCCAAATTAGAAATAGACGGAGAATCTTACAATGTCCTAGAATGCAATCTTTCTTTGCATCAGTCCATTGACAACAGCGGAAAACCTTCTGCTGAACCCCAAGGAGGAATTGTCAATCTGGTCATTGAGTCTACCGCTAGCCCCGATTTCTTTCGTTGGATGATTTCCAATACCGAAACAAAAGATGGTGAAGTTATCTTTTTTAGACGCGACGCCATTTCAAAAATGCGTGACCTTAAGTTTGAAAAAGCTTATTGCATCGGATACAATGAAACGTTTTTAAATGCCAATAGTATCCCTATGCAGATTCAATTAGTGCTTTCTGCCAAAAATATTTCTATGAATGGTGTCTCTTTCAAACGAAATTGGCCCGTGGAAATTTAAATTATAATAAAAGATATGAACGAATTAGATTATAATATATTTATTGGATTGAGCTTGCATTTTGGTGGAGGAAAACCTGCACATTGGAGCGGAACTGCTGGAGTTGGCATGAGTTATAAAATCCAAAAAAATGATGGTTTTGGAGCCCAATTCAACGCAAATGCTGCAGTCAATTTTTACAACGGAGGTTTTGGTGCGCTTTCTTCTGGAAACAAACTGCATATTGATCAGGTTTACTCCGCTGGGGTAACCTTGGGTAGCGGTCGTGGTGAGCCTATGACGATTTATCCATTGCATTTGGATTCAGGTTCAGGAATGGTTGATCATTTTAAATATTCGGGAAGTATTGGAACCAATATCATTCGAAACAATAGTGGCCGTAACCAACAAGTTGGATTTACACAATTAAGAGCTTTCAGTGGAAGCTTCAGCTTTTACAATGATTTTGGCGGATTTCAGAAAATCGGAATTGCTGACGGATATGACCGTTGGTGGACAGGTGGCGGAAATTTAACCATCGGATCTCGAAATAGTGAATTTCAACTTGTCATTGGTAGTGATGTTTTCACAGCTGACACGAATAGTCAAATCCGATATGGAGATAATCAAAATGACGAAACAAAAGCCTATATTTTTGATCAATTGGAAGAAAATAATCCACGTCCTGGAGGAATTTTCAACAAGGAAACCTATTCATACTCTCCAAATTTTGCAGGTGAACTAAACCAGGACTATTTGACAAGGTATCGAAAAGGAACAATTTTTAATCAAAATGCCCATTCATTTGATTTGAATCAAGGTAGAACTTCTTTTCGTTTAAATACTCCTTATGGTCAATTTGGAGCCAATCGAATGGGACAATCCAGTATGATCAGTCAAGATTTAATTCATCGAATGATTAATTTTCATTTGATTCCTTCCACTCGACCGAACAGTTGGGAATTTCAATTTAAAAATCAACCAAATTTTGGAAATTAAGGATGAAATGGTCTCAAATCATATCACTTATTGGGCTTGGAGGATTGGCGTCTTGTCATGCTCCATTATTACTAACAGAACTTAGTCCTGAAACAAAACCTTTAGAAAAGTACAAATTATATAATCCTAATTTCGAATTGGCTGAAACATCTGCATTGCGTATTGATGGTTTCTATTTCAGTAAAGGAGAAGAAAGAAAAGTTCCTTTTAGTCTAAAACAATATCAAGAGGCAAAAAAAAACAACAATCCACCAGCTGGATTTGAATTATCAGAATTATCCATTACAAAAGATACCATTCTTATTGTTTACAACATCTATACGTTACAATTTTTTAAAAATGGAACTTATTCAAGCCGTGTGTATACAAATAAAACCATAGAAGAAATATACATTGACAAAAAGCAATTAAATGAAACAATCGGCAACAGTGTTTATAAACTAGATGAAAATCAAATTAATTATGAATTTTATTCTAAAATGTCAGGATTCAACTATGCCCAAGGAAAAGTAACTCAAGACAGTGTTACTTTCGGAAATAGTGATCCCTACCAATTTACACAATTCTAACCTAAAAACCTAAAATATGTCCATCTCAACCCTAACCAGTATCACGATTGACAACCAACCCCTATTAAAATTCAATCGCTTGGTGATTGAACAAAAAGTAAACGGTCACCATAAATTTTCGATTGTTCACCACGTCTCCTACGATTTACTTTCTTCAGCTTTGGAGAAAGCCAAATCTTATGTCGGAGCAAAAGTCTTGATCACCATCAAACCCGTTCAATTTGGAACTGGAAATGAACTTCAGTTTCGGGGAATTGTCTCCGAAGTCAAACTCATCCGTGCCAATGGTTCAGCCGGTGGAATTCTCATCAATGGCTTCTCTCCTACTTTCCAAATGGAAGGATTGCCCGACACGATGTCTTTTAACGATCAATCGGTCAAGGAAATTGCCGAACAAATCATTTCCCGATATCCGTCTGACCGACTGGAACCACAAATTGAAATCGAGAATGACGAGGTTAATCCTTTTGTAGTTCAATACAAGGAAAGTGATTTTCAGTTTCTTTCTCGAATTGCTCAGAAAAAAGGATTATGGTTTTACTACAACGGACGTGAATTGGTTTTAGGTAAACCCAAATCGAAAAACATTACACTCAAATACGGAGAAAATCTTTCCTCTTTCAATCTGGAAATGCGCACCAAACCCGTGAACTTTAGTTTTATGGGTTATGACCCATCGGCTGCTAGCAATGGTTCGGTGAGCTCTGGTTCCGTGAATTATTCGTCTAATTCTTTGGGCGAATTCTTGTACGAACATTCCAAAAAGTTTTATCCGGCCGAAGCTCAAATGCTGTACAACAACCCGATCAATAAAGGTTCGGTCGACGAGCATTTGAACAAACGTACCGAAACCCAACTCTTAAGTCAAAGTTCCGATTTGCTGACCTTGACTGGAAATTCCGATCATCCAGCCATTCGTGTCGGTGATGTCGTAGAAGTAGTCGATCCAGGATTTTCGGTAAACTCGTTGGATGTATTGAAAATTCAGGAACAGAATTATGGAAAATACCTGATTACCGATATCATTCATATCTGCGACGAAGCAGGAAACTATTCGAACGAATTTCAAGGAATTACTGCCGATAGTACACTTCCACCCTATGGAAATGTACACAACATTCCCATAGCAGAAACCCAACCCGCTGTAGTAGTCGATAACAATGACCCCGCAGGAATTGGGCGTGTTCAAGTCCAATTTCCTTGGCAACAGAGAAATAATTCCATTTCGCCTTGGATTCGCTTGATTCAACCACATTCGGGTGGTGGAAAAGGATTTTATTTCGTTCCAGAAATCGGTGAAGAAGTATTGGTCGGATTCGAAAGTGGAAATGCCGAAAAACCCTATGTGATGGGAACGCAGTATAATGGAGCGGAATCAAGTGGGTATCATACATCGGGCAATGATAAAAAAGTCATTCATACGCGTTCAGGAACCAAAGTGATTTTGAATGATGCCGAAGGATCTGTCTTTATCGAAGACCCGAGCGGAAATACATGGCTCATGGACGGACAGGGAAATATCAATGTCAATGCGCCGAATGATATTTCCATCAATGCAGGAAAGAACATCAGTATTTCTGCCGGTCAAAATATCATGACTACGGCAGGAGAAAATTTAACCGAAACTGCGGGTATAAATATAGTACAATCGGCAACGGCAGATTACTCTTTAATGGCAACGAATATTTTGGAGATTGCAAGTGAAGGAAGAACGTCCAATGCGCAAAACATTAAAGAACAGGCTCTGGGAATAGAAATGCAATCGACGAAGGAAGATGTCAATGTTTTGGCAAAAAATGTCGCCAATACAAAAAGTGGTGAATACGGAACCGGACATTAATTATAGTAAGTATGGCATCAGAAGGAGGAAATATAATTAGAATAATTGGCGGGAAATCTGAATGGATTTCAGAAAAAGATTTCAATATCATTGCAACTGAGGGAGATGTGAGTCTTTCGTCACCAACCAAAGTAAACATTGAAGGTTTACAAGGTGGACAGAAGTTTGGGGTATATGATTATATAAAAGACCCCTTTATAGGAAATGCTTTTATACCTATTGTCCTAATTGACGATTCAACAAATAATGATTATGAAGTTATAAAGCAAAAAGAACAATGGGATGAAAATTTAGATGAAGAATAAAAAAGCCGAAAATAAATAATATAAAGTTTAAGGTTTCTGATAAAAAGAAAATAAAAATTAAATTTCAATTATAAAAAGGAAATAGAAAAGCGAATGATAGTGACGGTGGAAATATAAGTGTAAGTTTATTTGACAAAAACAAAAAACTTATAACAAAAAACTTACTCATTAAAGATATCAAACACAGAGAAAGTTTTGAATTTGAATGGGATACGACAAAAGGAATATCTCAAATTCAATTTTATGCGGATGATAATGATAAATACTTCGATGGTGGAGTTTCCAATGTTCGTTGTGGTGTTTATAAATTATATATTGAGGAAGATAAAGAATGTGAATGCTTAAAATTTAAATTAAATGATGGATTTATTTCTGACCCAGAAATAGAGATTTTAAAAAAAGGAAGCACTCCACTCATAGATAAAGATGTTAAAATAATTGTATTGCATAGAACGCATTACAATTTAAAAAATGATGTTAAAAATTTAATAATAAATAATAAATACCCGGTACATTTTTGGGTTAATGGTGATGGGAAAATTTATCAACAAACTAGTTTAAATAATCAATCATATCATATAGGAGTTGCGCAAAAATCACATACAAAAAGTAATAAATGGGGAAATAACAATTCAATTTCTATAGAAGTCAATGGAGAATATTTTGATAAAAATGGAAAAAGAGCTAATCAAGAAGTGGTTGGTGGATATTGGGAAAAGCCTACTGAACATCAGTCAAAATCTGTAGCTTGTTTGGTGTGTTTCTTAATGAAACACTACAATCTTCCAATTGAAAAAGTTCAAGTACATGAAGATTTATGTGTAAAAACAAAAGGGGAAGGTAGAACAGTGTATGATGCTATGTTGCCCTATTTAAAATTAAAAAAATGATTTATGAAATTATTTTCAAAATACTTTTTATTTATATTTCTATTATTTATTAATTGGATAACTCTTTCTTGTAAAGAGAACCAGTTAAATTCTAGTAATAATTTTATATCTCAAAGATCCGAATTAACAATTTACGACACCATTGAATTCCCAAATATCTATCACATACCATCCTTACAAGAGTTAACATTAAAATCGTCAATTTTAAGTAAGGAAGCATTTGGAATTCATGAGGATGAAATCAGATTTATCACAGGAGATATTATAATTTTATCAATAGAAAAAAAATTAATTTACATTGAGTTACTTGCGAAAACAACCGAAGATAATTCTAATTATATTCAATTGATATCACAAAATTTAAATGATAATAAATTTGAAATTATAAAGAAGTGGGAAATAAACAATTCAAATGGCGAAATAGTAAATTTAAAGGATTTCTTTCATGAAAATTTCGAGAAAATTTCACTTATTTTAAAGAATGAAAATTCAATATTTCTCTCAAAGAATTTAGAATTTAAGGATTATAGTCAGATTCAAAATATTATTTTAACTGAGAAGTTTGAAGAACATAAAGACGAAATGAATGATTTGAAAATCATAAGTCAACTAATTATTAAGTCAAATCAACCACAACCCCTTAATTTAAGTGAATTATCTCAAAATCAAATCTGTCCAAATTGTGATAGCCTACTTATATATAAATCTGATTTCTTAGGAGAGTTAATTTCTACGGAAAAAGAATTAAGAATATTAATAATCGGCATTCTTGAACATATTAACCACTCTCCAAGCGCATTACAAATTAGATTAATTAATTTAAATTCAATTAAAAAATAATTCCTCAACAAATTTATTATATCGAATCTCCAAAAACAACATCAAAGCGATTCATACCCGAAGCGGTCATATTCTGAAGTTCACAGAAGATGAAAGCATTATCATCACCGATAAATCAGGTAATGAAATCCACCTCGATACAACGGGAAGTAATATCAACATTACAGCACCAGAGACGATGACTTTAAACGCTAAAAATATGTTTTTAAATGTGGGTGAGAATCTCACAACTACTGTCGGCATGAATAATACTGAAAGTGTAGGAATGGTCAAAACTACTTCTGTTGCTGGAGATGCCAATTTGATGGTTACAGGAAAACTCATGGAAATTATTGATGGGGATGTTCACAGCGAGTCAAAACAAAACAGACAAGAAATAGCGCAGGAAGATATGCAATTCCAATCATCTAAAAATATTGATAATCATTCTCAAACTATTGTTACGAATAATAGTGGTGAGTATGGTATAGGTCATTAACTTAAAAAATCATTATGAGTAAGATAAGAATAGTAGGCGGAAAGTATACGAAGATAACCGGAGGAACTCATGAGATTTATGGAAAAAGAATTGACTATATAGCTCAACAAAAGGTAAGGAATGATGGTGTACAAGGAGGGGTTCACAATACGAATAATCCAAAGTCTCCTCCTGTAAAAGAAAATACATTTCTGATAGAAGGGAAATGGACTGATACACAAGACAAAGAAATTACACGCACACGAGTAGGTAATACTGTTCGATTTCATATACAAACCAAAGGAATTCCCGAAGGTGGAAAAGTAGCTATACAAATGAAAGATTATGACGGAACCGTATATCTCATGTATGGTTTTCTTCCAGTAAAACTGTATGATGAAATAGGCATCGTAACCACAAACAAAGAAACTGGAGCGAGTACCCCATTTACACATTTGACGGTGGATAAAGAAGGAAAAGCTGTCCTAACTTTAAACCTGGATGAAAATTTGCATCCGATGATTGCAGATGACACAGGGGCATTTATAGAATTATATGTAACTTGTAGATATCTGAATGAAAAAATAGATTTACCTACGAGTAAAAATAAATATCTAGAAGTAGGATTTTCTGAGAAAACTCTTTTTATAAAACCAGCCGTAAAAGAGGGAAATTACCCATTACCGGAAATATATTCACATAAGGGGGAAATCATTTCTTATATAATTAACCAGAAAGAAAAAAACATAGGATCACAATTTGGCATTCTCAAAATAAAAACTACAGAACATTTTAGTAAAATGAGTGATGTCGATGCTGTTAAAAAAACAATTTACACAGAAGGAATCGACATTAGTACCGGAAAAACAGAATTTAAACATTTTCATATTGAAGAAATTCAAAATCTTTACTATTCCAAAATAGAAATACAAGAAGGAAATATATTTGTAGATGAAGAACTCAGAAAAGTAAACAAAATTGACAAAGACACTTACTTAGCCTATGAGACTAAAAATAAAATTATACGCATAGGACAAGATGCATCTAAACTTATTGACAACTATATGTTGTTATCTGATATGAAAGAAATGATTCCTGCTTTGAGTTCAAATGATCAGTTCAACAAACCCTCATTATCAAGTTTTATGTTTTTTCTGCCCCCAGCGATAAGTGTAGGTTTTACTGTTTTAGAATATATAGCCACAGATATGCTCAGAGATTTTGATGAATGGTATGAGGAAGCAAAACAACTCATGTTAGAAAATGCTAAAATGAGCGGACTCACACAAGTTAGAAATTTATTGCATATGCGAAAAAATACTGATTTTAAAGATTATAGATTATTACAAGATGTGCCACATTACCATTGAAAAACTTTTAAAGGGAGAAATAAAAACATATTTTGAATTAGATAAAATTAATTTGGAAGATGATTTAAAATTACAAGAAGATTTTTATTCAGAAAAGGAAATTAATCAAACTAGATATTCTATTCTTATAAAAGAACAATATGACAATCAAAGATAGGATTATATATTTTTAGTCGAAAGCTAATAATTCAATAATTATGAAATATTCATTCTATATTTTACTTTTTTATTTAGTAAGTTGTAAAGGACAAGACATAGTTAATTTTATTGAAGTTAAAAGTGATAACTATAGTCAAATTGAAATACAAAAACAAAAAAACAACTCGGATAGTTTAGCTGTTATTTTCAGTATTCCTAAATCTTATTTAATTTCCACAAATAAGAATATTAAACCAATTCATTTGACTTACTATAAAGATTTAAATAATAATGAAAAAAGTGGACATATTGAGAAAAATGATAGTATCAATATAAAAGATACTATAGATGTAAACATTAAATATTTATATCTAATAAATTTTAAAGATTTCAATGAATTAACAAATCAAAAGTTTAGTAATGAAAATTCATTTTATAAAATAATAAATAACAAAAAACTATATGATTTATTAAAAGAGTATAAAAATGACGAAATAGTTTTTAAATACTATTATTTAGATAATCCCCAAGAAATTCAGGTGCTTTCCGCCTCTGTAAATTTAGAATAATAATAATAATAATAATAGATAATGACATTTTTCTTCTACAATATATAGCCACAAATATGCTCAGGGAGTTTGATGAGTTGTTTTAAGAATCTTTACAACATCTGCTAGAAAACAATTAAATGAGTGGACTCACACAAGTTAGAAATTTATTGCATATGCGAAAAAATACTGATTTTAAAGATTATAGGTTTATCGAGGATATAGCAATGTCAGTTATAAATGATTTATTGAGAGGTAAAATTATCACTTTAAGAAAACTAGAAGAAGAAAAATTCAAGATATTAGAATATAACTATGTAAATATAATTGTTTTTTAATTTATAAATGGATAAAAGACGAAAATAAAGATGATGAAATAGCTTTAGTAGAAACAATAATAATTCAAGATTAATGAGAGCTTTTATGAAAATTCTAATATGCCTTCTATTTTTTTCTTGTTCCAAACAAGTGAAAATACAAAGGATTTACGATAATAATTACGACACATCTAAAGTTGTTTTTCCTTATTCAATTGACAATAATAAATTAGATAGTATATATATATATTCCCCAATATCATTTAACCTGATAAATAGTTTAAATTCAAATATGAAATTCGAGTCCTTTACTCAAAATAAAAATCAGACTCATAATGATTTTATTGTAAATAATAAATTTTATAGGACATCTGATATTAAAATCCATGAAATTAATTTTTCTCCAAAATCAGAGAATAAGATTATTATTTATCTAAAATATAAAATAGCTTTTTCAAATTTAGATCTCAGCAATCAAAATAAAATTAAAGCTATTTTTCAATCTCGGCAAAAGGATTCAATTGTTATTAAGAACAATAGCTATGTAGATAAAGAATTAGTTAAATTAAAAAATGATGATTTTTTGATATTAAATTTAAAAACAAACAGTAGTTCACAATTTTACATTTATTGCTTTATTAATAATTCTTTTATTAAACTAAATGAAACGCAGATAATAAATACACCAAACTTACATTCAATTTGTAATAATTAACACGGATAAAAATAGAAATGATGATGTTGCTGTCTATTTCACCATTTTTTAAGCGTGCATTTTCTTTTGGGTATTTGACTTTATCTCCATCTGCTTCTTCTATTTCGACTTGCCAAAAGGATACTTTTGTCCAATCTGCTTTTTTGATTTCGTTCTTTAAAGTTGTGGTGTTGATTGTCCATTCAGCTGTTTCATCTTTTACCGTGACTTGTGTGTTTTGTGGAAATTTGTCCAGTCCGTTCCCGAATTTATTTCGTATCAAAATCAGCTTTAGTTTCGTCCCATTCAAATTCCTTGTTTGTACCTTGACTTTTATGGGATCTCCGTACTTTATCACTTCATACGCATCTTTGCCGTTGGGTTTGAGGAAGCGGACGCTTGTGATGTCCTTTTTACTGTCTATGTAGGTAAACTTTCCTTTTTCCAGCTCACTATGGCTTACCGTGGTTGCCGGATAAACTGTATCCTTACCGCCCCGATTCTTTCTGGAAACATCTGCATACTGTATGCTTCCTTCTTTGAACTCTGCTGCGAAGAATAGTGAATATTTACCCCGCTCAAAGTATAGTTTATCTAATTCCCCTTTGATTCCGTCTGTAGTAAATTTTGCCTTGGCAATTCCACTTTCATTAAATTCTACCTCCCCCAGATTCTTGATATAGTTACCTCCCGTTTTGTCTTTTTTCCAGAAGTTGCAAATGAAGTTTTTATTTTTTTATTTCAAAGAGCCTCGGCTTAAATTGTTTGCGTTTTTATCAACAAGTATGAAACTCTATTATTCTAAAGATTTTAATCTACTTTTATGCACGTACCCCGTGTTACCTTCTTTTGTTTTTACAAGCCACCATTCACCATTTTTTTGTTGTACTTCTATTTTTTCTCCAGACTTAATTTTTTGAATGATATTTGAGCTTGAAGATGTTGAGCTTCTAAGATTTGTAAACCCGTCAGGATCTTCTATAAAATAAGATTCGCTTTCTAAGAAATTCTCTATATAATACTTTAATAATGGGTAATTAAATGCATTATTATTTCTTAAATCAGTTAAGAATTCAGGGAATTTACTTAAAACATAGTCAACTCCTCCATAAACTGAAGAGCCCAATTGCTTCTCGGAATATTCTAATTGATATTCTAAAAGAAATGCTGCGTTTTCACTCCTATTTCCCTCATAAATATAGCCACTATCTTCTTTTTCATTTAAAATTTTTTCTGCAAGGCTAAAATACATAAATTCAGAAGAAGAAAATTTTTCATAATATTTTTTAATCAAGTCCTTTCTCAATTCATATTTACCAAATACGCCTGTAGCCCCAATAAAAACAGTTTCAGCAAAGAACATCTTTTCATCCCTTGTAAAGTCTGTTCCAATTTCATTTAATACAAAATCTACAAGCTTTTCATCTTTCGTATACCCAAAATCAATCAATAAATAATATAGATATCCTGATTTTTTATTTTTTAGATTTATAAAAGCATTATTATCATCATAGAAAATATATTTATTTAAATTTTTTAGAGAAATGGAATCCTCTTCAGGGTCTAACCAGCTAATATATCTTTGAGTCAAATTAACCTCAGGATGTCCTTCCGATTCACTTATATACCCAAATTTAGGTATTAAAATTTTGATGTCTTTGTTTCTCTGTGGTGCTTGACCAGAATATTTTTGTTGACTCACACTATAAGAATTGATATCAACTCCAAAAACATTTAATATTTTTTTTTCAAATGTGATTTTATCCGGCTTAATCCAATCTGTTGAAATTGAATCTGTCATAATGTTTTTATTAAAAATTTTATTTTCATCATTAACTTTTTTACAATGTGTCAATGAAATAAAGACAGCAATTAATATTAATTTATACATTCTGTAAATTTTATTCAATTACACCCAACCAGTTTCCACTTACCTTTGAAATATTTCGTTCTTCAACAATTAATCGAACCGGTTTTTCATCGGAGTTGTTGTCAAAATCAGGCATGTTATTTATCAAAGTTTGTACAATCGTATTGATAGGTTGATTTTTTTTTCTGTTACCATAATTTGAAGTATGTGATGTAATGCACCCTTCCGCACCTGAAGGCCATCCCCCATGTATAGCTATACCACCTCTCCATCCATCAATTCCATTAATGCTAGACTCCCCAACGCCTTCTTTATCGGCAATATAAATGTGGTACTTTTGAGCTCTTGACCCTTTGTTTAGATAATACTCACCTGGAGGGCACTCATTACTTGACCCATATCTTTTTTGAGATCTTGTACTACTATTTGCAGCATCTCTTGCAAAGAATTCTTCATAATCAGGAGAAGGGAGTTTATTATTATTTTTATCCTTTTTATAAGTATTAAGGGTTAAGTTTTTATAAACTTTGAGTTTATAAACAACCCACTGTTTATTTTTCCCATCTTTTACATCACCATATTTAAAAGCTGTTCCTGAAATAACCACAACAGTTCCCTTTTCATCATAGGTTGACGATTTCCCTGGAGAACAAGAATTTACTTGCAAAACTTCTACAGCCTTTTTAAAGTATCTCATTCGTTCTTCTAGACCTTCCAGTTTATCATTTATTTTCTTTGTAACTTGTTTTACTGCTTCATCACTTACTTTTGTTGCTAGAGAACTTAAATTATTCTTTCCCCAATATGCAAGCGCAGAGATGATAGCATCTTTAGGATTAGTTTTTAACTTATATGGATTATTGTCACCTAACCAGTTTACATCAATTCCAAAATTATTTTTTACATAAGTTTGTAATTTATCATAATTGTCTTTCCAAGTTATTTGTTTAAAGCCTTTTCCACTATATCTCCAACCATCTGTGCTGCTATGACCTGAGGTTTTCCCTATTGGATGTGAAGGTCCGTAAATTGCATTTGCAACTTCAGGCCAGTTGTCTTTATTGAGAGATAAATCGGATAACCTTTTTGCTTCCTTTTGCTGGTTCTCTATACTTCCAAATTCTTTGAAGTAAGATTTAAATAAACCACGCATGCGTTCTGAGTTAGTATATTTAAATCTTTCCTGAAGTTCAAAAAATTTAGATTCTTGACTAATTTGAGCTAAAAAATGAGCCTTTGTAACACAAGTATTGATTCCTACTTTTTTTCTAAATTCATTTAGAATAGGTAAAGCAGCTTTAATCATTGTGTCATCTTTAATCAAACAATTTCCTTTAGCATCTACACATATTTTTTTGATTTGATCTAGTGTAATATTCTCCTCACATCTTGGACACTTTCCGTCTGTATGTGTATGTTGCTTCACCTCCAACGGCACCCCAACCACCAATGGCGCATTGGTTTTTGCAAGTTCACTTATAACAGCATTGTCACTTAATTTTAAGGATTGATAAGTCATTAATTTAGTCCAATCAATTTCACCATTTTTTAAGCGTGCATTTTCTTTTGGGTATTTGACTTTGTCTCCATCTGATTCTTCCAGTTCCACTTGCCAAAACGCTACTTTTGTCCAGTCTTCCTTTTTGATTTGGTTCTTTAAAGTTGTGGTGTTGATTGTCCATTCAGCTTTTTCATCTTTTACCGTGACTTGTGTGTTTTGTGGAAATTTGTCCAGTCCGTTCCCGAATTTATTTCGAAGGATTGTCAATTTCAATTTTGTCCCTTCCAAATTCCTTGTTTGTACCTTGACTTTTATGGGATCTCCGTACTTTATCACTTCATACGCATCTTTGCCATTGGACTTCAGGAAACGTACGCTGGTGATGTCTTTTTTATTGTCTATATAGGTGAATTTCGCTTTCTCTAGTTGTTTATAATGAACTGTTTGGGAAGGATAGATGGTATCTTTACCTCCTCTTTTCTTACGGGAAATATCTGCAAATTGAATCGCTCCATCTTTGAATTCAGCAGCAAAATACATTTCGTAATTCCCTCTTTCTAGATTTAACTTATTAAGTTCGGTTTGGATTTCATTGGTCGAAAATTTCGCTTTGGCAATACCTTTTCCATCAAAACTGATTTCGCCCTAATCTTTGATATCCTATATTATATAACTCACCAAATAAAACTAATTAGTTTTCAATTAAATCAGGCGGACCGAATTTATCAAATTGTTCTGCATAATGAACCATTTCTTTTAAGTGAGGTAAATTATAATAATTTTCCTGTTCGAATTGATTTACCATTTTGTTCCATAATTGTTCATTATACGCTAGGTAACAAAATCCTAAAATATTGCCCCACATTCCATCATTCCAATTTTCAGGTGATTTAGTCCATAATTTTTTAAATAATGGATCGGTAGTATTTGATGCATAAGCTATAATTTTGATCAATTCTTCTTCTGTCCAAGTACTCTCGTTATTGAAATATTTTATTATTTCATGGGTTACATATTTTTCTAATGCCAAAACGTATTGATTTTGTTTTGCAGAAGTATTTTGTTGAATGTATTTTAAATATTCTTTATTGATTTGTAAAATGCCATTAGCATCTTTTGTAAATATGATGTATTTAGCAACATACTCAGGATCCCCAATACTACCAGCACTGTTAGGTATTTTATTTTCATCTTTTTCTATAAGATAGTTATAATAATCTTTGTAACTTTTTTTTACGTTTAATTTTTCTGAGTTTATAAATTCATGACTTTCAAATAGATTTCCTGTTTTGTTAATTTCAGAGATAAAAAGATTATTATTATTAATCTCAACTTCAAATTTCAAATTTGTATTTTCTGTAACTTTTTGTTCAATGAACGAATAACTGAATTCACCAAGGTTATATAAAATATTATTATAATATAAAATAACTTTATAATCTCTTTGTGTGAAATTATCTAATTCTATTAAATATAATACGGTAGAATTTTTTCTAAATTTTAATAAATTTAATTCTCCTAAATCCAAATCAAAATCTATTATTTCATATAAATTTAGTTCTTCGTTATTTTTAAGACCTAAAATTGTATGTCTATCATAATCTATAGTAATTAAAGAATTTTCGTAATAAAAGATATTTATACCATTTTCACTTTTTCTTTCATTATAATTTACAAATTCAAGTATTTCATTTACTTGAGAGTTTTCACTTTTGTTATTTATTTTTTTTGCAACTGTATCTTTACAAGAAAGTAGAGTAACAATAAATAATATATTTATACAAAATCTTATTACCATATATTTCCTTTATTTTTTATTTCTAATTGTATTTTTTTATCATTTTCTGTCATTTCATTTTCTGTTTTGAAGTTAAAATAAACCATTGGGTTACATTTACCATTTATTCCTGATTGACTACCAACATTGTTGATCTCGAAATGTAAATGTGGATTATAAGTAGAAAAATTAACTCCATTTTTTCCTGAAACTCCAGTATATCCAATAACATCATTATACTTCACAATATCACCATCTTTATATTCTCCAATTTTACTTAGATGCATAAAAACTAAAAACACATCTTTATTAGAATCAAATCCTTTGCTAATAATTTCACCTTTATTTTTATAAATGGGATCATAATCTCTTTTTAAGCTATTGAATGTTTCCTTATCTGTAACTTTTACAACAATGGTCCTTCCCGCTAAAGATGTAGAAGTATAAACCCTTTGAATAACTCCATTAAAGCAAGCATATATAGGTGTACCTGGTTCAGCAAGTAAATCAACTCCTGCATGATTACTAACATTATCTCTTATATTTTCACCAAATGAACCATGCCAAGGTTTTTCATATCCTCCTTCAGAATATAAACATAGCATTGGATTATCTATAGGAAATCTCCATTTACCATTATCTTCTTTTGAAGATTTTAATTTATTACATTCATCAACTCTAAAAATATGTTTTGTCTTTTGAAAATGTTTATGTCTTTCTTCTCTTGACGTTGTATATTTATTTAATTTATCAATAATTTTATTCAGTACATCATTATCAGATTCTATTCCTGTCTGATCAGCTATAATATGCATACCTTTATGTACCCATTCTACCATACCTGTAAGTACAGCTTCTTCTGCTAACATTTTACCATCTGCCCTACTTATGGCTCTATTAGGGCTGTCAAACCTTTTGTAGACTTCTACTCCAGAATTTGGAACTAATCTGTCAATTTTTTCTTGAATATCTTTATAATTACTTCTACCTGTAATTTGCAATAATCCACGTCCTCTAAAATTCCATCCGTCATTTCCTGAATTTTTAAAATTTTTACCTGTTGTGTGTTGAGAACCATAGGCAAAATTGGCTAATATTATTTGGTTAGCTTCAGAAACTGCAGGCGTAGAAGCTACATTTTGTCTACCATAAGTTTCGGCGATTCTTTTACCTTCTTCTGTTTCAAAGGCTTTTAAGGGAACTTTAACTAAATTGTATTTATAGTAATTAAATGACTCTCCTATAACTCCAGGTTCTAAAGTTGACCCCGCTTCTTCTCTCGATTGAGCGAAGAAATGTGCTTTTCGAGCACAGGTATCTAATCCTAATTTATTTCTATGTTTGTTTAGTGCTTTTGTTATTTCTTTAATCAAATTTTCATCGGTTGCTCCACCATAAACTTTTTTTATTTGTTCTTCCGTTATTTCCTCCTCACACCTAGGACATTTTCCATCTTCGTGTGTATGTTGTGTCGGCTCCAACGGCACCCCAACCACCAATGGTGCATTGGTTTTTGCAAGTTCACTTATAACAGCATTGTCACTTAATTTTAAGGATTGATAAGTCATTAATTTAGTCCAATCAATTTCACCATTTTTTAAGCGTGCATTTTCTTTTGGATAGTTGACTTTATCTCCATATGCTTCTTCTATTTCGACTTGCCAAAACGCTACTTTTGTCCAGTCTTCTTTTTTGATTTCGTTCTTTAAAGTTGTGGTGTTGATTGTCCATTCAGCTTTTTCATCTTTTACCGTGACTTGTGTGTTTTGTGGAAATTTGTCCAGTCCGTTCCCGAATTTATTTCGAAGGATTGTCAATTTCAATTTTGTCCCTTCCAAATTCCTTGTTTGGACTTTCAGTGTAATGGATTCTCCGTACTTTATCACTTCATACGCATCTTTGCCGTTGGGTTTCAGGAAGCGGACGCTTGTGATGTCCTTTTTACTGTCTATGTAGGTAAACTTTCCTTTTTCCAGCTCACTATGGCTTACCGTGGTTGCCGGATAAACTGTATCCTTACCGCCCCGATTCTTTCTGGAAACATCTGCATACTGTATGCTTCCTTCTTTGAACTCTGCTGCGAAGAATAGTGAATATTTACCCCGCTCAAAGTATAGTTTATCTAATTCCCCTTTGATTCCGTCTGTAGTAAATTTTGCCTTGGCAATTCCTTTCTCATCAAACTCTACCTCTCCCAAATCTTTGATATAGTCAGATCCCATTTTGTCATTTTCCAGCAGGTGCAAATGTATTTTTTCTCCTGCTAAAATTGGGCTCGTTTCTACTATTGCATAAAGTTCTTCTCCCCAACCTGCATCACTTTTGAAATCCAAATCTCTATCTGTAATACACCACCTTTTGATCTCGGCAAGATTGGCGCCGACCATTAACATGGCAACACTGTCTCCCATATTTGCCGTAATACCCGGAAGCGGAGCCAAAATGGTTTTTATTGCCCGTATCTGTACTTTGTTTCCGATGGCTTCTTTGATTTCGAAATGACCTGGTAATTCTGATTTCCATGTCAGTTTGTCTCCTTTATCGGGATCAAAAGGCATCAGGGTTTCCACTTCCACCGTGTACCATTTGCCCACAATCCAGTTTACGGTATTTCCGCCTTTTATGGTTTTGACTTTGTTTCGGGATATCGTCACTTTGTAACTGTCATCTCCCTTTCCGTCTGCAGCATTCATAAAGGCTTCCACTACTTTGGTTCCTTCTTCGTTGAATGTATGTGTCAGGGTTTTACCCGTAGTGGGAGAAGTGACATTGCCTACTTTCCATTTGATTTTACTGTAGTCCGGGTCATCGTCCAACGGTGAGAACCGCATTTTACTGACGGTAAAGGTGATGGTGCTTCCCGGGCGGTAAACCGCCTGTGCAGGGCTTGCCTGTATGGCATCTACCACATTGGGTTTGGCTTCAAAGGTTTTAGAGTCGCTTTTTATTTCTCCTAAATCATTGGTGTAACGAATCCAGACGTTGTATTTGATGGCGTTTTCCGGCGTGAATACCAATCCTGTTTCGGAGGAGAACTGGCTATCTACTATGTTTCCGGCATTGTCTTTCACGCCCATTTCCACTCGTTGCAGTTCCTCCTGTGAAGGGGTAAATTTAAAATCGGGCTGGAAATTGACCGGAAATCCTTTGCGTATCAACCCACCGGAAACATTGTCCCCTGCCGCTTTTATACCTTTCAATTCGTTGATCACTACATTTACGTCTATGGCGCAACGGTTGTCTCTTTTTGTTTCTTCATTTCCGTAAGCATACACCCTGAAATTTCCAAGCGAGTCAAAATCCCTTTGAAGTGTTGAACCAAATTCTTCGTATTTCATCAGTACGGTATCATTCCAGTCGGGGCTTTCGTTTCCGCTGTGCAGCACTTCCCACGAAGTAAGACTTTTGTTTGCCTTGGTGGGATTGTACCAGTCCTTTACTTCAAATTGTACTTGTTCGCCTAATTTTACGGTAAGTTCGGCAACTCCGTCCGCCCGATTGTCTAATTTCTCATTTTTGCCGATGGGTTTGGACTTTGTACTGCTGCTGTTTTCAGCTTTTGATTCTGCTGTCTTAGCCTTTATACTTTTTACTTTAGGGGTTTCAAGTTCAGGTTTTGCGGCAATCGGGGAAATTGCCCAAAGCTCTTCTTCCTCCACATTTCCAAAGTGTGCATTGGTTACTTTTTGGGTTTGCCCGTGTTGAAATACAGTAATCTTACCAAGAAAAGAACATTGCAATTCGGACAATTCTGTTAAAACTGCCTTCTCCTCTACCTGAATTTTAGAATAGGTCTTCTGCCATTTCCCTGCTGGAGTATAGCTACAAGGCAAATAATTCGGCCCATTGGGTTGTTTTAAACATTGCGATCCAAATGGCTGAGCCTGTTTCTGAAAAAAAACATCTTCTTCGGTCACAATTAAATGTTCAGCTGTATCTCCATTGGCGTGTTGAAGTTTGTGACTATCCACTTTAAACTGCACCGGAACCATATTGGGCGGAACACTTTGATCACAAACGCAATATCCTTTTTGAATGACCACATATTTCTGATCGTGCTCAGAGGCTTGTCCTTTGCTTGGCTCATCCTGTTGTTCCTCTGTTTGCTCTTCAGAGCTTTGATTTTCTTGTGTTGATTCTTTTGCCGTTTCATCTGCTTGTGTAGCTTCATACGAATCCACGTCCGATGTTTCTTCTTTAGGGGGAATGAGGATATAGGTTAACTGACCATTATTGGTGAAATTATCAGTCGTTCCGATTAAATCTTTTAAAGGCGCATTTTGATTGTGGAAATTGCGAATTTCCGATTCTGAAAATCCGTATTTCTGGGAAATGGAGCTTAGGGTTTCTCCATTTTGTATGACGTGACGAGTTGGGACATTCACATCCATAGTAAGTTTAGTTTAAGTAAGTATATAGCTAATAATTAGCAAAAAATAGGTTCAATACTCTCAAATTTAAACTATTTTATTAGAAAAAGGAATATTTTTTCAAATTTTAACAGCCTAATTTTCAATATGTAAAAACTGATAAGAAATAGATTCTTGATAAATCCTTGATCCATTATTTTCTAAAAAGATTTCTATGTTTTGTGAGGTAAACGGATAAAGATTTGTCTTTCTTTTATAAACCAATTTGCCTTGAATATTTGGTTCAGAAGAAATTCCAAAATATTCTTGTAACTGCTTCAATGAATTTTGGTTCCAAATTAGTTTTCCCTCAAAAAGTGAATCCATTGTATTATCCTTTTTAGTATAAATCAAATCTCCTTTGAAATCAAGAAATCCTTTCGTTAGAATTGGAAATGAAAATTCGTCTTTCTCGATTTTATCCATAATTCCATAAAAACGATGAACCGGCAAAAAAAGTCCAAACAAAGTTGAGTCTTGCATCATTTGATGAAGAAATTTTTCTTCTGTCTCCAAATAATTTTCCATAGACTCCATCAGATTTTCCAATCCAGGACCTTCGTGTACTTTTTGAATTTCAAGTTTTCCTTTCGTATAATTCGATTTAATTTCGTCAAAATTGCTAACCCCAACCCATCGACCAAATGGATCAATTTTCATTGTTATAGGATAAAGGCTACGCTGAAGTTTTTCGGTCAATTTTGCAATCAATAAATCGGGCGGATTTCCATTGATGCGAAAATTTTTTCTGGTAACTTCCACCAAATGATGCATTTCGTGAAATCCATTGTGTTTCAAATGATAATCAAAATCAAATTGAAATTCTTTCTTCGTTTCTGGAGTTTGAATGGACAATTTTCGAGAAACCAAAAATACTTTGACCATTTGCCATTTTTGCATCGCAAACGTCAATTTGCCTAATTTGATATGATTCCAATCAAAACTCATCAAATTTCCATTCCCTCAAAATACAATCGATACGGATAAACATTAGAAGAAGCATGCATTAATTTCTGCTTGTAGCTTTCACACAAATATTCCCATTCGGACTCCAATAATTCTTGGTCATTTTGGACATTTTTGCTGATGTAAACATCTATTGTTCGCGTGAAACCCGATTTTTGAGCGACTTCTTTTTTTGTTCCTCTTTTCACTTCCACTTGCGAAATTAAATTTCGGAAATGGTCCAAAGTAAAAGCTTTGATATCGGCTATTGTAACAATTCTACCGTGTGACAAAAGGGAAGATCGATAGGAATTAATTTTTTCCTGAATCGACAATCTCGTTCGTCCACCCACCGAAGAGGTAACCAAATAGGCCGAATTGGGAATGAAATCAGTTCCCGAAGGTGGCAAAACTTTGGTTCCAGGTTTCAATCCATTGGCATCTTCTCCACAAGTGGACCAGAAGTGGACATACAAAGTATCATTACCCGTTCCAGTTTTATCCTTGGGTTTCACAATCACATAAGGTGAACTCGATTTGATGAATAATTTCTCTTTGGTTTGTTGCTCCAAAATCGCAATCAATTGGTTGACTTCTTCAATTGTTTTCTTGATGAAATCTCCACCGATAACCGAAAAAGAAGCACTTTCATCCTTTAATAATTCCAAGAGATATTGAATCAATTCCGAAGCATTTCGTTCATCAAAACGCATCACACCATTGCTTCGCAAAGTTGCATTTCCAGACTCCAAACTTTCTCTTGAGAAATCTTTGATATGATAGGAATAACCTTCTGAATCTCTGATTTTATCAACATCCAGAAAATGATCTGAAGAAATCATAGGAATGTAATTGATAAAAGGATCTGCAGCTTGATTGGCCGTTAATAGCTTTTTGTTGATAACCGGATAACAATTCAAAGAAAAGTTAGCCGTTTCCAAGACTTCGTTTCGCATGGCTTCAGGAAATTCCACACGCAACCAAACAACATCTTTTAAATTATTGAGTTTATCGGATCCAAAGACTCGAATTAATTCCTCTGGAACCTGAAAATCTTCTGGATGAACAACGATATCTTGGGTGAAATGCAAAAAACGATCGTGGTAATTTCGATTGACTTCACGGTAAATTTGTTCAATTCGATTGTAATTTTTGGTGATAATCGAATCAATGTCCAATTGGGAAGTTGGCACATTGAATCCGATTTCAAAAGGAATTTGCTTTTCGCCTAAATAAAATTTGGCTTGCTTCAAATAATGATAGAAGAATTCCTTTTGGTGATTTTCTTTGATGTCTGTATAAAACATCAACTTCTTCAAGGTTGTTCCTGGATTAATTTGACTCAAACCCAACCACAAATGCGCATTTTGAACTCTATTTTCTGATTTGTGGTAAATCTCTTTATAGGATGAACGAGGGATGGAATACATAAGATTGTCCAATGCCAAATGACTAATTTCGGCTGAGGACAAAATGAATTCTGCCGTTGGTCCAAAAAAGATTTCTTTGGTTATAGAATTCTGCGGATTGTAAACGTTGGGAATATTTTTCTTGCAATACAATTGGTTTTTCAACCTCAACTTGAAATTATTTTCAGATGGAGTCGAATGAATAATCGCCATCGAAGGAATAGAACCTGCATTGGAAGCAGGACTCATCACTTCGAGCATACGTTCGATGATTCTGGATTCCGAACCGTGAATTTCTGCAGAAAGCTTTTCCAATTCAGACGAAATCGCGTCCAATAACAAACCCACTAAGGGATCAAAGGACGTTTCAAATTCACTATCCGTATAACCCCATAATCTCGCTGCTCTTTTTAAAACTCTATCTTTAATTCTTTCCTTTGACTGCATATGTTTTGCTTAGGCATAAGACAAGGGTCCTATGAAAAAATGACTATAAAATTTGAATGGTCGATTGGTCAATCGGACCGAACCATTGATGATTACATTGACTTTTCGTTTGATCCGTTTCCCACGATTGTAGGAAATAGAATGTGTATCATCAATGTTTATGGTGACTTCCTGAACTTCCAATCGAGTTTCATATTTCATCACCGCTTCTTTGATTTCTTTTTTAATATTTTCTTTTAAAATCTTGGGTTGAACCAATAAATCAAATTCTGAATCCCAGATTTTACACCCAAAAATTTCGTTGAATTTCACTTCTCCAAATGAAGTTGTAATGATCAAATTGATGTGTTGCGCAATGGAATTTTCAATATTGGTTTTTTGCAATTCCTTCTTCGAAATCAACTCTTCAAACAAAATGGGTGATGAATAATAAGCGCCTTTCATTAGATATAAATTAGAGAGGTTACACCTTTTTCAGATAGTTCTACTTCTTTGATTTTCTTTTCACGTTTGAGTACGTTTACAATAACTTTTGGCGTGATTTTGATGAATTTTTCTCGGTACAAAATATCTCCAATAAAGGTTTTGCCATCTTGCGAATCGAGTACACAAAAAAATTGATTGGGTTCTTCCGTTTCAAATAAAGATTGAGGAACTTTTCCCGCTACCAAATAGCCAGTTTCACCATCAACTTTTTTAAGCGGATAAGACAAATAATCCTCTTTCAGCGTCCGATAACGACTCACTTCGTAGGTTTCCATTTTTTCGAACTTCGGTTCAAATGTTACCGCCGGTAACACATATTGTTTCTTTTTGAAAAATTGGATTCCAAACAAGGAAAAACCACCTACTGATTCTTTTTCACGGAGTTCTTTTAACAACAATCGATCTCGTGTGACGGTGTACAAACTTTCCTCATTGGTTTTATCATCGGTCAATTTCATTTTGTAAGTAGGCAGATCAATGGAAAATTTCTTTCCCACATCGTTGAATAGATCAATGGTCGTTGAGCCAACAACTTCATCTGAAATCGTGATGGTAATTGTATAGGATTCATTGAACATTTTGGTTTCACCCATATGTTCACGTTGTCCTTTTCCTGCGTACATAGGCGAACCTTCACTATCGGTTATGGATAATGAAAGGCCCAATTCTGGCAAGGGCATATTGTTCTTTTTAGAATTTATACGACTCTAAACACATCAAATCTTCTGCAAACTTTTGGGAAGATTCCGCATCGAAATGAAATTCGTAGTCCTTTTGAAAACTCATCAACATAAAACTTGAAATTTTATGATTGGCTAAATTTTCAATATCCTTTTTACTTAATTCAACGACCATTTCACCATTGCAATTGACTTTGAACTTATTTTTAAAGAAAAAAGAAATTCCATTTTCTGTCAAAATCTCCAAGGTTTCGGTGTTTTTGATGCAGGCATTGAATCGAAATAATTTGATGTATAAAAAGACCTTTGAACCTTTTCTTTTTCCTAATTGCAAGGCAACGAAATCATCTTTGGCGTTAAAAGCTCGCGCATAATAAGGTTGAGCAACGGCAAAACTTTTCTTGGATAATGCGTTATAAGCTTTGTCCTCCACGTGCACTCGTTGACAAGAATTCACCTCTACAGGTTTGGCTTCAGCTGAAGAATAAGTAATTTCTTCTTGCCCCAAAGCCAAACCCGAAAGGAAGAACAATACAAAATAGAAACATATAGCTGTCCTGTCCATCGTTTCAGTTTTATTTTTGTTCGTATTCTGTATCCCAATCTGTTCCTTCGTCTCCTTTTTGACCTTCCATTTTGATCATAAAATTTTTCGCTGGGAAATATGGTTTCATATGGATGTCTAAATAAATTCGGTCTTTTTGAATCGGATCTTGTTCAAATTTTCTGATTTCGAAGTTTTCAATCAATTTGTCTGGACCTGTAATGCTATCCAAAAATTGAACGATTTGGGTCATAATTTCTTTTCTTGTTTTGGCTGTGAAATTTTCAAATGCACGACGATTCAAGAAATCCATCAATACTTTGGTTACATAGTCAAAAACACGTACAACCGAGTAAGTTTGCAATCCTAAATTGTCTCCGTTGAACAAAGTTTTGGCAGAAAACGCCATCACCTTTTCGTATTCTTTCACCATTGGGATCAATCCCATATTCTCCAAATTGGCAATTTCACTTTTCTTCAAATCAAATTTTACTCCTCCCACTTCGTTGATGCCACCAAACTTCTTACCGGCAGTTACTTGCGACATTAAGGTGTTGTAAATTTTACCCGCCAAAGCAGCTGATGGTGGAACATATAAATCTTCCTCTTCTCCTACTTCATCAAATTTCCCACGTCCCACTAACCAGTTGCAGGTCATCAAAACATTGGAACGGTAAATATCTCCACCGGTTAATCCAGAGCTATCAAACATTTCCATCACATCATCTGGCTCATCTAAATGCGCAAAATCGGTTACCAACATTACTTTGTTGTTGTGTGCAATTTTTGCCCATTTTTCAATGACTACATTGTTTCCTAAATAACCTGGAATCACCAATAATCCATAGTTGTTCTTCAAGTCTAAACGGTCATAATTGTTGACCAATTCTTGGTGGATGGCATCAATGAAACGTGTATTGTCCAAATCTTGTAATTGTTCCAATTCGGCATTGATGATGGTGACGTTTTTGACTTTGTCTTGTTCGGTATTTTTATAGAATAAAGCGACTGTACGATAGGCTTCCTCCAACAAACGAGTTTCTTCGATTGCAGTAGCCAAATTTTTGGTCAAAGTTTCTTCTGCTACTTTGCGTTTGTCTTCACTTTGCGCAACCATATCCGTCAAATTATCGGATTGCAAAACAGAAGCCCACATTTCCAAGGTTTTCAAAAGTGTTTCTCTTTCTCCTTGTTTTGCGGCTTCATTCAAGAATATTTTTCTTCGTGCTTTACGCTCAGGATTCATATTCTGAACCCCTTCAATAGATGTTTCCAATAAATCAAAACCACCATATTTGGCAAGTTTCTCTGCACTTTCCTTCTGTTTACTTGCTTCTCTTACTCCTTGACTAGAGGCTGCAACATTTTGTGCTTGTAATTGCTCTTTTGACATAATTTAGGAATTTTTAATTAGGGGGTTTCTATTATTTACTTGTGTTAAGTTCTGCAATTAGATCTTGAATGGTTTCCAATAAAGCTGTCTTCGCATCTGGATCGTCCAAAGCTGCTTTTAAAATCTTGTTGGATTTCAATTGCTTGATGATCTTTTGGTATTGGTCCTTTTCGGTTTCCAAATTGGATAAGAATTTACTTTGATTGGTAATTCCTTTGACACCAAAATCGCCTAAGTTGGAAAATTTTAAATCTTCTGTTTTCATCGCTCCTTCTGCATTTTCAAAATTTACCTTTACAGAAGGTTTGAAGTGCTCAAATACTTGCTCAATGGTGTTCAATCCTTGAACCAATTCTGGTCTGATTGGGGTATCACCTGTTAATTTTTGAGCGATTAATGTTCTGTTTTGAGGGATTTCTAGGATCGCTTCATTAGCATCCAATTTTACTTCGTTACCTCCAATGCCATAATTTGACGCCATAATTTAATAAGTTTTTTAGTTTGCTTTGTTGATTTGTCGACAGACCTCTAGGTCTCTTTTTATTGTTTCAATCTCCTTTTTGTAAATATCAATTTGCGCAAGGAGTTTATCCAATTCTTCACGGCTTCCGCCCATCATTTGTATGGTTTTTTTGGCATCAATCAATTGACGATTGGTCACCAAAATATTGTCGTACATATTGTCTCTTACTAGACTATCTTTCAAAGGAATCGATTGTTGCATTCCCAATAAAATGGAAATAGCCTTTTGCTGATTGTAGTAGAAATCTTGCCCCGGTGCATTCAAAGAATCTATGGTTGATTTTAAGGTTTCCATTTCACCGGCAAATTTTTCTTGAAAATTGAATTCGTTTCGCATGACAATATTGTCTTTGCGCAACTCTTCATTTTCCTTCCAAGGCAAATAATAGTTAAAATAAACAGCAAATAAAATGATGAGTACTGTGGTGATGAATACACCTAGAAATACCAAGAAAGAAACGGTTCTTTCTCGTTTGTTTAATACTTCCATAATGTCTAGTAAGTTTTGTTAGTTTGTTTAGTCTTCTAAAAATGATTTGCGGCTTTTCGGTTTGGAATCCATGATACCGATTTCGGTTTCTTGTCTTTCCTTGACAAATATGCCTGTTTCTTTTTTTCTTCCAATATAATCCAATCTGCTTAAAGCAGCAAATATTTCATCGATAGTTCGTATAAAATTGATGTTTTTTTCAATCAAATTATACATATCTATATGATCGTAGTCGGTGTTGATCAAATGACTGAACAACAAATCAAAATCTCCTTGTTGTATACTGCACCATTCCGAAAAATAATTCAATAATTCTTCTTTCCCAGTTCCTGATTTTGCTTCGATATAATTTTTCATGATCCTTCCCAAACCGATCACTTTGTCCAACATCATAGCAGGCGGTTCATAAGGCGAAATTTGCCTCGCACTATTGATGGTTTGCGCTAAATAATCAGTCATTTTATTGCACAAATCCAGAATCATCAAAGACAATAAATTGTTCTGATTTTTGGTGTGAATTTTCTGAATAATCTGAACCGTATGAATTTCCAATTGGCCCAAAAATTTCATAATGAATTGGTGCAATTCCAATAATTTCGGATGACTTTCCACCGTCGTACAAGCGGGAATATAAGTTTCATCCATATAGGTTTCTACCGAATTACAGACAATTTTGCCAATCGTTAATTGGGTTTTACCATAACCCGATTTGTTTCTGGTTTCTGGAACGATACTCAAATGATATTCTGGAACCAAATAGGGATATCTTGGTGGATTTTCTTCTGGATCTGGATCGCCAAATGGAATTTGATGATGAGGATTGACCGTTAGGTTGACCAAAAGTATTTTCTCTTGTCCATTTCTCAATTCATCTTCATCTAACTTCAAATTGTATTCCGCTTCCAGATGGAGTGCGTGCGCAATCAAAGGACTAACATTGATGCGTTCTCCTCCCAACGTAATGGCCTGACATTCCTCTAACTGAACTTTGATCATCTTGTGGTTGTCCACAAAGAAATTCAGCTTTAGCGGATTGCCTTGTTGCCGATTGGAAATCAATCCAAAATTTATTTCCGTCAAATGTACTTGCCCAATGGAAGTAGCCATTTGTTGAGAATAATTCTGGATCGCAAGGAAATGGTTTTTATTAATTTTCATACCGTCGATCCAATTCACCGGTAGAAATTGTTGTTTATCTGTCATTGTTCGTTTTTAAGGTTTTGATCATCCTACATATTCTACTTCTGGTTGTATTTCAAGATTTTCTTGTTGGGCTGTACTTCTTTGGCAAATCACTACACTATCTTCCTCAATCCCATTCATATACATAGGCAAATCGGGATTGATGTATTTAGACACACCATACCATCTTGGTTTTAAATAAAATACCCAATGTTGTAAATTTCCTTCTTCGTCGGTCAATTGAATCGGACTATCTGGATTTCTATCGTTGTAATCATGCACAAAATGATAAAACAATCGTCCGAAATCCATTCGCATAGGCGATTTCGCTCTAAATTCCGTTCGGATTGGAGAATCAGGTTGCTTCAAAAACACAAAGGTGATCACGACCATATCTCTGAATTCATCATCCTTTGGCTCTGGAAAGAAATCTGCTGGTGGAAAAGCCCAAGTTTTGTACACTTTGGCTGGAATGGAAACGGACGTTCTAAAGGTCGCATAAATCAAAGTCGGAATCAAAAAAGCCAACATACTTCCCATCATAATGTACATATAGGTCACACTGTTGAAATAGGAATAAACCAATAGAAACGGTATTAATCCAAAGACTGCAATCATCAAACAGAAAACAGGTTCCAACCATATCTTATCGTTGACTTTGAACATATCTAAATAGGCACGATATATAAAGGCGTGTCCAATGCCTAGTAGAAACATCAGAATTTGGAAGAATAATAATTTGCCTGATAAACTTTTGATCGTTTCTGATTGTCCAACAAAGGCCACTAAGGCAAATACTAGAATAGATGAAAATAAATACACATAGTATTTCTTTCTGAATTGGGTTTTAAAATCTTTGACCTTGTCGGTAAATAACATCGAAAGGATAACTCCCAAAATAAGTAATATTCCAATCGTAATCAATAGTTGTGGGTCGATAAGTTCTCTAAAGTTGGGTCTGTAAGTCGGTCTCATAGCTAAATCCTTGTTGTGATTCCTAAAATGGGATGATTGTTTTCTTCTAGTTTAAATTCCTTTTGTTCTTGTTCTAATTCTAAGAAAGTGGTCACTTCTACTTCCATTGGAAAAATGTATTCATAGAATATTTCCAAAAATTGCTGCATAGGTCCTTGATGCAAATAATCTTTAAAATTGGATTGGTGAATGGGCCCAATTTTGACTTCCATCGGAATAGTTGGGTCTAAATAGGTGCCTCCACATACCAAATCAATTCCTAGTTGATTGTCGCCTAGTAAAACAGCTTCTGTCGGTTGATTAATTTCTTTAAAATCATGAATCTGAATTTCTACTTTCTCATGAAGCAAATAACTTAGACAGATTTCAGTTAGGGGTAAATTCCCGACAATTTCATACATATAAGGTATCAATCGAATGAATTTCGCTGTTAGACTTTGAGGCAGTTTTTGACTAATTCCCCAAAAATTATACAAGAAATCCATCGGTTTTTCTCCATTCAATTGAAGCAAATACCTTTTTTCTCGTTTTTCACGATCGAGCGCATGCTCAAAAAACTCATTTTCAAATGGCAAGAAAAATAACCTTGCATTTTCTTCTTCCTTTTTTCTTTCTTGGTAATGTTTTGCCATTTCGTCGGCAGAAACATTGGTGTGCTGAAATTGACGATAATGCAAAATTCCTTCTGGAAGCGTATCATAAATTCCATCTCTGGAAAGATTTACTTTTAAAAATTGTCTTGCATCAAATTCAAAATCGATGACATCTGCCCCAACAATATCTTTCCGATAGGATCTCTTGAATTGACTCAACGGATTGACATAATAATTCAAATCTTGTGAGGCATCCAATTCATCCAATATAGAAGCTACTACAACTTCCGCTCGTAAGTCATAGGGCAATTGGTTGATTTTTGCTTGTATGTAATTAATTACTTCCACCTTTCTCTTCTTGTTGAACTCTACCTGCGGCGATATATCTGGTTTGAAAATACGAATCATTGAAATCGAAAATGGCCAATCCCGAACTACGGGTGCTCATTAAAATCTTATCGTTTCTCAAATAAATGGCAACGTCTGAAACGGGCAAATCTTTGTTATAACGGAAGAAAATTAAATCTCCTTCCTCCAAAAATGCACGTCCGGTAAATTTCTCAACAAGTGGAGAAGTGAATATTTCCGCTGCAGAAGCAGCAGGAAGTTTTATTTTATAAACTTGATTGTATAATGCTTGAGTAAAAGGAACCATATTAAGTCCTTGTTTACTCATGTTCTTTTCATGGGTATAAGGTGTATTGATCCATTCATCTATAAAGCCATAAAAAGAATAATTTTGAATCTCTTTTGGCGTTACATTCAAGATGATGGCATATTTTTCTTTTAGTTGAATTTCGCGATCCGTTAGGTTTGCATCATATTCATTTGCCTTAACAACTACTGCATCATTTAAACCTAAATCTTTTTTGATGGCAGCTTCGTCAAATTGAAATTTATACGGAACTTCGTTTATATATTTAGGCGATCCACATGCCAAAAATAAGGCACAGCACGCCAAGATAGGGGGCATTTTTTTATTCAAAGTAATTAGGTTTTTAAGTTTATATGCCAAATATAATTAAAATTTTTATTTGGTTTTAGTATATTTTTGTATGTTTATAAAGTCTTTTATAAAACCTAAAGTATAAAAGACACCTAATGTACTAACAGAACTTACTAACTTATTAACTATGTCTAACCAACATCGTGAGACTAACTTTTGGTCTAAAATTGATTATCGTATTGTTTTATTTTTTGCAGCATTTCTATTAATTGCGCTTGCCATTCTTCTTTATAGAATGTGGACCCAAGTGGATTGTGAAAATGTAAAATTGGAAGCCCAATCCAAAAATTTCTTAGAAAATGAAAATGTTCAGTTTTCTACCAATATCCAAGATGCCAAAGAATATTTATGGGACTTCGGAGATGGTTCTCCCCTTTCCAAAACAGCCAATCCTATCCATAATTATATATTGCCAGGAAAATATTTCGTGCGCTTAACGATCAATGGGAATTGCTATGCCGAAAAAGAAATTTTGATCAAAGACATCGATGATATTGTTCTGCACGAAACGGTTCCAGAAATCATCGCGCCAGATGTCGTAAGAGTAGGCGACCCTATTCCTTTTGATTATTATTTTGCCGATGAAACCAAAGATGTATTTTCTTGGGAATGGAGTTTTGGAGAATCTGGGGAAATGGATAAAATTGAAAAAAATCCGACTTATGTTTTTCAGACTCCGGGCCAAAAAAGAATTTCCTTAATTATCAATGGTGATGTTCGATACATTTCCTCCAAAAGTATTTTTGTCAAACCAAGAGAACCCATTGTCAATAATTTCCAATACCGACAAAGAATTCGTCAATCAGTTGAATTGGATCCAGGTCCAGCGCAAATTGACCCTTTGGATGAATACGTCATGAATTTACCAGTAGCTCCAACACCTATACCTTTTGTGGAGCCACCTGTAATTGAAAAGAAAATGGCTCCCGATATTTCAAGCGAACAATTTGAAATCTTATTGCTAAAAGTCGCAGAACAATCCAAAACCAAAGAGGATTTCAGCGAATATATCTGCAATCAATATGAAATTCCTGTTATTAAAAACGATGATGAACTTTTAACATTTGCAGACTTTTGTTTAAAAATCAAAGGTGAAAAAATCAAAGTTGAAACCTTACTGCTTAATAGGGACAAAGAGAACAATTGTATTGTGAGTATAAACATTCAATACAAAGTGAAGAAGAATCTAATTTGGATGAAAGACTAAAAAATTTACTGAAAACTTATTGAATTTAGATTATGAAAAAGAAAAAAACACCCTACAATAGCCTCTTTTCCAACTTTGATTACCGTATTTTACTCTTATTCTTGACCTTAATTATCATTGGATTGATTGTTTTTTGGTTTCGATCAAAAAATGCAATGGATTGTGGTGAAGCCAAAATGCTTATCAAATCTGAAAATTTTGCCGCCGGTGAAGTGGTGGAATTTTTCAATGATACCGAAAATGCAACCGAATGGGAATGGGATTTTGGCGATGGTTCACCCAAAGATTATCGCAAAAGTACTTTGCACAAATATGAATCACCGGGAGTGTATCGCGTACGCTTAACCATCAATAAAAATTGTCACAAAGAACAATTAATCGAAATCACCGATCAAGGTAGAATCATTGACCGCACCAAACTTCCTTACATTGTTGGACCAGATCGTATTGAAGTGGGCGAACCCGTAACCTTTCGATACAATTATTATACAGATCAAACCATGTCTTGGCAATGGAGTTTCGGAGAATCTGGGCAAATAGACGCAACAGACGAATATCCAACCTATATATTCCAATATCCAGGAAAAAAAGTCGTAACGCTTATTATCAATGGCGAAATTGATTATAAAGCCTATAAGACTTTGTATGTAGTTCCCAAAAAAGCTTATGACGGAGAAAAAGATACGCTTCAAGCTTATGTGTATCAAAGATCTGTAGAGAGCTTTGACAAACCTGAAGGAAATCCACCAAAGAGTAGAATTCCAGCTGCTGTGCAAAACATTCCGTTGACTCGCCAGAGCAATGATGGAACGATGGCTCCAGATATTTCTACCGAACGATTTAAATTGGCGCTGGAACATGTAATCAAACAAACCAAAGACAAAAAAGAATTAGAAGAATATTTCTGTCAAAACAAAGACATTCCAGTAATGAAAAATGGAAAAGACATCATTCCTTATTCTGAATTCTTAAATGATGTAACGGGCAAAGATGTCAAAATTGAATCCATTCGTTTACACAAAAATAATTTCAACTGTATTGAGAGTTTTACCATTCATTACAAAGTGAAAAAATTCATGATTTGGACAGAAGATTAAATCCATAAACCTAATTACGAACAGAACATGCAAACCGACAAAATAATCTTCAGCGAAGAATTACAATCTGCCTTAGATATAGCTGCCAAAATTGCCCATGATCACAAACATGCAGAATATACACCTGCACACCTTTTGAAAGCCATTTTACATAGAGATTTATCTCTCTTAAAGGAACTAGAAGCAATGGGAAAAGATGTGTATTATTTGGAAGAATGGGCCGAAGTTCGTATCGATGAATTCCCAAAAACTCCCGTTCCCAAAGATGTGGAACCTCACATCAACATTGACGATGTAATTTCGGAAGCCGATGCTATTCGCGATATTTTAGACAGAGAGGAAATCGATTTATTATCGGTTATGATTGCCATTTCAACGCCTGGCGTCGGATTTAATTTTGACCAAATGAAAAGTTTCCCCATTTCGAGAGCGGAACTTTTAGATGAACGCGTCAACCCAACTTCCGTAAATTCGGAACTATTGAATCTTCCAACCGAACGAAACAATGCCAAGTTAATCTATAAATACTGCACCAATTTAACGGCTCTTGCCAAAAACAATAAAATTCCTAGGGAAGTTGTTGCGCGCGAAAAAGAACTCAAAGAAATTGTAGAAATCCTTTGCCGATTTGCCAAACCCAATGTCCTTATACAAGGTTATCCGGGAACTGGTAAAACAGCTTTGATCCATGGATTCGTTGATTTAATTGTCAATCGCTCTGTTCCAGAAAGGCTGTTGGATACCGAAGTTTTTGAGTTGAACATGGGTTCATTATTGGCCGGAGCATCTTATAGAGGTGAGATTGAGGAACGTTTGAAAAAAATAATCACCGAATTAAAATTCTATCCCAAAGTCATTTTGGTCATAGATGGTATTCATGTTCTACTCGATAAAAATTCGGACAATGCCGGAATTTCCAGTATTTTAAAAGCAGAATTATCCAAAGGATTGACCTTAATTGCTACCACGACAGTTGATGAATTCACGAAAAAAATAGAAAAAGACGAAGGCTTATCCAATCTTTTTGAAGTCATCAAAGTCGATGAACCCAATGATGACAATACCTTCCGTATTTTAAAATCTTCCCTAACAAAATTTAAAGAACATCACGGAATTGAAGCAGAAGATGAAACATTACGCGAAGCAATTAGACTTTCCAAACGCTATTTAAAAGAAAAGAGTTTGCCCGAATCGGCATTGAATTTACTCGATAGAACCATGTCGGTTATCAAAACTTCGGGGGACACTTTTCTTAAAGAAAAGAATAAGATTTCAGAAAAATTAGAATCCATTAAATTAATGGAGCAAGATAGACAACAGCAAGAATCCATGTGGTTGTTGGAAGATCTTAAAAAGAAAGCTCATTTTTTGTTGACGCAAGAAAAATTACTGGAAGACACAAACGAAATGAATGTTTCGGAAATTGAAACCTTGGTTTCTCGCTTAACTGAAATTGCAAATGTCAAAAAAGAACATATTGAGCCAATTGATTTGGGCGCTATTGTAGCTCAAAAAACGGGAATTCCTTTAGGTAAATTGAAATCGGGTGAAAAAGAACGACTTCAAAACATGGAAGAAGTTTTGCAAAAACGGGTTGTTGGACAAGATTTAGCCATCAACATTGTCACAGAAGCTGTATTGGAATCTCGTTCTGGACTAAGCAAAGCGGGACAACCAATAGGGTCTTTTTTCTTTTTAGGCCCTACGGGAACTGGAAAAACCGAATTAGCAAAATCATTGGCAGACTTTCTCTTTCAAGACGAAAATGCTATCATACGATTTGATATGTCCGAATTCAAAGAAGAACATTCCGCTGCTTTATTATATGGTGCTCCTCCCGGATATGTTGGCTACGAAGAAGGAGGTTTACTTGTCAATAAAATTCGACAAAAACCCTATTCAATTGTATTATTTGATGAAATTGAAAAAGCGCATCCTTCGGTTTTTGATGTCTTCTTACAAATATTAGATGAAGGAAAACTTCATGACCGATTAGGCAAAGAAGGTGATTTCTCAAACGCAATGATTTTATTTACATCCAACATCGGATCGAAATTCATTGTAGATTCTATTACCAACGGTGACGGCCATCCAAGTTCCAATCAATTAATGGAAATTATGGCGGGTCATTTCCGACCTGAATTTTTGGGTCGTTTAACCGAAATCATTCCATTTGGGCCTATTACCAAAGAAAATGCAACGGGAATTTTTGAGATTCATTTGAAAAAAGAATTGTTCGATTTGTTGAAACAATTGGATATGAACATTGAAATTTCGCAAGAAGCTAAATCTTTTTTAGTCGACAATGGATTCAATGCCACCTATGGTGCAAGACCTTTAAAAGGAATCATCCGTTCCGAATTAAGACGACCTCTTTCCAGAAAGATTATTTCTGGGGAAGCAAAAGAAGGTTCAAAAATCAAAGTTGACGTAAAAGATGGGGAATTAATTTGGGAAATAAGTTAAATAATCTTATTTGATAAAATAACCGATTAGTCGAATAATAAATTGATACTAAATTTTTTTGTCGTTTAATTTATTAGAAAAAACAACGCCCAACCACTTGATTAATAATTTTTTAACATTCATTTACTGGGATTTCTCATTCAGTTTTTCTATCTTCACAAAAGATATTATTTATTATTTACTAGGTATTTTTATTTATTAACCTTAAAACTTTTACTAACATGTCATTTAAAGCAAAATTCAAAGTTGCTGGTAAGGAACGTAATATTCTTCACGTTCATTACGGACTCAAACAAGAGACTGACGCAACAGGTCGCCCATCGACCATTTCAAGAGGTGGGAAAATCGAAATTACAGTGGAAGGTACAGGTGAAACCGATCTTTTTGAATGGATGACCAATTCATTTGAAAGAAAAGATGGATCTATCGTCTACCTTAAACGCGACTCCGAAGCTACTCTAAAAGAAGTGAAATTCGAAGAAGCTTACATTGTCAATTACAAAGAGAATTTCGACTCGGAAGGTGATAATCCTTTGACCGAAACCTTTGTAATTTCTGCCCGTGCCATTGAATTGGGTACTGGAAAACACGTTAACGAATGGGTATAATTCTCATTTTCGTTTATTTAATTATAATCTAATTTTAACTTTTTAAATCTAATTATTATGTCATTTAAAGCAAAACTGGTTGTGGCCGGTAAAGAATATAACGTCCTTAACATTAACTATGGTTTGTTTCAAGAAACAGACGCGACGGGACGTCCATCTACGGTTACACGTGGTGGAAAAATCGAAGTCATGATCGAAGGAACGGGTAATACCGAGCTTTTCGAATGGATGACCAATTCCTTCGAAAGAAAAGACGGTAGCGTGAAATTCTTCAAACGCGATTCTGAAGCGACTTTGAAAGAATTGAAATTCACAGAAGGATATTTGGTTAAACACAAAGAAAACTTTGATGCTTCTGGTCGTAATCCCCTAACGGAAACTTTTACTATTTCTGCTCGTAAGATTGAAATGGGAACAGGTGTTTATGAAAACGAATGGGTGTAAAACCTATTTTTAATCAGAAAATACCTACATAATAAATCAAATGCCGTTAGAAGCTGCTTTTCGCATCCCTTTTAGCGGCATTTTGCTTAAAAAAACACTTACTTAAAATCCTAAAAACATATGTCTTTCTTAGCCAAATTAGAAATAGACGGAGAATCTTACAATGTCCTAGAATGCAATCTTTCTTTGCATCAGTCCATTGACAACAGCGGAAAACCTTCTGCTGAACCCCAAGGAGGAATTGTCAATCTGGTCATTGAGTCTACCGCTAGCCCCGATTTCTTTCGTTGGATGATTTCCAATACCGAAACAAAAGATGGTGAAGTTATCTTTTTTAGACGCGACGCCATTTCCAAAATGCGTGACCTTAAGTTTGAAAAAGCTTATTGCATCGGATACAATGAAACGTTTTTAAATGCCAATAGTATCCCTATGCAGATTCAATTAGTGCTTTCTGCCAAAAATATTTCTATGAATGGTGTCTCTTTCAAACGAAATTGGCCAGTTGAGATTTAAACATACATACACCTAAAAACAACAAACCCATGTCAATCAGCACTGTTACCAACATAACGATCGACAACCAACCCCTATTAAAATTCAATCGTTTGGTGATTGAACAAAAAGTAAACGGTCACCATAAATTTTCGATTATTCACCATGTCTCCTACGATTTACTTTCTTCAGCTTTGGAGAAAGCCAAATCTTATGTCGGAGCAAAAGTTTTGATCACCACCAAACCCGTTCAGTTTGGAACTGGGAATGAACTTCAGTTTCGGGGAATTGTCTCCGAAGTCAAACTCATCCGTGCCAATGGTTCTGCTGGTGGAATTCTCATCAACGGCTTCTCGCCTACTTTCCAAATGGAAGGATTGCCCGATACCATGTCCTTCAATGATCAATCGGTGAAGGAAATTGCCGAACAAATCATTTCGCGTTATCCGTCTGACCGACTGGAACCGCAAATTGAAATCGAAAACGACGAGGTTAATCCTTTTGTAGTTCAATACAAGGAAAGTGATTTTCAGTTTCTTTCTCGAATTGCTCAGAAAAAAGGATTATGGTTTTACTACAATGGACGCGAATTGATCTTAGGTAAACCCAAATCAAAAAACATTACACTCAAATACGGAGAAAATATTTCCTCTTTCAATCTGGAAATGCGCACCAAACCCGTGAACTTTAGTTTTATGGGCTATGACCCTTCTGCGGCAAGTAATGGATCGGTGAGTTCGGGTTCTGTTAATTATTCGTCTAATTCTTTGGGCGAATTCTTATACGAACATTCCAAAAAGTTTTATCCGGCCGAAGCCCAAATGCTGTATAACAATCCGATCAATGAAGGTTCGGTTGACGATCATTTGAACAAACGTACCGAAACCCAACTATTAAGTCAAAGTTCCGATTTGCTGACCTTGACGGGAAATTCCGATCATCCGGCCATTCGTGTCGGTGATGTCGTAGAAGTAGTCGATCCAGGATTTTCGGTAAACTCGTTGGATGTATTGAAAATTCAGGAACAGAATTATGGAAAATACCTGATTACCGATATCATTCATATCTGCGACGAAGCAGGAAACTATTCGAACGAATTTCAAGGAATTACTGCCGATAGTACACTTCCACCCTATGGAAATGTACACAACATTCCCATAGCAGAAACCCAACCCGCTGTAGTAGTCGATAACAATGACCCCGCAGGAATTGGGCGTGTTCAAGTCCAATTTCCTTGGCAACAGAGAAATAATTCCATTTCGCCTTGGATTCGCTTGATTCAACCACATTCGGGTGGTGGAAAAGGATTTTATTTCGTTCCAGAAATCGGTGAAGAAGTATTGGTCGGATTTGAAAGTGGAAATGCGGAAAAGCCTTATGTGATGGGAACCCAGTACAATGGAGCAGAATCCAGTGGGTATCATACTTCAGGCAATGATAAAAAAGTCATTCATACGCGATCGGGAACCAAAGTGATTTTGAACGATGCCGAAGGTTCGGTTTTCATCGAAGATCCAAGTGGAAATACCTGGTTGATGGATGGAAAAGGGAATATCAATGTCAATGCGCCGAATACCATTTCAATGAATGCGACAGATATTATTATGAATGCATCCAAAAGTATTTCTTCTACAGCAGGTACCAATATAACGGAGGCCGCAGGGGGAATGATTACTCAAACAGCTGTTATGGATTATACTTTATTGGCTGCAAATATTTTAGAGATTGCCAAAGGTGAACGCAAATCGAAGGCAAGTGAGATGAAAGAAACGTCCAAAAATCGACAAGTCGTTTCCATGGAAAATAATAATATCCATGCGCAAAAAACTTTTCAAAACAACAATGGTGAAAAAGGAACTTATCATTAAATCTCTTAAATATGGCATCAGGAGGTGGTAGTATAACTAGAATTACAGGTGGAGATTTTCTGAGCGAAATCAATGGCAATTGGAACGTATATACGGACTCTTTCATAGCCCAAGCGGGAAATGTTAGTGCTTTTACAGCCACAGAAGGAACGAATCACGGAAATCCATCAAAAGATGAAGATCCCTATAGTTCCTACTTTGAGGAAGGTTGGTGGAGTTCAGACAAGGAGGGTAATGAACGCATTATTCAAGCGACAATAGGTCAAACTGTCTATTTTCATATAAAAACTAAAAACATTAAAGATCCAAATGCTGAAGTCTTATTACAACTATATGATTACGATGGAATTTTCAATAAAGATGACAAAATTGACATATATTTAAATGATGCAAATTCTCCGTTAGTTTCACAAAAAGTTACTAACAACAAGGTTGTAATTCCCCTTATATTAACAGAGGATTTAGTTCGTTACATAGAAGATGATGCTGGTTCTGAAATTGAATTATATTTTGATTGTGCGTATCAAGAGGATCAAGTAGAACTGCCTCTTTCTAAAAGTCAATATCTAAAAGTTTCTGAGAAAACTTCTACACTAACCGTATTAATAGAACTTCCCCATTCGGAAATTGATGGAAAACTAAATCAAAAAGGACTTGGAGGTCATACAGGTATTTTCATTGATGATGAATACTATGATTTTGGGCCTCAACCTGGAAAACCTTTTCTATCTGAGGGTAGACCTTGGTGGGATACGATGAACGAAAAAGGAAATTTCACTAAAGATGAAATGATGAATTTACTGAACAATGATTTTCCTACAATTGTCGAACAAAACAAAATATTAGACGATTTTATCGTCACAAACGAAATTAATTATCCTCCAACAAGTAGGCTCGCCATGAATATTACAGGAGAAGTTTATTTGTTAGACATCCATGTTCATGAATCAGAAAAGGAACGTGTGAAAAAATGGTGGAACGATCGATACAATGATTTGGGAAAATATAGTATTATTCCTATTTTAGGGGAACAATGCACAACGACAGTTAGAATATCTCTTAGTAAAAACACAAACATTTTTGATTTATTTCCCAATAGTGATTTACTGGATGTCAACACAATAACGATTACCACTCAAACACCAAAGGGATTTTTGAAGTTTTTGCAAAAATCTGGAAGGCATACTAGTGGTGAACAAAAGACAAAGAAAATTGAGGTGACAAAAAAATATAACGAAATTTCAGATCAAGATAGAAACCAATTTTTAGAAGATTTACAAGAACTTTTAGAATCGAGAAATCCTAACTAAAATAAATATGAATTCATACACTAAATATATTCTCCTTTTTATGGGTTTGTTTAATTTAATTTCATGCAAAGTGAATAGTCAAGAGATAATAACAATTTACAGAACGCAAGAGTTCAGCGAGTTAGAAAAAGATTTTAAATATTCTGTCCCAGATGCAGCCGAATTGGTGGCAAATTTCATTCACAATGAACAACCAAACTTAAGTTCGTTTTGGTTGAAATTGGATCTAGTTTATGGCGAATATTATGTTTTTAAAGATGAACCTTACTCCTACAATTTAAAAATAGCAAAATATAATCTTACAGGTGTATGGTTCAATGCGAAAACGGGGGAGATCAAACGAGTTAAAAACGGAAAATCAGTAGATGTTATCATGGAACCTTTAAAGAGTTTTCCATTCGCCAAAGAGTATACATTTAAAGAAAATTGAAATGCCTCAACGTTCGATTTATACCATCAAAAAGGGAGATTCTTTGGAAACCATTGCAAAATCAATTGGTATTTCAAAGGAGGAGTTAAAGCGTTTTCATAATACGTATTGCTCCCTAGAGAATTTAATTGGCCAGAATTTATCGAACCATACCCAAGTAATTATTCCAAACCTAGAGTATATAAAAAACGCTGTCGATTCAAGAAAAGAAATCTCCAAAATTCCTATTGGAATTCGATTGCACAAGGATTTTTTTGCAACAACTTATCAAGTGAAAGAAAAAATTTGGAAAAAAGATCAACCCGAAATATCACTTGATTATCAAATAAATTTAGACTACACAAGTCCACAACCAAAAGAGCATATCGTTCATTTTAAAAAATCGAATATTAAAAAGAATCGTAGGCCATGCAATGACAAAATAAGCAATCTATCTATACAAACCTTTGAAAGTCTTTTACCTCTACCAATTCTTCTAGAATCAACTGGCAATTTTATAGAAATCATGGATTATCAACTGAATGTAATTGATAAATTCAAAGCAAAACGCAAAGATTTAGCAGAAGTATTCACAGGTCCAATCGAAAAATTCTATTTGGCCAAAATGGAAGAAAATCTGAGAAATCAAACTTTTGTGGAGCATCAACTGAAATCATCTCTATTGTTTCAAACCCTATTTTTTAATTTCGGAAAGTTAAAATCAACCAATACTTGGCAAAGCCTATTTTATGCAAAACAAGGAATGTTTGATATTCCATTTGAATTTCAACCATCGACATTTAAAGATGAAAATAATTTTATTACATATACACTTACTGCCAAAAGTCTAGAAAAAATAAGTGAACGAGAATTGGCCAAAAAAAAGAAATTGGAGTCAGAATTTGCTAGTATTTCAGCCCATTTAAACTTTCAATTTAAATTTCAACCTAAAACGCTAAAACTTCTGTTTGCAGAAGGAAAAATAAACTTTTATAATCAAAATTCAAACATTGAAAAACAACATATAACCTTTACCGCCTAACCCCCGAATGAAACCTAAAAAACTTACAAATGAAGCGTTATATTGTCAAAAAAGGAGATACGCTTGATTCTATTGCTCAACTTAATGGAATCAAAGACGGTAAAACTTTGCAAATTTTTCATAATACGAATTGCACTCTAGAGGAATTAATTGGAACCCAAATTCCTGAAGGCTCCACTTTATACATTCCAGAAGAATCAGATCAAATGTCGGAATCTCAGCAAACTTCTGAAGATTCGACTTCGAAGAATTCAATTTCGAAACAATCAAACTCCAATAGCATTTCAACCTCCAAAACTGGGGAATCAACTTCCTATACACAAGTAAACCGCGCAACAGAATCAGAACATGATGGTAAATACTTTGTGGTTCAAAAAGGACAATGCCAATGTGACCAAGGATTCAAATTCCCTAAATTCAAAGTGACAAGTCACCAAAAAAATTACTGGAACGATGCCGATGGTCAATCGGATTATTTAGCTGTGACCGAAATTGATCTTCAATTTGATCCATTGGTCGAACCTTTTGGCAAATGTAAGCTGAAACCTTCCAGTGGTGGATATTTACCTTGTACGTATGCTCCCGCTGGAAAATGGACAAAAACTTACGAAAAGGTAAAAATTATGGGCAATAGTTGTGTCACAGAAATTTCGGAATTGATGTGTACAACAGGCGGTAAAATTACCATTTTCAAACATGGACAACAGAGTGAAGCTAGTGCTAGCCAAGTCGCAAAAGCAAATCCTGACGAACAGCAATCCCATAATCCTATCATGGATTTTGAGGAATTTCAACAAGAGACAGACACTGAAAACAATTATGCATATTAAATCTCTGAACCATGGCAAAAAAAGGTGTAGCACGTATTTCAGGACCTAGTAGACCCAAAATTGGAGAAACTGCTGTTTATAGTATAACGGAATGGCATCCAGGAACTCCTGTTGAACAACGTTCTGGTGCAAATATCAAATGGGAACTCTTTCGCAAAAGAAGCAATGGGAATTTCACCTCAACCAATATCATCAAAACAGGTCCAATAGGTAGTTTCACGTTTGAAGAAAAAGCATACGGTGAAGAATTTTTGGTAGAAGGATATTTACATTCTCCCGAATTAACGGGTGCAACAACAATTAAAATTACGCCCTTAGCAGGAAACCCCAAAATTCTAACTCTGACACTTTTTGACGGAAATAAAAAAAGAATTACTGAAAACCCAAAATATGGACAAACTATTTATGCGGAAGTAAAATCACAAAACATGTTTGGAGAAAGATTGAAACTTCAAGTGTGGGAACGTGACACCATGAGTGATTCAGGGCATGACGAACACAGTAATACACTGCTTTGGGAAAAGGAAATATCGGTACCCCAATCAGGGATCAACCAAGAACCCATCAATTTAACGCAATTGATGATGGAAAAAGCACAAGGATCAGGCATGTCTGCGTGGCTAGAAGGTGGTGTTCACGAATATTATTTAGTAGTCAAAAGAAATAATCAAACGACCTATAGCAATCAAACCATTGAAGTGGATAACGAAATGGTTGATTCAGAAACGCCTCAATCACCTCCTGTGTCCAATAATCCTCCAACTCCTTCCCAACCAAACGAAAGCTCTCCTACTCCGTCGGAACCAGAGCCTGCAATTCAGGAGCCAATACGAGTTGAAGGAATTGGAACTGACACACCTGAGGATAGTGGAAGAACTCCAAACAGTGTTGAACCATCCTTAACTGAAGGTCTGACAACCGCCTATTTTGCCAAAAAAGTATATACAGTTCAAACTACGTCAAATCCGAAAACAATTCCATATAGGTTTCAACACGACAACAATAGAACGGGAAATGATGAGCAAAAACAAAGAATTGCACAAGCCATCATGGATAAGCAAGTCATCAAAGATTTGGAAAAAGAAAAAAGATATACAACAATTGACCTGATTAAAGAAGCCCTTGTCAATGAGGTTTATAATTCAGACGAAGTCATCAACATCCAAACCTATGATTTGGGACCCGATTTTGTAAAAATCGACAATGCACCTTTGGAAGAAAAAGTGTATTTAGTCGCCAATGGAGTGATGCTTGATGGAAAAGAAGCAACCATTGTTGTGAAAGAAAAAGATGGTTTACTGAAAGGTTCTGAAGGCGCAACATTACAATTAGTTGAACTCACAGAGGAACAAATGGATTCTACAGAAGCAATAGCAGAAGATGATTTAAATGAGAAAACCGAATTCAAAGCTACTTTCGCTAACGGCATGGCCAAAGTTCCTGTTCAATTACGACCAAAGGCTGGTGTGGAATTACAAGAATGGCATGATAAAATTGCCAAAGGAAAAGAGGATGGTACCTATACCTATACCTTTAATAATGCCAACGGAACAACCATCACAGAAGAAAATAAGAAAGAATTAGCTGAAATTATTCTCAATAATGCAAAGGGAGGCAAACTCGGAAACACAAAAATCGAAGCCGGAAAAACAGCGTATAAAGAGGATGTAGAAGCAAAATTAGAAATCAAAACCTATGCACGAGGTGAAACCATAACTTTTCCACTTTTTAAAGCTATTCCTGAATTTCTATTTCTTCAAGTCAAAGCAGAAGGTGAAGAAGATAATTATGATAAAGAATTTTTGAAGGAAGAGAATAAATATTTCCGTATTGGAAAAGGAAATTGTTCTTGCCACAGAGATCTTACAGAATCTGAATTTAAAGCGATTCTAAAGCATCTTAGAGAATCTGAGAACTTAGAAATTGAAACCATTTGGAGTCCTCGAAATACAGGTGGAGCATCTCCAAGTGACACCTCAATCACTGCAACTTTGAACAAATTAAATGAAGTGATGAAAGAGGCAGATATCAATACTTGTATAAGAAAAGTATTTTTCATTGCAGAATGTTATCACGAAACTGACCGATTCTATTCAACCCAAGAATATAATAGCAGACACACAGCAAATTATGACCCGTATAGAGGGCGTGGAATTATTCAGTTAACCCACAGGGAAGCCTATCAAAGATTTGCTCATTACAAAGGTGATACAACAATAGAAACCGATTATACAAAAGTTGCAACCAATTTAGATTTAGCTTTTGAAAGTGCGGGATGGTATTGGAAGCAAGGCAAACAATTATCAGTTGGCACAAATTGGACACCAACAGAAGCTGCTAGAACACGTTATAACTTAAGTGATCGTTCTTATCCCAAAACTACAGTGTCTACAAATTATGTAAATAGTTCTGGACAAAGAGTCACGAGATATGGAAGTATCGATTTAAATTTAGTGGCCGATAATGATGACATTAAAGTTATTAGTTACCTCATAAACGGTGGTGATAATGGTTTAGCTGAAAGAGAAGAGTATTTAGCAGAATTAAAAAAATTATCTTTCTTTATATGCGAAGAAAAAGATGCTGGAGACTGGCATGATCCCGTTGACAACCCTATGAGCACCAATTTCATGCAAAGTGGTGGAAAAAGTAATATTTGGGGATTATTCGGTAATACCATAAGAAATGGAAGAGTACATTCAGGACTTGATCTATTTGCCAGAACTGGATCCAACATTTATGCTTGCGTGAATGGTACAGTTTACAATAGAAGATGGCATAGCGGTTATGGAAATACCATTACGATTAAAGTTTCAGATCCAGTGGCATTTTTAAAAAGAAAACGAACTGATTATACACTCAAAAACACGTTGGAAATTGAAGAAGGTAGTAATTGGTCTGAAGATGGTGATATATTTTTATTCTACGCTCATTTAGATTCGGTTGAAGAATTTGAATTTGGGGCTGAAGTAAACGCGGGTAGAATTTTAGGAACTACAGGTCGCTCTGGGGTTGCTGGAGGAACTTGTGCCCCTCACCTTCATTTTGAAATATTCTGTAGCTATTCATTTGGTGTAGGAACATCTTATCGCATCAATCCAGCTTTATTCGTAAATTACAAACATTACGATGAACAATCAGAGTCTGAACGTACCCAACAAACTACAGAAAGTGATAGAGGTAAAATTAATGAGCACGATGGTGCCCAAAAACTTTCAACAACTAATATTTTTTAAAATCTTATGAAAAATTTCTTTTTATATACCCTGATTTTAGCAACGTTCTTTACCTCCTGCAGAGGAAATTCAAATACTTACACAGATAATTTTCAACATGAATTAACCTCAGTTACTTCAGAAAATGAAATGAAGGACGTTTACAGAGAAATTAAATTTGATCGTAAAAAATCGGATTATTCAGAAAACTCTGAGGTCAAAAGTTTGGATTTGCTGTATGGAAAAACACTTTTAAAATTTCGTTTTTTAGAAGATAAAACATTTCTAGCCATTGATCATGAAAATAAGGAAATGATAAATTGGTCTATTATCCAGTTCAATTCCACTTACGACATTGATTTACCTACCGCAGAAAAATCCATTCATTTTCTTTCCAATGGAGATTCCGATTTCAATGGATATTTCCTTTTCCCCGCGCCTACCGAAGAGTTCCCTTCTTTTTACCTCTATCATTTTGATGGTAAAAAGATGACTTTTAAAGGATTTTATGCCTCTACGAAAATGAACTCATCGGAATTTTCCTATCATGAATCGACTCAAAAATTGATGCAAAATGATTCGGGAAAAGACATTCCATTGGAATTTATTTCCAATGAGCTCGATTTGCCAGAATTCTCAGAGGATGATTTGAAAAAAATTCAAGCCTCTACTACAAAAAAACCTTCATTTCAACTAAAAGATTTAATCGCTACCAATCAGTTTTTGGTGAAAGAATTTGATGTGAACAAGGATGGAGTTTCCGACAAAATCTTAAGCCATTTACCCTATCAAGGTGATGAACTTTACGTTTTTTTTGGAGCTAAAAATTCAAACGAATTTGACTTAGCACTACAGGCAAAGAATTTTTCAGAGGATGGTGGCAATCAAGTTTCTTCTATTAACCCAACAACTAATGGTTTTGAAATCATCACCAATTTTCCAGATCGAGGGCAGTATCAAGTTATCTATTCAATCGAATATCAAAAATCGAGATTTATTTTAACCAAAATCACTTCGGAAAGCTATTCGCAACAGAAAAAAGAAACGGAAAGGTGTACACAGAATTTAAAAGTAGATTTGGCTGGATCAGAAAAATCCATTGCAAATGAAATCCAAAAGTCTTCTCCAAATTGTGTAACAACCAAAAATTAAACGCAATACGCGTCCTACAACAAAATGAAACCCAAGTTAAAAAAAGGATTAATCCTTTTTCTAGCCTTTCTGTTTTTAATCATTCGATTATTTGGCGGAATTTACAAAGACGATGAATTCCAAGGGAAGATCTTCTTCATTAAGCACAAGCCTTCATGGAAATGGTCTTTTTATTCTCCGCGCGCCATGAGCGACATGACATTAGAAGAAATGTCCGAAAAAAAGAAAAAGGAACAAATTCAATTCGACGAATTTATCCCCAAACGAATTTGGGAATTCCCAGCAAATGCTTCATTCCAAAAGATTATAATTTCAAAACCATCCAATGAAAAGATTCCAATTATGGATGAAGTAGGAAATTCAACCGACTCATCCATTGAAACCTCAGAAGAAAATTTTTGTTCGGAATTGCATGGCGAAATGATGACAGGGGAAGAATGTTTTTATCCCAACAAAACAATCGATGAAGTCTACGATAAACTTCTTCATAAAAAAGACCTGAATGATGTAGAATTTTTACGCCAAAAGGTTCCTGCTAAAAATCAACGAGATGAAATAAATGAGAATGGATTAATCTCCATCGACTATCAACGAAAAGAAAATAACTATTTCATTGAAATGTTCTACCATGGCGGAGTTACTACGATTGAATTGAACCAATTGGAAAAGGGTGTTAGAACAAGAATCATTTTAAGCGCAGATTAACTTATCAAAACCTCGCTTGAATCTGAACACTTCCCGTATGAATTGCTTTTTGTTCCTCCGTTTTACGTCCGTCGTAACTGATGTTCACACTTAAGTAAGAATTCAATTGTCGCTGCATTAAAACTTGCCAAACGAAATTATTTCCGGGTTTCAATCCTTCCATCATTTGGTTTCCAACAACCGATTGTGCATTTCCTTCGAATGTATTGTCAATGTAATTGAAGCTTCCTAAAAACGAAGATTTCGCCCCATCATTCCATTGAATTTCCGTTCCCAAATTGGATTGATTCAAGTTTTCAATTCCCGTTTTATTGGTTTTGGTTTGATAAGTATAATTCAAGGAAGCGTTGAATTTACTTTCGATCTGATAGGAAATTTGGGGTTTGATTCGCCAAGCATCCACCGTAAATCTTCGGCTTGCAAACATATCGGAATGGCTATTGGTCAACACATTTTCTCCTTCTGCAATGAAATAAAAATTCTCCCAAGGTTTGTATTTCGCATTCAACAAATGACTTTTCGAATCACGAGCTTCAGCACCCGTAAAAATATAAGATTGAGATTTTTGCTGCGTATAGGTATAGCTCGACGACCATTTGTATTGTCCTCCCTGATTGAAATTCAATCCGCCTCGTATACTCTCCGACTTGCTCAGCAATTGTTCATTGTCCACAAAAGGATTCCATTCCAAGGTTTTTCCTTCTTTCAACAAGGAATTATTGGTTTGCAAAGAGCCCTGAAGTGTCCATCTTCCTAGGAATTTATTTTCAGAATTCAACAATTCTTTTGGTTTCAATCGTACCGAAAAGTTAAATCCGTTTTTGTTGGTCTTCACATAATTCATGGTATTGGTGTAGACACGGATGTAATTGGCTTGATCCTGAAATTCAGCGATTTCAAATTCGTCCAATTGCTCCAAACCGTCACCGTTATAATCGGTCCATTTGTAAATTCCGGTTCCGTCTGTGACTTTCACATATTCAAATTCTCGCTGCGGTTCAACACCACTTCCCAATTCATAAAAAGCATTGATCACAGCACCTCCTCGCAAGAAACTCTTGTACCAACGGATGTTTCCCGTGATATAATCTTCGTTGGGCATGTTTTCAAATTCATAATTGACCGAACGATAATGCGTTGTCAATTCCAAACGATGATCGATTTTGTTGATCAATTTTGAGGAGAAAATAAATCCATTGGATTTAGAAATTCTTTGCATAGAACCCATTCTGATGGAATCATCTCTACGATTGTACAAGGTCAATTGCGCATGCAGTTTCGCCGTATCTCCTACGCCTATCATCGCTTGAATTTCGTCCCATCGAAACGATAATTCCGACAAATTATTTCCATCCTGAGCATTGAGATGATCTTCGATTTCATTATGCTCACCCGCATATTGCGCACCAACCCACCAAGATTTTCCTATTTTGCGTTTTCCTAATATCTGATAACGTAAAAATTCTGATTTGTCTGGATCTAATGATGGATTGAGGATATTTTCTTTTTCTGCATTCAACAAAGAAAAATTCGCTTCTGCATAATTTTTATCGGATGTATATTTCGCTTGAACATCGTTTTTAATCCCTCTGTATTGACCTTTATTTTGCAAATAATGCAATTGGTAATTCAATCGTAGAGAATCCTGATAAGCCGTTTCCAATCCAACTTTCAAATAAGTTTGATCGGCGTCAGATAATTCCTGATCCAAGTTGAAATCTCGAGTAAATTCAACCGTTCTCAATCGTTGAATCGAGTTGAAATTCTTTTGAATGTAGGTGAATTCAAAATTGGGATTCAAACGCCAATTGGTCCAATCAAATCTTCGATTTCCATACAATCGACCTGCAAATCCTAGATTTTTTTCGTCATCCAAATCCGAAAATAAATTCAAATCCTCATTGCTCATCCCTAAATCGATTCCAATCAATCCCTTTTGGTTTTTGAATTTATAATCTGAATTTAAGGTATACACTTGCAGTCGTTTCGGCGGAACCAATTGTCGAATCGGTTCATAATTCCCTTGTGGAATTCCATTGATAGGCGGAACATATTGAAAAATCTTGCCATTGATTTCGACATTTGATTGGATGTAATTTCCTTTGTTCGCTCCCATAAATGTAAAAGTAACCTGATACAACTCTTCTTCTGGATCGTCGGAAAATTCAAATACTTCCACACCATCTATTTCAATTTTTCGATACAAATTTTTGTCAGGATCATAAGCCGTCGGAACCGCTGTGGTATTGAACATTTGAGTTGCATCATTGCCCGCTTCTGACAAGATTTGTTTGTCGGCATCGCTCAAATTATCGTTCAACGGATTGTTTTTGGAATCCCCATTGGAATACACATGACCTGCAATTCGAAATCGTTCGGATTCGTGTTCAATTCCTCCATAAACCAAAAACTGCGAATAACTGCGGTTGGCGTACAAATATTCCACCGTAATCCGTGAATTATCGGTCATCAATCGATTGCTAGTAAAGGTCAATTCGCCCGTATTATAATTGATGACATAATCTTGGTCTTCGCCACGCGTCATCAGCAAACCGTCTACATAGACGCGTTCACTTCCCGAAACGATGATGATGTACAATTCGTTGTTATTTCCAGAAAGTCGGTAGGGACCTTGGTTTCCGTTTTGTCCATTGAATTTTTTTGTAGCAAATTCTCCACGCGTCGTACTTCCTGCCACTTGAATTCGGGTTTTGGAATCATTGCCATGCGCCAATTCCGTTCCTACTTGCAAACCCGTTACTTTCTGATTGAAATTCCCAAAGAAATCTCGCTCTTGAATCAAATCAATATGTCCCGCACGAACTCTGGAATTTTTATTGAACAATTCCACATACACCTTGTCAAATTCTTGCAATTGTTGGGTATAACCATCTGCCTGAATCGGAACATTGTTGTCCGAAATCACTGCATTGATCCCGATTTCTTCGGTTAATTGACCTGTTAACTGCAAATCCAAAGATGACTGAACAGAGGCGCTTTGATTGTTTCCAAAACGAATTCCTCGAACCAAAGAACCGCGACTATTGAGGCCGTCAAAAGGTTTCTTCGTTTCTCGACCTTCTCTTGCGTAGGAATAAAGAATGTTTTCTTCTGTCGGTGCACGAATAAGCGCGGTATCCTTGGAAAAGACGGACGCCATTTGCAAATCGGGGTGAACGAAATAAGAAACGATGACTTTTTTGCCCAAGTGTGATTCTTTGAAGACCAAAAGACCTGTTGAAAAATCAATATCATAGTCCAATTCAGAAAGAATCGATCCGTTTTCATCTTGAATTTGAAACTTTTCGGGCAATAAAACCCTTGCATTCAATTGGATGGAATCCGTTTCTACTACAATAGAATCTTGATGGAAATTTGTGTTTTGCCAATTCGGAACTTGCGCCCAAATCGACGAAACCATACAAATGAACAAAAAGAAAACTATGTATTGTTTGAATTGCAAGTCTTGAATTTATCTACAAATAACGGAATTTTAGCGCTTCTCGTACACGCAGGCTGTAACAATTCCTATCTTTTTCTACTCATTTCAAAAAGAATATCATGAAAAAAATCGTTTCCTTAGAAAGTTTGGGGTTGTTTCTCTTATCGATCTTCCTTTTTTCTCAACTTTCTTATGCTTGGTGGATATTTCCAGCATTGCTTTTACTTCCCGATTTAAGTATGATCGGATATGCATTTGGGCCCAAATTTGGAGCGATTTCGTATAATTTTTTCCATCACCAATTCCTAGGAATCGCTTTGTATTTAGTGGGAATATATGGTCAATTGGAAGTTCTTCAATTGATCGGAATTATTTTATTTGCGCATTCTGCTATGGACCGAATTTTCGGCTATGGATTGAAATATTATTCTGGATTTCAAGACACGCATTTGGGCAAAATTGGAAAACCCAACTGACGCAATTAACGTAAATTCAGTCAGTCAACTGACGCAATTTATATAAATTCAGTCAGTCAACTGACGCAATTTGCATTTTTTATTGTATATTTGATTGACCATTTAAGAACTTAAAACCATGGCAAATTACTATAAAAGAGCAATTTTAAAAGAATTCAAAGGGAAAGTTCGGCCAAATAAAGTCTTATTATTAATAGGAGCCAGAAGAGTCGGAAAAACAAAATTGATTGAATCTTATTTAGAAAACATTGAACCCGAAAAAGTTTTGTTATTAAATGGAGAAGATGTTTTGGACGCTAACTTACTAAAAGAACGTTCCGTATCCAATTACAAAAGATTATTGAGTGGAATTGAATATTTAATAATCGATGAAGCTCAACATATTCCTGAAATAGGACTTAACCTAAAACTTATGGTTGATTCAATTCAAGGAATTAAAATAATTGCAACGGGATCTTCAACATTTGATTTAACGCAAAATTTGGGAGAACCTTTGGTCGGCAGAAAGAACACGATAGAATTATTTCCACTTTCACAAATTGAATTCAAGGAATTTGAAAACCATAAACAAACTGTTGAGAATTTAGAACAAAGAATGTTGTTTGGTGGTTATCCCGAATTGGAACAATATCAGGATTGGAGCGAGAAGGAAGAATATTTATATGAAATTGTAAATTCTTATCTTTTGAAGGACATCTTAATCTATGATGGAATTAAGAATTCTGCAAAAATCTATGATTTGCTAAAACTAATTGCATTTCAAGTAGGCAAAGAAGTTTCCTTGCAGGAACTTGGAAATCAACTGCAAATTTCAAAAAATACTGTTGAGCGATATTTAGATTTATTAACGAAGGTATTTGTCTTGTTCAAATTAAATGGATTCAGTAGAAATCTTCGAAAAGAAATAACCAAATCTAGTCGTTGGTATTTCTATGATAATGGAATTAGAAATGCGCTTATTCAAAATTTCAATCGACTGGAACAACGAAACGATGTGGGAGAATTATGGGAAAATTATTTGGCCTCAGAAAGAATTAAAAAACAACAGTATCACAAAATAAAAAGCCAAAATTACTTTTGGAGAACTTACGATCAACAAGAATTGGATTGGCTAGAAGAAAAAACGGAGCATATTCATGGGTTTGAATTCAAATGGAATCCAAAAAAAAATCCTAAACCTCCAACCGCGTTTTCAAAAGCTTATCCTAAAGCAGATTTTGATGTCATAAATCCTTCCAATTATTTGGATTTCATCACCTAATCTACATCGCTCGTTTCTTTTTCAAAACCTTTACCAAACTGACTTTGAGATTGGATACATCGGCAGGTAAGTTCTCTGTTGGCAAGATTTCTTCTCGAACAATTAGTTTATAAATATAGCCTGGTTCATAGACAAATCCATCAATATCATTGTAAAACAAAGTCCAATTTCCTTTTTCAATTTTATCTCCAACTTGAATTTGGATGCAATTCATTTTTCCAACTCCAATGCAGTCCACCATGGTTCCGGCAACCCAATAGATTTTCTCGTTTTCTTTCAATTTATGGCTTGAAAAATTCGCTTTATCCGCACATCCAAACAAACTAAAAATCAGCAAAACTCCGAATAGCTGGATCAAATTCTTCATTTTCATCTCTTTCATTTTAGAAAAAAAATCCAAAAACCAATCCAAAGGACTATTACAGTATGTTAAAAAAAATCTCCCTTTCAAACGAAAAGGAGATTTTCTATTTTATTTCTATTGAGTATTTCAATTACATCTGAAACAAAGGACGATCTTCCATCATTTCGATTACTTTATCGCCAACACTTTCCAAAACAGCATCATTGTCTTTGTTCATCAAAGCTTCGTCAATCAAGTTTGCAATTGTTTCCATATCGTTTTCTTTCAATCCACGAGTGGTAATCGCTGCAGTTCCCAAACGAATTCCCGAAGTTGTAAACGGAGATTTATCGTCAAATGGAACCATGTTTTTGTTACAGGTAATATCGGCTTTTACCAATGCATTTTCGGCTTCTTTCCCGTTAATATTTTTGTTTCGAAGGTCAATCAACATCAAGTGATTGTCCGTTCCTCCCGAAACGATATCATATCCATTGGCAATCATTGCTTTGGCCAAAGCTTGTGCATTTTTGGTTACTTGAATCACATAATCCATATAACCGTCTGACAATGCCTCTTCAAAAGCAACCGCTTTCGCTGCAATTACATGTTCCAAAGGACCACCTTGCATTCCTGGGAAAACTGCCATATTTAACAATTGAGACATCATTTTGATTTCTCCTTTTGGCGTTTTTTCACCCCAAGGATTTTCAAAATCTTTCCCCATCATGATCACACCACCTCTCGGACCACGTAATGTTTTGTGTGTCGTAGAAGTCACAAAATGACAATGCGGCATTGGGTCGTTCAAAACTCCTCTTGCAATCAATCCAGCTGGATGCGCAATATCTGCTAACAACAATGCTCCTACTTCGTCTGCAACTTCACGGAATTTTGCAAAATCAATATCACGCGAATAAGCCGAAGCTCCACAAATAATCATTTTCGGTTTTTCTTTCAAAGCTGTTTGACGCATTGCTTCATAATCAATTCTTCCGGTTTCACGATCTACACCGTAAAAACAAGTCTGATACAACATTCCCGAAGAACTTACAGGAGAACCATGTGTCAAGTGTCCGCCATGAGACAAATCCAATCCCATGATTTTATCGCCTGGTTTCAAACAAGCTAAATATACAGAACCATTGGCTTGAGAACCACTATGCGGCTGCACATTTGCGTATTCTGCGTTAAACAAATGTTTCAATCTTTCTATGGCCAAAGTTTCGATTTGATCGACCACTTCACAACCACCATAATAACGCTTTCCTGGATAGCCTTCTGCGTATTTGTTCGTCAAAATAGACCCCATTGCTTTCATTACATTATCACTTACGTAATTTTCTGAAGCAATCAACTCCAAACCGATGGTTTGTCTTTCTCTTTCGTCTTCAATTAAATCGAAAATAATATCTTTTGCCATAATTCTAAATTTGCTTCCCAAAAGTAGGGAATATATCTTACTTTTAATCGATGAAAACGTTTTTTGCCATAGGACTTATGTCAGGAACTTCCTTGGATGGATTGGATCTTTGTTATGTCCAATTTTCTTATCCGACCATGGAATTTAAAATTCTAAAAGCCCAAACTTTGGAGTATTCAGACGAATGGAAAGATCGACTGAAAAATTCGATTCATCTTTCAGGTGAACAACTCACGAAACTCGATGTGGATTATGGATTTCATTTAGGCGAAATGGTGGCTAGCTTCATTCAAAATCATCAAATTTCAGATCTTGATTTCATTGCTTCGCACGGACATACCGTTTTTCATAAGCCGAAAGAATTCTATACGCTTCAAATTGGGAATGGAGCAGGAATTTATGCGAAAACGGGAATCAAAACAATTTATAATTTCCGAATTCAAGATGTGATACTAGGCGGACAAGGAGCACCTTTGGTTCCGATTGGAGACGAAATTTTATTTGGACAGTACGACGCTTGTTTAAATCTAGGCGGATTTTCCAATATTTCGTTTCGAAGAAATGAAAAGAGATTGGCGTTTGACATCTGTCCCGTGAACATCATTTTGAATCATTTGGCAGAAAAAATAGGTCAGAACTATGATCGAAATGGAGAAATTGCTCGAAATGGAAATATTTCAGACGAATTGGTTCTGCAACTAAATGAATTGGAATTTTATCATCAAGCACCACCCAAATCATTGGGAATTGAATGGTGTTTGGAAACAATTCATCCGATTTTGAACAATTCCCAACTTTCAACAGAAGATTTAATCGCAAGTTTTACGGAACATATTGCTGTTCAGATTGCAGCAATATTCAACCAAAATAAATTGGAAAACTGTTTGGTAACAGGTGGTGGAGCTTACAATCAATTTCTTATTTCATCTATTCAAAAAAAGACAACGACAGAAATCATTTTGCCCGAAAATCAACGGATCGAATACAAAGAAGCTTTGATTTTTGCTTTGATGGGATTGTTAAAATTGGAAAATCAAGTCAATGTTTTCCAATCCGTGACCGGTGCTTCAAAAGATCATTCGACTGGTTTAATTGTTGGATGAATTTTAGCAGAAATTTCAATTAAGAAATCCTACATTTGAAGCCTAATTTCACTATCTCATGAATTTTCCCGAAACGGTTGACTGGTTGTATGAAAAACTCCCGATGTTCCAGAGAACGGGTGTAAAAGCCTTCAAAAAAAACTTAGACAATATCCTTTTCCTGACAGAAAAATTGGATAATCCTCATCAAAAATTCCCAAGCATTCATGTGGCAGGAACCAATGGCAAAGGAAGCACTTCGCATATGTTGGCATCGATTTTACAGGAAGCGGGATTCAAAGTCGGCTTGACGACTTCTCCTCATTTAAAGGATTTCCGTGAACGAATTCGGGTCAATGGAGAAATTTGCACAGAGGAATTTGTCGTCCAATTTGTAGAAAAACATCATGAATTAATTGAATCTTCCAAAGCATCTTTTTTTGAAGTCGCCGTTGCAATGGCCTTTGACTATTTTGCACAAGATGAAGTGGATATTGCGGTCATTGAAACGGGCTTGGGTGGCAGATTGGATTCCACCAATATCATCACACCGAAATTGTCTGTGATTACCAATATTGGATTGGATCATACGGGAATTTTGGGTGAAACTTTAGCTGAAATTGCCTTTGAAAAAGCAGGAATTATCAAAGAAGGAATTCCTGTGATTTTGGGCGAAAAACATCCCCAAACTTTGCCTGTTTTTGAAACCAAAGCGAAGGAAATGAATGCGAATTTAATTTTCGCGGAAGATTCCGAGCATCCTGAATACAATTCGGATTTGAAAGGTATTTATCAGGTAAAAAACAGACGAACGGTCTTAACTGCGATAGAGGAATTACGCAAACAAGGAATGAACATTCCAGAGGAAGCAGTTCAAAGAGGATTGGCCAATGTGATCAAAAATACTGGTTTACGAGGCCGATGGGATATTTTGCAAACGAATCCATTGATTGTAGCCGACACAGCTCATAATCCGCATGGAATTCAAGAAGTAATGCGACAAATTCAAGAAACACCTCATCAGAAATTACACTTTGTCTTGGGATTTGTGAATGATAAAGATGTTGCATCTATTTTGGAGTATTTCCCCAAAAATGCGCTTTATTATTTTTCAGAACCCGATGTTCCACGAAAACTTCCCGTTGAGGAATTGAAAACTCAAATTCCATCCGATTTTCAGGCTAGTTATTATTCTACTATTCAAAATGCCTTAGAAGCGGCGAAAAAGGCCGCCAAACCAGAAGACTTCATCTATGTAGGCGGAAGTACGTTTGTAGTTGCAGAAGTGGTTTAGGGAGTTGGAAGCTAGAAGATGGGAGTTGGAGGCTTTAATTGATTAAAGTCAAAAATTCGTATTTCGTATATCGTAATTCGTATATCGTAAAATTTTATCTAAATCTAGCTGGTAAAAATCGTTTCCATTTTTTTGGTTTGGCATCGGCATAGCCACCATAACCGTATCCATATCCGTAACCATAGCCATATCCATAGCCTTTTCCAGCTCCGACATCATTTAAGATCAAAGCCATATTGGGCAATCGTTTGTCACGGTATAAATCACGAGGCATTTCCAATAATCGTTTGTCTAAATAATTCGCACGAATCACATACAAGAACAAGTCGGCATGGTTGGCAATGATTTGGGTATCGGTCACCAAACTTACTGGCGCAGTATCGACAATCACAAAATCATACAAGTTTTTGGCTTCATCAATCAATTCCTTGAAACGGCCATTCATCAACAATTCCGATGGATTGGGTGCAATAACACCTGAATGAATGATATCGAATTTCAAACTTGCATCATGCGTAATCACATCTTGAATTTGAAGACCTGTATCGGACAAGAAATGGGTAATTCCTTTGTTGGTTCCCAAGTATTCTTTGTCCAACATTTCCAATAAACGTGGACTACGAATATCGGCTCCTACCAACAAAACTTTGTATTTTTCAGAAGTGGCCAAGATGGTCGCCAAGTTGGAGGCCACAAAGGTCTTTCCTTCTCCACTCACCGTTGAAGTAATGAAAATCGATTTGCCGCCAATTTGAGATTCGGGAAGATAGAAATTGATATTGGTTCGTAAAATTCGGAAAGATTCTGCCAAAATACTTCGATCATTTTCTTGAATGATTTCATCTGCTTTGGTGTTGGGAATATCTCCAATAATGGAAATCCCTGTTTTTTCAATGTCCTTACGACTCTGCACTTTGTTGTTCAACAAGAACGTCAAATAAAGAATTGCCAAAGGAATCATCAAACCTGCTGCGGCCGCACCCAAATAGATCGTTTGACGGTTGGGAGCAATGGGAGAATAATTGCTATATGCATAATCCACTACTTTGATGGCTGATGGTGTTGCGGAATTGGTAATTTCGTTTTCTTCTCTTTTTTGCAACAAGAACAAATACAAGGCTTCTACAATTTGCTGTTGTCTTGCAATGTGTTTGAATTCTTTTTCTTGGGTTGGGAATGACTGTATTTTTGAAGAAATTCGTCCACTTTCACCTGTAGCCTTGTTTAAAGAAATCTGCGTAGTCTTTTTATAATTGTTCAAACTTGTGTTTAGGTTGGCGCCAATTTCGGCTATTTGTTGATTGAGATTTTGAACAATTTCACTCGATTCTGTAGAATGCTTCAACATATCTTTTTTGGCCAAAATCAATTCGTTGTATTTCGAAACATTGGCGTTGATGGCACCATCGGTCAAACCAACATTGACAGGCACTAAATCTTCACCATTGGTTTTCAAATAATCCTGCATATAATCCACCAAGCTCAATTGAGTCGATTCTGCTAAAACTTGAGAATGGTTGGCTGACTTTTCATTCAAACTTAAACCACCTTCGGCCTGCAAATCAATGACATGATTGGTCTTTTTGAACACTTCTACATCACGGTCTTTGGACTGTAAATCATCGGAAACTTTTGCCAAACGATCTTCAATAAATTTTGTTGTTTTCTCTCCAATCAATCGTTTGTCATTGATCGCGTCTTCATTGTATTGACTGATCAATTCGTCGATTACTTTTTTGGCACGATCGGGTAAATTATCGACCATTGAAACACTCAAAACGGAACCATCGTTTACAGGTGCAATCGTCAACTTTCCTTTGTACATGCTTGTCGCAGATTCAATCGGTAAAATTGCCACCATAATGGACCTCCCAGTAGTGACAGATTTCCCATCTTTGGGCAATACCATGAATTCGGTTTTCCCAATTTTGATAGGACTTCCTAGTGAAGAATTATAGGTTTGTTCATTATGAATGATGTCAAATTTGTTGGCCGATTTCATTTTCAATTCAAATCGTAGAGGTGCATAATCTTTGGATAAAACCTTTACAATGATGGGAGTAGTCTCCTGAAAAAATTCTCCTTTTTTGAATCGACCATCCGAAAAATAACGAACATTTAAATCCAAATTCTGAACTACTTTGCTCACCAATCTTCTGGAGCGCATGATTTCAATCTGATCCGAAATATCGGGTTTGGTATCCGCTCTTCCTAGCCCTCTTCCCGTCAATGCACTCAATTCAGAACTCCATTTGGTCGCATCTTCTTTCAACAATAATTTTGCTTCTGCTCGATAGTAATTTTCTGCGTACCGAAGATGAATATGTGCAGCAGCTAAAGCTATTATAAGACCCAAGGCTAACCAATACCAATTGCGAATCAATCTTTCCCATAATTCAATAAATGAAAAGGAGCTTTGTCCTTCCCCATCCAATAAATTTTGAGTGGAAGTTGAATTTAAGTTAGAATCGCCATTGAGCTCTTTATACTGCATGTGAAAAGTTTAACGGGTAATTAGTGTTACAAGCGTTATCAAGAAACTAGCAATGGATATCCCAAAGGATACATTTCGAATGGTATTGCTCGAGGTATTGATTTTGTTTTGATTGGGCTCAACATAGACCACATCATTTTGAGCCAAATAATAAACAGGCGAATTGAATACCTCACTTGAAGCCAAATTCACGCGGTAATAATTCCGCTCACCTCCTTCCTCACGAACGACCAAAACATTCTCCCGAACACCATTGATGGTCATATCTCCCGCCATTCCTAAGGCTTCCAAAATGGTTACTTTCTCATTTTCTAATGGATAGGTTCCTGGTTTTGTTACTTCTCCCAAAACGGTAATTCGATAATTTTTGATGGCAATTGAAACTCCAGGATCCACAATGTCTTTGGACAACAATCCTTTCATATATTGAATAGCTTCGTTTCGTGAAAGTCCTGCTAATTGCACTTTGCCCAAAACCGGAAATTCTATATTTCCTTCTTCATCGACCAAATAAGTTTGCCTAGTATTTTGATTTTGAATGTTTGCCTCTTGATTAAAAATACGAGTTGCTTCTACACTTCTTCCAAAAACGGTAATTTCCAATAAATCATCAGCTTGAATTTTTACTGCATGTCTGTCAACCTCACTCACAGCATCTAAATCCCCTTGAAAATACACAATGCGTTCTCTAGGAACACAAGAAGTAATAAGGATTGCTAGTATAAAAAGCAATGTAAGTTTAGACAAAACACCTTTGGGGCTCATTCTCATCTGTTCGAATTTGATCTTATGCAAATATAAAATAAATTGATTGCTGTTAACATTTATTCATTTGTGGAAAAAATCGAATTATTGGGCGAATATTCGGGTAGAATTTCCTTGATTTTATTGACCAAAAGAAAATTGGTCTCTCGTGGTTGTTCCGAAATTTCGATCGATAATAATTCTTGGAATTTAGTGGAAAATGAATCATTGGATTGATCCACTTTTGCAATCATGATTTTCGGATGGTGCGTCTTAATGGTCATTTCATTTTGCGCCAATAATTCTTCGTAAATCTTTTCACCCGGACGCAATCCAACGATTTGGATGTCGATATCATCTGGATATTTCAAACCACTTAATCGAATTATTTTTTTCGCTAAATCAAAAATCTTCACCGATTCGCCCATATCAAACACAAAAACCTCTCCGCCTTTTCCCATGGCACCTGCCTCCAAAACCAATTGACAAGCTTCTGGGATGGTCATAAAATAGCGCGTGATATCGGGATGCGTAACTGTGATCGGTCCACCTTCTTCAATTTGTCTTCTAAAAATCGGGATGACCGAACCATTGGAACCCAATACATTTCCAAATCTTGTTACGATGAAATTGGTGGAGGAAGTTTGGTTCAAATTCGTCACATACAATTCTGCCAATCGCTTGGTCGCTCCCATCACATTGGTAGGATTTACTGCTTTGTCTGTTGAAACCATGACAAATTTCCCCACCTGATATTGCACAGCCAAATCGGCCAAAATTTTGGTTCCTTTCACATTGGTGGTAATGGATTCATAGGGATTGTCTTCCATCAAGGGAACGTGTTTGTAGGCTGCAGCATGAAAAATGATATCGGGATGAAAATGACGTATCAACAATTCCATCCGTTTTTGGTTTCGGATGTCTCCCATCACAAATTCACAGCTGTCCTTGCAATACTTTTTGGTGGTTTGCTGCAAATCAAACAAGGCCGTTTCCGATTGATCCAACATGATCAATTGTTTGACCGGATAACGCATCAATTGACGTGCAATTTCACTTCCAATCGAACCCGCAGCCCCTGTTACCAAAATAACTTTGTCTTTGGTTTCTGCCAAAATTTCGGTATTGTTCAATTCAATGGGCTTTCTACCCAATAAGTCCTCGATGCGTATATTTTTGATTTGTTGAGCCGTCAGATCCCCTTTTAACCAACTGCTTACTGCAGGAACAATTTTCAGAGAAACTGGAATATCGGTAAACATGTCCACAATCTCTCTTAATCGTTCAGGTTTAATGTTTTGAATGGAAATGATAATCTCGGTAATATGATGTTTCTGAACAAATTCTGCTGTAATCGTTTTCGGATCGTAGACTTTAATCCCATCGATTTTCTTTCCAACCTTTTTCTTTTTATCGTCCAAAAATCCGAAAACTGCCACACGACTTTTTTCATCATTTTTCAAGGCTTTGTAGGTAATCACCCCAGAATCTCCGGCACCATAAATCATCACACGGCGGCTATATCGATTTCCCAACACATAAAAATTGTACAAACTTTTGTACAAGATTCGTAAGAAAATTAGGGCAATGGTATTGAATAAGAAGTGAACCAAAATGACCACTTTGCTGATTCGAAAAGCAGAATTTGGATCTACAGATATAATCAGCCAATTGAACAAACTCATCAAAACGACGAAAAGCATCATGGCCTTGAATACATTCATCACATCTTTGAATCCTGTATGACGCACAATTCCTTTGTAGGACGAAGTTGCCAAATAGGCCACCAAGCTGAAAAACAAAACCTGTGGCACATGATGGATAACGACATCATACAATCGTGTAGCTGGACCAATTCGAAGGATTTTCAACAATAAAAACGTAACCAAAAAAGTATTGAAAGTGATGTATAAGTCGATTGCTAAGACCAACCTTCTAGGGGTTTCTTTTTTGAGGTTTTTACGAAGTAAATAACTTCCATATGAAAAACTAAACGCCTTCAATTACTCTGTTTAAATCTTCGGTTGTTAAATCTGATCCACTTGGTAAACATAATCCAATTTCAAATAAGTTTTCACTCGTACCATTTGAATACTGCGGAAATTTCGCAAATACAGGTTGTAGATGCATCGGTTTCCACAAAGGTCTGGTTTCTATATTTTCTTTTTCCAAATTTAGTCTAATTCTCTCGCGTTGTTCAAACGATTCCGTCAACAAACAACTCAACCATCGATTGGAATAATGTCCTTCTGGTTCTTGTAAAAAACGGAATTCAACGTGCTGAGCAAGAGATTCTTGGTAAAATTCGAAATTTTTTCTTCTTGCTGCAACTCTTTCATTCAAAACTTCCATTTGTCCTCTCCCGATTCCTGCCACCACATTGGACATACGGTAGTTGTATCCGATTTCTGAATGTTGGTAATGAGGCGCTGCATCTCTCGCTTGGGTGGCCAAAAAAACCGCTTTGTCTCGAATTTCTTGTTGTGAACTAACGAGTGCTCCACCACCCGAAGTGGTGATAATTTTATTTCCATTAAATGAAAGGATGGATATATCGCCCAATGTTCCACAATTTTGTCCTTTGTATTGACTTCCCAAAGCTTCTGCTGCATCTTCAATGATGGGAATTTCATATCGGTCAGCGATAGCACGAATTTCGCTATGCTGATAAGGCATCCCATACAAATGAACCGCAATGATGGCTTTTGGTTTTTTACCATTTGCGATTCGATCTTGAATGGCGGTTTCCAATAATTCCGGACAAATGTTCCATGTCAATTCCTCACTATCGACAAAAATAGGGTTCGCCCCCAAATAGGTAATCGGATTGGCAGATGCCGAAAAAGTCATGGACTGACAAATCACCTCATCGCCTGCTTGAACTCCAACTAAAATCAATGCCAAATGCAAAGCAGCTGTTCCTGAACTCAAAGCCGCCACATGCGATTCTTGGCCCAAAAAGGTTTCCAAGTCTTTTTCAAATCCGTCTACATTGGGCCCCAAAGGTGCTACCCAATTGGACTCAAAAGCTTCATGAATGTAATTCAATTCGGTTCCGCCCATATGAGGCGATGAAAGCCATATTTTTTTATTGTTCATCTGTTTTATTCAGTCAAATTTATCAAGATTCTATCGTGGTTTCTGGATTCTTTTGGTATTTAATGATTTTACCAGGATTTCCTACCACAACCGCAAAATCGGGCACATCTGAAAGGATCACAGCTCCCGCGCCGATCATTGCCCATTTCCCGATGGTAACTCCTTGTATGATGCTTGCGCCAATACCGATATGAGCTCCTTCCCCCACAGAAACATTTCCAGCCAATGAAGCATTGGGTGAAACATGCACAAAATCTTCCAATTCGCAGTCATGATCCACCGAGGCATTGGTATTGAGGATACAATGTCTGCCAATTTGAACATCGGCATTGATGCTTACTCCAGACATTACTACAGTTCCAGCTCCTATTTTGATACGTTTCGAGATATTTGAAGATGGCGAAATCAAGGTTCCAAAAGTTTCATGGGAGAATTTTTGGGCTAATTTTTTTCGGGTGTAATTATTCCCCAAGGTTAAACACAAATGAGGTATTGATTTAGGAATTTCGTGTAAAACCGGATAATCCCAAATCTTGTCTAGACTTGCATCATCATCCAAAAAAATAATGGTTTCAAACCCTAAATTTTCGGCAATTTCAGCCACAACTTTCCCATGGCCACTTGCGCCATAAAGATAAATTACACGTTTAGTTATCGTTTCCATTGAAAGCTTCTATTGTTGCATGCCCTTGTTGGGAAATTCCTTCTTTTTTGATTACTTTTAAAATCGTGAGAACCAGTATTTTCACATCCAACCTCCATGAGATATGATCTACATACCAAACGTCAAAATCAAATTTTTGTTGCCAAGAAATTGCGTTTCGGCCATTGACCTGTGCCCAACCTGTGATTCCAGGCTTCACTTCATGACGACGTTTTTGATGTTCGTTATACAAAGGCAAATATTCTGGCAAAAGGGGTCTCGGGCCTATCAAACTCATATCTCCTATCAATACATTGAACAATTGTGGAATTTCATCCAAAGAAGTTTTTCGCACAAAAGACCCAATGGCTGTCAAACGTTCCGAATCGGGTAAAAGCTGACCATTGGCATTTCGCGCATCGTTCATGGTTTTGAATTTGATGATGCGAAATAATTTTTCCTTTTTGCCTGGACGAATTTGTGTGAAAAAAGGCGATCCCGAATTGGCGATGGACAATAAGATTAAAATAATTAAAAATATGGGTGACAATACTAGCAATGCAAGAGATGCTAGTAAAAAATCAAACCAAACTTTAAGATAATTCACGTACATAGTGTCGCACAAATGTACTAATAATTTTATCTGAAAATTAAGGGTTAAGCTCTAGTTTCATGATAATTTTACATCATAGAATAAACGAAAGAAAATTCCCTCCCCAGCCATTTAAAATACATAAAGAAAATTCTCTCCCCAGCCATTTAAAATACATAAAGAAAATTCCTTCCCCAACCCTAAAGGGTGGAATTTTCTCCAGTTAAGTAAACTTTAAAGCTCTTCCTTTAGGGGAACGGGAAAAAGCTTGAGAACTTAGTTGATAAAACATTCAATTAGCTTAAAGGGTGGAGTTTTAATTTAAAGAAATCTGCCAATCCTTCCCTTTAGGGACAAGGGATAAAGGATTGGTAAAGGAAAACTTAATTAGAAAATTCCCTCCCCAACCCTAAAGGGCGGAATTTTCTTTCATCACGAACAACTTTCAAGCTCACCCTTTAGGGGAACGGGAAAAAGCTTGAGAACTTAGTTGATAAAACATTCAATTAGCTTAAAGGGTGGAGTTTTAATTTAAAGAAATCTGCCAATCCTTCCCTTTAGGGACAAGGGATAAAGGATTGGTAAAGGAAAACTTAATTAGAAAATTCTCGCCCCAACCCTAAAGGGTGGAATTTTCTCCCAACACGAACAACTTTAAAGCTCTTCCTTTAAGGGAACGGGAAAAAGCTTGAGAACTTAGTTGATAAAACATTCAATTAGCTTAAAGGGTGGAGTTTTAATTTAAAGAAATCTGCCAATCCTTCCCTTTAGGGACAAGGGATAAAGGATTGGTATAGGAAAACTTATTTAGAAAATTCCTTCCCCAACCCTAAAGGGCGGAATTTTCATTTGCAACAAACCTCAGAAGGCGGGGAAAGTTTCTGAGGAGATTTTCAATGCCTAGAAAATTCCTTCCCCAACCCTAAAGGGTGGAATTTTCTCTCATCAACCTTTGATATTCTTTCAAAAGTTCCTGCCAAAACACTTCTTGTTCATATCCTTGGCAAATACGTTCACGAGCATTGAGCCTAAGACGATGATACAATTCAGAATTTTCGAGGATTTCCTTCATGGCAGAATAAACCGCATTTTCATCCTTTACGGGAACTATCCAACCATTTTCGCCGTTTTGGATAATTTCATTACAACCATTGATATCAGACACTATACTCGGCAAACCCATGGCTCCTGCTTGCATGACCACATTGGGAAATCCTTCTCGATAACTTGGGAAAACCAAAACATTGGAAATCGCAAAATACGGACGAACGTCTGATTGAAATCCCACAGAAAGAATGGAAGGATTGTTTTTTATTTCCTCCATAGTATCCAGACTTAAGGGATCCAATTCAGTTTCAAAAGGTCCAACCAACAAGAGTTTCGCATTCTCGATTTTTAGTTGAGAAAAAGCGGAGACCAATTCATGGATTCCCTTATCCGCTACCAATCGGCCGACAAAAACAAATACAAAATCGTCTTCCTTTAAATGGAGTTCTTTTCTGAGTTTCTGTTTCTCATCATCTGATACGGTTTCCGGATCAAAATGCTGGGTATCGATTCCATTGGATGATCCCTTTCCGATCAATTGAATTTTACGACTAGAAACCAAATTTTCCTGAAGGATAAACGCTTCTAAACCTTTGGAATTGGGAATGACTTGCGTAGCAGACCAATAGGTCAATTTTTCTACCAATAAGAGAATTTTTCGTTTCATTCCAGAAGCTTCCATCAAAGGCAATCCTGCAACTGTATGGATACGAATGGGAACTCCCGCAATTTTAGCCGCCAACATTCCAATGATTCCTGCTTTGGGCGTATGCGAATGAACAATTTGAGGTTTTTCTTTTTGCAGAAATCGAATCATTTTCACTAAGGAAATCAAATCTTGAATAGGCGTAATCTGACGGCTCATTTGAATTTCCTCTACTCGAATTCCTTCTTGGTCTCTTACTTCTTGTACTTCTTCCCCCGAAGAACTAACGCCCACCACCTCAAAATAGGAAGACATCCATTTCAATTGACCTTTCAATAATATTTTCAAGGAAATTGGAACAGTTGTAATGCGAATGAGTTTGGGTTTGTTCATTTTCCTTTTTTTACAAAAGTTTTTCTCTAAGCAAACGTATACCGTTTGCGTGTTTTTCAGGATTATTCTTTTTCAGTTTTTCAAGATTCTGTAATTTCCATTGAACAGCCGGATATTTTTCAAAATCATATAGTGTCCAATCGGGATTTAATTCTTCAATACTGATTAAAAAAAGTTTATCATCAACTGTTAAAGATTGGTGAATATCCTCCACCAAAGCGTATCGATTTGCTTCATAATCTTCATACGTAAAACTTTGTTCTGTCATTCCTTTAAACTGCTTTTCAAAAACAGAATATTGGTCTTGATATTGAGGAAATAACATCTCAACAAATGGTCTGTTAGAGCTGATTAAGTAAAAAATAAATCCTTTTTTGATGGGTTCGGATAGCTTTTCTGTTTTCAATATATTGTGAACATCAAACAAATCTCTGGGATGTTGTCGGTCAAGTGCTGCACATATTTTTCCTCCAAACAAATGCCCCATTTCGACAACCTGAATTTCAGAAAACGAGTTAAATTCTTCTTGAGCCTTCTCACACAAACCTACAAGCTCTGGACTTGCGAAACATCCTCTTTTAATTTGATTCACTTCTACTTTTACCAAAGCATTTTTGGTTGTAATCATGAGTTTGGATTCTCGTTTTTTGTGCTCAACAACCATTTCTGGATATTTCTTTTCAATCCTATTCTTTATCCTTTCTAATGATTGTCTGATGTTTTCAAGAGAAGTTTCTCTATCTTCCACCCCCAAATACGTCAAATCTATATCTACTGACAGGCGAGGCATATCATAATGAAACAAATTAATAGCTGTTCCTCCGTGTAAGGCAAAGACCTTTTCATCACTTACCACTGGAAGCACTTGTAGCAACAACCGTACTTGCGCTTTATATTTCTGGTAATCCATCTTCTTCCAATTCTTTGGGTACAGTTATTTTGTATTTTGATATATAGACACCATTCTTTACTAAACTTCGATTTCCTGCTCCTAAATCTATTTTTTCTTTGTTGACATACTTCAACCAACTGTGATTTGATTTTTCTGCCAAATACAAAAATAATCTTTTCACTTTTACCGAAGTACATTGTTCTAACAACTGCTGTACTTGTGTAGGAACTAAATCATTTAAGCCTTCCATCAATTCATAGCATTCTACCAAATTCATTTCCTTTGGTGCTAAATACAGACACTCCATCAAAGCTCTTGCGGGTGTAGAAACTGAAACTTCAAAATTTTTATGTACTATCTGAGTCATTGCTAAACTTTCGGGTAAAAAAGAAGAGGTATAAAATTGTATTTTTGGTTTCCAATTTTGATTTTTGAACCACGTAGGCAATGTTTCTTTTTCGCTTCCAAACAAATAGACCTGCTGTTCGTCCATCTCTAAATAATGACTTCGCCCTTGTAAAATTAAAGCTGTTTTTGCAGCAGGATAGACAGACTGCTCAAGTTGTTTTTGCAGGCAATAAACCGCTCCCAGATAATCAACCTCATCACTAATTCTTTTTACAGCACCATTGCCCAAAGACTCCAACCACTGACTTTTCCGATAACTTCTAATAAGATCCGGACTATATCCCTGTTTGCTGAGCCAACTACTTGCCATTGCAACACCAACAGGAACTTGCTGTAATAAATAGTTTATTTTAGTTGGATTTAACGAACTCATACTACGTTTTTATCGACTATTTTAAACAAAGGTAGTGTTTTTTCGTTAATAAAAACTTTCATTTATAAACTAATAGTTTAGATTGTGATTAAAAAATAAACTTATTTTGCGACATAAATCGATGTTGCCCTTTTAAAAGAGTTTTTAAAGAAATAGGCACGGTGGTCATACGAATGAGTTTGGGTTTGTTCATCATTATTTATCAAAAAAGAGTTTTTGCAATCTGTCGAAAAGGAATTACCTGAATACCATTGCTCCGATTTTCTGCGGTATCTCCGCCATAAACTACATAACCGCCTTTCGAATTTGTTATTTTATTCCAAAAAAGCAAACCCTTAAAGTAATCAGAAGTAACTGTTTGTCCTGATTTTATTTCTATCGGTATTAATTCGTTGTTTTTTTCTACCAATAAATCTACTTCATTACCTACATTATCTCTCCAAAAATAGATGTTAGGATTTTTACCATTATTCAGTCGTTGTTTTAAAAACTCCAATACGATTAGGTTTTCAAAATAAGCTCCTCGAAACGGATGTAACTGAACTTGTAAAGGTTCTTCTACTCCCATTAACGCTAAGGCCAATCCCACATCATAGAAATATAATTTAGGCATTTTGACGATTCGCTTATTGTAATTTTGATGATAGGGTTGCAATCTGAAAATCACAAAGCTCATTTCCAAAACACTTAACCAAGACCCAATAGTTTTCACATCTACGCCTGTTTCTACAGCCAGACTACTCATATTGAGCAATTGTCCGACACGTCCTGCACATAGACGCAAGAATTTCTCAAAAACCTGTAAATTTCCAATGTTTTTAATCAGGCGGACATCTCTTTCCACATACGTACGTATGTAATTGGCATACCATTTATCAGCCGGAATGTTTTGCTGATAGATAGCAGGATAACCACCTCGAAGTATCAGTTCATTAGTATCTGTTAGCAAGTTACCTATTTCTGAAATAGATAAAGGCAATAACTGTAAATATCCAATCCTTCCTGCCAAACTTTGCGAAATGTTTTCCTGCAACAAAAAGTTGTTGGAACCAGTAAGTACAAACAAACCCATTTCGTTACTATTATCTAAAATTTCTTGTAAGTACGAGAATAATTGTGGAACACGTTGTATCTCATCCAAAATTGCTCCTTGTGGATAACCACTTAAAAAACCTCTCGGATCTTCAGATGCAAAAAGCCTAGTATCAGGATTTTCTAAATTGACATAGGGTTTTGACGGAAAAGCATGACGAACCAAAGTAGTTTTGCCAGACTGTCGTGGACCCACTACAGCTATGGCTTTAAAAACTAAAGCTAACTCGTCTAATTCTTGCTTTGCTTGTCTTGCAATCATAATGCAAACTTACAATTTTGGAATTGAACTCCAAAATTGTAAACATTTATTTAAAGATATATTTCAAAACCATTCGCAGACATAAACCGAAGCTGGCAACGCAATAAAGTACGAAGGGATATCTGTACCATGGTGATGCGGATGAGTTTGGGTTTCATAGGTTTCAAAGATACTATTAGAAATGAATCAGCTAGCTAGCTTGGATTCGTTTTTCGACAAATTATAGTTCAAGAGAAGAAAAATTGCAAGAAAAACAAATGGAAAAACAAGGGATTTCGTTCGAACAATTAAACCATAATTGGCGTATCCCAATCCAAAAACGGTTCCATAAACCAAAAGAAATACTAGTATACCCACAAAAACTTGATGCTGAATCATAGCTTTATAATTTCGCGAAGCTAAATAGATGCAAAATCCGAAAAGAAGTAAGGAAATGAAATTCTCAATCGATAGAACTGTATAGAGAAAACCCGATTTTTCAAATGGAAGAGGTCGAAAGTAAAAGCTAAACAATTTGATCGGATAGGGATATTCCTCTAATGGCACATAAGCAGAAGTAGATTTTAGTTTTTCGTTGTGAGCAGCATAAAGATTGAGCACTTTTTGAAACAAACCTTCTTTCGCTTGGGTTATTTTACCCAATAAATAATAAGAAACACCAGCCAAACCTATTAAGATCGTTGCTAGTTTCGCTTTCCATTGCCAAGTATTCTTCGACAAGAAAAGATAAACAATCCCAAAGGATCCTATCAACAATAAGCCCAAATGAGGTCTCACCCAAATGATGGCAAATAAACTCAAAAACAAGACCCAAGAAGTATACTGCTTTTGGTACATCTTCTCCAGAAAAAACACAAAGAATGGAAATAAAAAGGCCTCCTTCCCAATCAAAGAAGTCCAAAAATGAACATTGGGCAATAAGGATATTAGGATGAGCGGAAAGAATGTCAACCAACGATTTGGCAAAGCATTCATCGCCAATTTCCATAATCGCCAAAACCCGATACTACTCCAAGCGCTAAACAGAAAGCAGCCTACCAAAGGTGATAGTTTCAAAAATTTCACCAACGGATAGCTAATCATGTAAATGGCAGAAGTTCCGGGTTGAAGAAATTCTCCCCAACTCAAATTCTCCATTTTAACTCCCGTAAACCAATACTTCACCGCATCTCCATTGTTTTGATTCACATACTCATAGGCAAACCATGCAAATACCAAATGGTAGAGAATAAGGAAATAGGGGAAAGATTTTAAAAACCTAGAGAGATTCATGAATAGCAATTGTTTTCTTTTGATTGTCAATTTACATAAGTATAGATTTGTTCACTCCCATTCTCATCCTGAACATTTCTAAGGGTTGATTTTCTTTTGTATTCGCGATTGATATTCATACGAAAACACCCAAAGAATAAAGATTAACATTCCTGGCAAAAACATATTGCGCATACGGATCATGATCCCTACATTTCCCAAAGATTGAGAAAAAGCAAGAGTACCCACGATTAAAAAAATGACCAAACCTTTGATCACAAAGGGTGCTGCTTTAAAAGCTTTTAACGGCTTTCTTGCCATGGCCATAATGAACAAGCTTACCAAAGCTAAATTTTCAATAGAGGCAACCAAACCATTCAAATTTCTCACATCAAAAAACAAAGGTCGAAACCAAAAGGTTAACACTTTCAGAGGAAAGGGATAAGAAGAAATATCAATGGCCGAGCCAGTATGTGACCTACTCAAAACATCTGCTTTCTTAGTAGCAAACTCTTCAAAACCTGCAGCAGATGCCTCTTCAATTTTTGCAAATTCCATCACAGAAGGTAAAATGGCAATGCCTCCACCAATCAATACTATGGAAAATAAGATTCTCTGAAAACCTGAAACTTTCCCTCCAAATACGTAAGCAATCCCAAATCCCACAAATAAAAACAAAACTATATGGGGTCGAATGGCCATCGCAATCGCCAAACCAATCAGAATCAATGGAATTCGCTTCAAAGGTTTCATCACACCATAAGCAAATAGGGCAATACACAAAAACAAGGTAGTGTCTTTCCCAACTCCAGCGCTCCAAAAATGCAAATTCGGCAAGAAAAAAATTAATGGGAATAATGCATACCCATTGATGAGTTTCGTATAAGGAATGGTTTTAACCGCAATCATATAAAACAAAGTCATGCCCATAAACCCAAACAAAGAATACAAAAGTGTATTGGATAGATAGGACATATTCAATAGATTGGAAAATACATAGTTGAATGCGTACATAAACATCGTTCCTTCTCCATTGAACAAACCTTCTTGAAAAGTTTTAAATGTATATTCTTTTGGAATTCTCCAATACCCAATGGCATCTCCTTGGATGAAAAAACAATAGTAGACGCCTAAAAGCATATGAAAAATGAATAAATACCGTAGTGCCTGAAAGTTTTTGGATGTTAAATCCCTTTTAAAAAGATTAACAAATCCAAGTCCCAAAAGGATAATGATGGGTATATACACTAAGTCCAAAACCATGAAAGCAAATGTAGAGATTTGAAACGATATAAACCCAAAACCTTATCTCACTTAAAAATTTCCCTCTTTTTAAGAGGGGTGCCCAAAGGGCGGGGTGTTAGTTCCCCTCTTTCTAAGAGGGGTGCCCAAAGGGCGGGGTGTTAGCTAAATCCTGACATCAATTAGTCAGAACACGAATCTCCAAATTCATTTTTTATAAAGTCTTTCAACTCATTTAAAACATTTCCCAAATCATGCCGTACCCTTAAATCCGATATTCTGTAAATGATTAATCCCAAATTTTTCATGAATTCATCCCTTTTCAGGTCATATTCCAATTTCGAATTATGGCTCGTGCCGTCAATTTCAACTACCAGACCCAGAGATTTCACATAAAAATCCACAATATAGTTTCCAATTATCCTTTGGCGGTCAAAATCTATCTTGTAAAAAAGACCATTCTTCACATGCAACCAAAAAATGACTTCCGACAAAACACCTGCTTTTCGCAAAGATTTGGCACGATTTCGCAAATTTATATTTGCTGGTAAGGGATTGATCTCTCTTCGATAAACAAAAACACCGTCTATTACTGTTAAAATAGCTGGATGAGGCATGGTATTATGTTTTTGAATAGTATCAAATATACAAAACTAACTCCCCTATTTTACTGAGTGAGATCTAATAATTTCTCTTCCCATTCCCCTCTTTCTAAGAGGGGTGCCCGAAGGGAGGGGTGTTAATTCCCCTCTTTTTAAGAGGGGTGCCCGAAGGGCGGGGTGTTAATTCCCCTCTTTTTAAGAGGGGTGCCCAAAGGGCGGGGTGTTAAAAACACTTTTATACTACGCCATTTTAATTAAACACTACTCCGAAGGGCGGGGTGTTAATTCCCCTCTTTTTAAGAGGGGTGCCCGAAGGGCGGGGTGTTAAAAACACTTTTATACTACGCCATTTTAATTAAGCACTACTCCAAAAGGCGGGGTGTTCATTTCACTTTTTTAGAAGGGAATGTTTTTCTCTATTACCACGCCCGAGGAGGGGTACTACCACCCCGGCCTACGGCCATGGGGTAATCCCACCCCGGCCTACGGCCACCCCTCCGGAGGAGGGGTAAACCCACCCCGGCCTGCGGCCACCCCTCCGGAGGAGGGGAATTACAGGGTGCGTTTCATGCCCAACAGATTGCACCATCGCTCAGCCGTCACCTGAATACAATATTTTTCTTCTACCAATTTTCTTGCATTCATCCCCAGAAGTTTTCTTTCTTCCCTATTGTTTTTCAATTCAAAAATCCGGTTGATCCATTCCTCATCTGAACTGACCAAAAATCCCGTTTCATTTTGGATCGTAACTTCTCGATTCATTCCCACATCCGAAGCGATACCCGGAATGCCACAGGCAGCATACTGAATGAGTTTATAGGCACATTTTCCTCTTTCCCAGAGCGAATCTTCTAAAGGCATAATCCCGATGTCCATTTTCAGAATTCCTTCCACTTCGGTTTTTTCAGTCCAAGGAATATAGCGTATATGGTTGCCCAAATCCATATCTTCCGTGATGCCGATGATATGAAACTCAATATCCGGATCTTTTTCCTGAATTTCTTTTATCCACTTTTTACAGGGAAGCAGATGTTTCTCAAAAGTCGTTTTTGTTCCAATCCAACCAACCACAAAATTTTCATTTTCGGAAATTGAATCCCTTTTTACGGTATAACGGTCTAAATCAATTACTGTCGGGATGATTTCTACTTTTCCGGCTCCTGATTTTACTGCATAATCCGCAAGATATTGATTCCCGGCAACTGTAACCCTGCTGTATTTCATTACTTTGCCGATTTTATTTCCTAAAAACTTCCGAATAAGCGGATTTCTACTTTGATCATAATTATGAAAAATAGCATCATCATAATCCGCAATATATTTTACACACAAAATCTGTAGAATCTTTTCTGCAAAAGCAGGCAGATAAGGAAAAATCTCTTTTTCGATCACTACTATATCATAACGGAAAACTGTAAACAAAACAAAAAATCTCCTGATATAGGATTTGAGAACAGAAAAAATATTTTTCTTTCCAGCATACAAATCCCTCAAATAAGCATCATCAAAAAACGGCTTGGCAACCGGCTGAATCCCCGCCTTTTCCAAATACGGAAAATACTGAAAGCTGCGCATTCTGCTGCTTCCTGCCATCCGGGTGTATTTGGTGAGATAGAGGACTTTCATTGACTTCAAAAACGTTTTTCTTTGTGCAAAAATGCAAAAACAAATTGGATTGAATTTAAAAAGGGAATTGAATTTCCTCCCCCGCCCCTAAGCGAATTTCCTCCCCCAGCCCTAAAGGGTGGGAAATTCTAATACGTAGAAAAGTTTTTTGGCTCCCTTTAGGGTTGGGGAAAAACAAAAACATTTTTTGGCTCCCTTTAGGGATGGGGAAAACAAAAAACTTTTGGCTCCCTTTAGGGCTGGGGGAAAAACAAAAAACATATTACTGCATTTGGGAATGGGAAAACAAATTTCCACCCCCGGCCTTAAGCGAATTTCCTTCCCCGGCCCTAAAGGGTGGGAAATTCTAAAACGTAGAAAAACTTTTTGGCTCCCTTTACGGATGGGGAAAAACAAAAAACATATTACTGCATTTGGGAATGGGAAAACAAATTTCCGTACCACGCCCCCAAACGAATTTACTTCCCCGACCCTAAAGGGTGGGAAATTCTAATACATAGAAAAGTTTTTTGGCTCCCTTTAGGGCTGGGGAAAAACAAAAAACTTTTGGCTCCCTTTAGGGATGGGGAAACAAAATGTAATTCAATGTAATGTGTGCAAATAACAGTAAATACTAAAGGCAGAATTTCCGTACCACGCCCCCAAACGAATTTCCTCCCCCGACCCTAAAGGGTGGGAAATTCTAATACATAGAAAAGTTTTTTGGCTCCCTTTAGGGCTGGGGGAAAAACAAAAAACTTTTGGCTCCCTTTATGGCTGGGGAAAAACAAAAAACTTTTGGCTCCCTTTAGGGCGGGGGAAACAAAATGTTTATCGAAAAACCTAAATATTTCTCCAAACCTTTATATACGACTGTGCGGCTGCTTCTAACGAAAAATAGTCCAATGCTTTTTGGCGAATGATTTTTCGGTCTGCATAGGTCGCATTTTGTATGAACTCCTTTATTTCCGGTAATTTATCCTTTAGACTTTCAGCATGATCCCACACAAAACATTCTTCGAAATACTGAAGAATCTCTTCCGAATCCCCAATGCCCTTACTCGCAATAACAGGAATTCCGCACAATAAATATTCTCCCAACTTAATCGGAGCCACTCCCTGCATACTATAAGTCGGTTGGCGCAATCCAAAGGCTATATCACCGGCATTTAGCCAATAAGGAACCTCATCGGAAGGGACTTTCTTTACCTCGATACGCTCCCTCAAATCTTCCGGGATATGTTTTACGGCAAATTCAGGATTTCCGGTCAATATCAGAAACTTTGCCCTCTCAGAAATCCTGAAAATTTCCAGCATTTCATCCATGCAATATTGAGGACCCAGTGATCCGGCATAAACAAACAACAACTCATCATCCACACCCAATTCTTTTCTCGCTGCCCTACGCCATTCTTCATTGAACTTGAACTTTTCCGCATCCCGGCCATTGAAAACCACTGAAAATTTCGGACGATGCTGTTCACCGATGGTTTGAACATGGATATCCAACGCTTTCCCGGAACGGGTGATGACCGCATCGGCCTTTTTCAGCATTCGGGTTTCTGCAGATTTCAGGAATTTGTACAAAAATGAGTTTCTTTTCAGACCGGCGAAATCCACTCGTTCTTCGATGGGTAAGCCATCGGCATCGAAAATAATTTTTCCCTCAAATGATTTTTTGATTTTATTGACCATAAAAGCAGGAAACGTGCTTCGTGGCATGATGATGTCAATCTTATTTTCCCTGATGTATTTTTCAATTTTTTGGGAAGATGTAAAAAGGGTCAAAAAACTCCCGATGCTCGCCACAGGTTTTTTATAAACAGGAAAAGCCGTATAGCGTATGTCTAATTTTTCAGCAGCTTTCTTTACTTCTTCTATTTTTTTCTGATCTGCCCAGGTAAACTGTAGGACATGAAAGTTGACCTCTCCTGATTTTGCTATTTCATGAAAGATAGGCATAAACAATCCTTCCATATAGGAAGTCTGCGGACCGTCCCAGGTGATGAAGAGGAGGTTTTTCATGTATTCATTTTTACAGATTCAGCAACCAATCGATCGCGTTTATTTGTTTCACACCGTTATGTGTTCCGGTTTCATAATCCATTGTGATCAGTATTTTTTCATTGTGGTTATGTATTTTATCAAAGGGTGCTAATTCCCGGGCCAAGGTTGATGGATTTTGCACGGTTTGCGAAACCTGGATGTACTGTGTATATCCCTCCTGGTTTCGTGCTACAAAATCAACTTCCAATCTGTCTGTTTTTCCTATCCAAACTTGATGGTTTCTGCGTTTCAGTTCAAGAAAAATTACATTTTCGAGCAGATGTCCCGTATCGGAAATTTGTTCTTTTCCGAGCAAAGCATTGCGAAAACCCAAATCAACCATATAGTATTTTTCTTGTGTAGCCAAATGCTGCTTTCCTTTGATATCGTACCGATTTACTTTGTAAAACAAATAGGCTTCTACAAGTGTATTGATATATTTTGATGTTGTTTTATGGTCGATTTTTTTCTTGTTTGCAGTTAGTATTTTTGAGATGTTTCTCGCAGAAATAGCCGAACCTACAGAGTCAATCAGAAAATGAACTACTTCCTGATAAGATTCTTCTGCATAAATCCTATATCGTTTGGAGATATCGTTTTCATAAATATTTTTGAAAACAGTTTGCAAATATTCATTGGCAAAATTATTTCCCTTGGCGGAAAGTAATACCGCCTCCGGAAAACCTCCTGTTTGCACATATTCTGCAAAAGCTCTGTCAGGATTTGTCTTTTTTTCTGTAAATTCTAAATAATCGGCAAAAGAAAAAGGCAATACATTGATTTCAAAAGCTCTTCCTGTGAGCAAAGTAGCCAATTCACTTGACAATAAAAATGCATTGGAACCTGTCACATACAAATCAATCTTTGGATGAACGTACAAACCTTCCAAAAGTTTTTCAAATTCAGGTAGGTTTTGCACTTCATCTATAAAAACATAGTTGGTTTGATTTTTTTTGATGTTTTCTAGGATATAATCGTAAATTTTCTTCCAGTTTTGTTCGCCAAGAAATCTAAATTCCGGCATATCCAAATTGATTGCCAATACAGAAACATCAGGGTTTTCGTTTCGTAATACATCCTGAAACTGCTTCATCAATGTGGATTTCCCACAACGACGAACGCCCGTAGCGACTTTGATTAGATTTTGATCTTTCAAAACCGAAAGAGTGTTTAGATAATTATGGCGAACAATTTCTTTCATTACACAAAATTACGCAAAATTCCCCAAACTTGTAAATTTTGAGGTGTTTGGGGAATTTTTGGATGCGTTTACTTCTCTGGCGAAAGGGTGTTTTTTTGGCATTCTACCCATTGTAAATATCAATGAGTTCTTCTAATATGTTTTTCGAGAGTGAAATTCTCCACTATCGTTTTATGTCCTTTTTCGCCAATTTCTTTTAACCTTGTCAAAGTTCTAAACCTTGACAAGGTTGAGCTCCGTCCCAGGTGATGAAGAGGAGGTTTTTCATTGTTTTATTTGTTTTTAATTTCCCATTAAAAAAGTTCTTAAATCGGTTAGTTTTACGCCTTCAAAAGTGTTTCCTGAAAACTTGTCCATCGTAATGAGTAGTTTCGGATAATTGTCTTTTATTTTCAATAAATTTCCGAATTCTCTTTCGATGTTTTTTTCTTCGTTGAGTGTCAAAGCGACCTGAATGTATGTTTTTTCACCGTTTTTTTCGGCGATAAAATCAATTTCGCTGTCGGCAATAATCCCCACTTGTACTTTATAATTTTCCGTAAGCAAATGGTTGTAAACTACATTTTCGAGAATTTTCCCTCGATCTTCCGGACGGAATCCCCACAATGCATTCCGAATGCCGAGGTTTTCAAAATAATATTTTTCGCCTATTTCAAACAACCGTTTCCCTACAATATCATAACGGTTTACCCGATGAATCAAAAAGGCATTGGTAAGATGCTGAATGTAGGTTTGAACTTGGTTTGGAGCCATATTTATTTTTTGGGATTTCAAGAAATCGCTGATTTTTTTTGCAGAAAAAAGACTTCCGGTATTGGATGCAAGAAATAGAACAAGTTGTTCCAAAAATGCTGTATTCCTTACCGAAAATCGGTTGATGACATCTCTGAACAAAATCGTAGAATACACATTTTCAAGGTATTCAAACACAATCGCTTCTTTCAAAGGAAGATGGATGAGGTAGGGCAATCCACCGAATTTCAGATATTTTTCCAGCACATCATCGGAATCCTCCAACTGATGAAAATCCAGAAATTCGGTATAAGACAAACTATAAACAGGAATTTCAATGTATCTGCCGCTCAAATGTCCGGCAATATCCGAGGAAAGAAGATTCGCATTGCTTCCGGTGCAATACAAATCTAAATTTTTGTCGAGCAAAAGGGAGCGAAGTGCTACTTCAAAATTTTCTATATCTTGAATTTCGTCAATGAAAACATAGGTTTTTTGTTCTGCGGATTTATTCTGTAAAACATACCCGTTCAAATCATCGGCATTGCGAATATGTGCAAAAGCCAAATCTTCTTTGTTGATATAAATGATTTTAGCTTCGGAATCCTTTTTTTTAATTTCTTCTATAATCTGGAAAAGCAAATAACTTTTCCCGACACGTCGCTGTCCTGTAAAAACCTTGATGAGGTTTTTCCCGATAAACGGCTCAATGCGTTTCAGATACTTAGGACGAGGAATTGCGGAATGCATTTTTGGTGACTTAAAAATTATAATTGTATTTTAATTATTCAGTAAATATATAAATATTATAGTTACAATTAAAACTTTTACAATTATTCTTAAAGTTATCGTTTTGATTTTAATTTTAAAAATAATGCCTGAAGTAAAATGGGAAGCTTAGAAAGATAATTGGATTTTTTTCGATTATACATCTTAAACTTTACATATATCCGGGTTTTGCGAACGGATTGTAAATCTGCTCAATCGGAGTCTGCGAACGGATTGCAAATCCGCTCGATCGGGCGTCCCAAGTGATGAAGAGGAGGTTATGCTTTTTCATTATATTCTTCTTTACTGGCGGAACTTCTTACTGTAGAATATTTATGCTTGATTTTCAAAAAATACTTTTCTAAAGTATGATAAGAAATATGCGCTATTAGAATATTCAACAATATTACTATAAAAAAAATCCCAAAATATGAAACAAAATTATTGGGTAATCTTGTGATATAGTGAGCAACTGAATACAATAGAAAAATCACCAATGGATTATATACATAGATTCCAAAAGATATTTTCCCCAAATAATCAAAAATTTTATTTTCTAAACTAAAAATGGGTTTAGGACTTGAAATTTGATTAATAATTAAAAAAACAATGAAAATTGCTATAATTTCATGGTCTATAATTGAAAAGATATGAAATTTATTAAATGCCACCATTAACAAAAAAGCCCAAATGAGGGTTTGAAAAATCGGATGATTAATATAATCTACAATCTTATACTTTTTCCAGAAAACATAGGCACCCAAAGCACCTATCGCTAAACAACCAAATCTTGAGTAATGCAAAATAAATTGAATAGGTTCAGGAAACTCTAAATATTTGGCAATTATTTTAATCCCTAAAAACAAAACAGGAAAAATTAATAAGAACTCAAATAACCATTTTAGTTTTTTAATAATCCATGGCCAAAAGGAGTAAAATTGTTCTTCAACGCCTAACGACCAATAATGTCCAATTAATGACATCGCAGTTGCGGTTGGAAGGCCCCATGGCAGAGCATTATAATTTGCAAAACCGTTTGCAATATTAGGTAAAATCAAAAGATACATAAAAAAGGTTTTACCTAATGCGGAATAGCCTACTATAGCCAGAATTACCAAAAGATAAAAATAATACAAGGGCCAAATCCTAAAAATTCTTCGTAAGTAAAATTTCTTAATTTGGATAGTCCCAAAAGTTTCAAATTCTTTTAATAATAAATAGGTAATTAGAAATCCGCTTAGTGCAAAAAACATCGTCACTCCATACCCTGCCAAGTCCCAATTTGGAAGTGATGATAAGCCGAAATGAGGCAAACGATTGTTGGTGTGTGAGACAACTACCGCCATTGCAGCAATTGCACGAATCCCATTTAAACCCGGCAAATAAATTTTATTTCCGGTCATTACAGAAGTTCTTCCCATTTCTTAATTATTTCTATATCAGAAAATCGAAATCTATTGTTCCACGACCTCTTTGAAAGTTCTTTTCTTTTTTCTTCATCCTTCATTAATGCAGCCAATTCTTCTGCAAACTTTTCAATATCATTATGCTCTACCAAAATACCATCATCCGAAATAATATGTCGCGGACCATTTGGAGAATCATATGATATCGCCGGTAAAGCTGCTGATTTACACTCAATTAAAACCATAGGAAAGCATTCAGTATCTGAACACAATATAAATATAGAGGATTCGCGTAAAAGATTTTGCAATTCATTAGTCGCGGGAAAAAAATTAATTCTTTTTAATTTAAGGTTTGAAATCTCATCGTTGTACATTTGAAGCAATCTTTTGTCTCCATTTCCATACACTTCTAAATTCCATTCCGGAAATTCTTTATAGAGTTGCTCCCAAATTTTGAGAAGATGTCCATATTGCTTATCAGGATGAACTCTACCAGCAGCTATGATTCTTTTTTTTCGATCCGAAAAATACGGAAAATCAGAATCTGTAATTTCTATAAAATTCGGAATTACTGTAGTATTATCTAATTCATAATAATGTTTTTCATCCTCATTTAATAACACTACTTTATAATACCGTCTCAGGAAAAACCATTTATATCTCCAAGATTTAGAAACAGACAAGGCTCCCGAACTATGAATTTCCAAGACTTTTTTAGTTTTTGGGCTAATCAAAGGTAAAATAAGAGAAGGAATTCCGGTTAAAGTGGTTATCACTATGTCCGGTTTCTCGGTTTTAAAAATTCTTTTTAATTCTTTTCTGAACTTCAATATTTCTTTCCATTTATGTTTATTTATTCCGGGAAGATTTAAATCAATAAATTTAAAGGAATGTTTTGGAGGATAAACAATGGGAGCATCACCTTGAGAAATGGTTACTACCACTACTTCAGCATCATAATAATTTTGCCAAGCATCTATCTTAAGGCTTAACATTTTTTGAATACCTCCATGCATACTGAATTGGTTGACGAGATACAGGATTTTATTTTTTGGCTTCATACCTTGTTTCATAAAGTTTTTCGAGGTTTTCAACATATTTTTTCTTTGTGAATACCTCCTTTACTGATTTATAACCATTAATTCCAATTTCTTCTAATGAAGTAGGATCCATCTCCATCACTTCTTTCAATTTGGCAGAAAGCTCTTCAAGGTTGTTGGGGTTAAATAACCAACCTGTTTTTTCATGTTCTACAAATTCGGGAATGCCTCCTACATTTGAACACAATACGGGAACCCTCATTAACATCGCTTCAACAGCAGCAATTCCAAAACCCTCTGAGAAAGAAGGCAGTACAAATAAATCTGCAGATTGGAGATATTCATGAGGATCAGTTGCAAATCCCACAAACTGCACATTCTTTTCTATTTTCAACTCACGTGCTAAATTTTCTAGATTTTTCCTTTCTCTCCCATCCCCCACCAAAGTAAGAATAGCATTCGTCTGAAATATCCGGGAAAAAGCCTTTATCAATGCTTCGACATTTTTTACCTTCTCTAGTCGTCCGACATATACAATGTTAAATTGGTCTGTTATTCTGTGTTTTATAAAGTCTGGACTTTCAGCAGGATTATAAATCACAACCCCCTTTTCTTCAGGGATTTCCTTTATTTTTACCAAATGATTTTTGACAGCCGCGGAAACACAAATCACTTGCTGGGCTGCTTTATAGATTTGCCTGAAAATAAATTGGGCGTTTTTGGAATGGTTGGGAATCCCGATTTCTTCACCGATTATATATTTCACACCTGCTAATTTTGCAGCTAGAATCCCGTGAAAATTAGCTTCTGCTGCTGCTGTATGCACCACATCGGGTTTTACTTTTTTAATCAATTGATAAACCGCCCAAATATTAGAAAGATTACGTATAGAAAAATTGCGGTTTAAAATATGAACTTCAAATCCTCTTTCTCTTAAAATTTTCTCCGCATTACCACCATAACCAATTGCACCGAAAACATATTGATGATTCAGTAAATTTTTACTTTCAGTAAAACTAATGTATTTTCTCTCCTGTCCTCCAAAATCAAGCAGGGTAGTTAAACGAAGTATTTTCATAAAGTTTTATAAATTTGCTCATACTTCATAGCAACAATATTTTTATCATGATATTTTTCTGCAAAACTTCTAGACCTTATTGAAATATCATTTAAATAATTTTCATCCTCTAAAAATCTCTCAATTTTATCAACTATAATTTCTTCTGAAGGAGTGATGTTTATTATAGGACATTCCTGATAATGTATATTATCATTTTTCACAATATCTTCCAAACCTGACAACACCACTTTACCTTTAGACAATCCATACGCTGCACTCATTCCGTAAGAATAGGAATAGCATTGATCAACAATTATATCAACATCATTCGTAAAATGATCATATTCTTTGTGATTCATATTTCCTTTGACAATGAATTCTACGTTTGGAAATTTTTTTTCTAAAATTGAAAATGCTTTTTGGATTATTAACGTTCCTTTAAAATCATATTTTAAATTATTTCTATTTAAGGGATGAAATACTCTTAATTTTCGATTATTCCTTTTTGTTGGAACATACTTATCTGTATTTATAGGAAATGGAATAATATCTTCAGTCTTCAATCCTGCCATATTCATTGCATATTTATATTCCCAACATACTGGTATAATTCGATTATAAGAATTATTTAATTTTTGTTTAAACTGTTCAAATTGTTTAAATCTTTCATGGTCATTCCATCTATCAAAATGAACATGAGGGGGAAAATAATCTAAATTTCTAACGTAATTTAAATATACAGGATCACTACCAGCTGCTATATAAATTTTTTTCTTATTCTTAGTAAGAATATCATCAATTAAATTATCCAAATAGGATACATATGGTGATGGAGAAATTGACTGAATAATATCGAAATCTAAAATTTTCTTAATGGTTTTGAATTGATGATACACTCTATTAAATGCACCAATAATATTGGGATTTGAATTTCCTAGAAAAATATCTGTATCATAATTTTTAAACCCATCACCTAAAGTTGCTATATCAGCATCAATGCCTATTTCTCTTAATCCATTGCGAAGTTCAGTATGTACGCCACTCATTTCTTGTAATAATAAAACTTTCATTTAATTTCAATTATTGTCAATAAAATAATAATGCTTTATCAATTAAACAACCATTTAGTCCTTTTTGGTTATTTAAATTTTTTATTAAATAAATCCCTTAACCCTAACTTTTTATTAAGATTATACAATGAATATGAGGCCGTTAAAATGAACATTATAATACCAAAAGTATAGAGAAAAACATCATGGAGAGAAATTGATATTAAAAATGCTGTAAAACAAAGTATTAGATACAATATAAAAGTTTTATAAAATTTAGGTTGAAATTTAAAGCCATATTTATAGCTACAAAACATGGAAATATGGATTAAATGAATTGCGTATCCAATTAAGAAACTCACACCAACTCCTTCTAATCCATTGAAATAATATCCTAAGCAATTTAAACCAAATAAATAAATTGACGCTATCAATTCGTTCCAGAAAAAAGATCTTGAATCACCTTGTGATAAGATTTGGTATCCAATGGCCCAACTAACTGACTTAAATAAAATACCTAACATTGCATATTTAACCATTGTCCCAATAGATAAAAATTGGCTTGTGTACAATAACGTTATAATTAAGGAGCTGAAAATTAAAAAAGCTATCACCAGTGGGGCTAGTAAGTAAATTGCAATATCGGCTTGTTGATTTATCAAGTTTGATTGCTCTGATTTATTTAATTTCATAGAAGATAGTCTTGGGAAATAATCTGTTGCCATAGCGGCAAAGACCAACCCTACATAGGTATTAACGATAGTAAATCCAGCATTAAATAAGCCTACTTCAGAAATGTCACCAAAATGACTAATAAAAATTCTAAATAAATAGGAAAATGCAATTGTGAAAAAACTACTTAAACTTAACATCAAACCAAGAAACAACATAGGTCGACCTTTTTTTAAAGCTATATTCCAACCAATTTTCAACCTTGAAATTTTTATTTTTTTTGAAAAATACCTTTGGATAGCCCAACTAGAAATTGAAGTAATTATTATTGAAGGTACAATACCTTTAACACCCAAATTGTAAAACAAAAAAATTGAAGCAATTAAACCAATTGTGGATGCTACCACACTTGCCTTTGCTAACAAAGAAAGTTTACGCAACCCCTGCATAATCACCATATAACCAGAAGCTAACTGAGATATCAACAACGTAATTGATAGTGCACAAAAAGCCCATGTATAGGAATAATCACCAAATGCTACTTTACTTAATATTGGAGAGAATATTAATGTAACAATAACACCTAAAAACCCAGTTAGCCAAACTAATTTACGAAACACTCCAAGAGTTTCAGAAATTTTATCTCTATCGTCTTTAGAATTTGCTTCTGCAATATCTCGAACTGCACTAGTTCCTAAGCCAAAATTTGTTGCTGATGTCACTAAAGAAATTGAGGATAGAAACAAACTCATAATACCCATACCAGCAGGGCCTAAAAGTACAGCGACAACCTTAGATCTAATTAACTGAATTACAATATTAAAAACCTGAACTCCTCCAAAAATAGAGGTAGCCTTTAATATCTGTCTATATGAAGACTGAGAATTATTCACAACGATTTAATAATTTTAGAAGGAACACCGCCAATAATTACATTATCAGGAAATATTCCACTAACTACTGCACCTGCGGCCACAATTGTATTTTTACCAATTTTGGTGTTTTTTAATATGGTAACATTGTTTCCAATCCACACATTTTCTTCAATAATTATAGTTCCGATTTCACCTAATTTATTTCTTTCATCAGGGTGAACCCCATGAGCCTCAAAATCCATAATACATACTCCTTGGCCAATTAAAGTTCTATTTCCAATTTTTATATTCCCCGCGGAGCAAATAAATATATTATTGTTCGTCTTAACATCATTCCCAATTTCGATTAATGATTGAGGCGTTCTTGCTTGTAATTCTATGCTACCACCATAATGAAAACCTCCTGGTTTAAACCCGAAACAACACCCCTCTCCTATTTTAATAGTACCATTTCCTGTAAAAAAGGTCTTTTGTTGAAAAGAAGCAGATGAAGTAAATTGAACATTTGCTTTTGAAATCAAATTAGTTACTTTATAATATTTCAAATAATAAATAAAATGAACAAGGGGCACATATAAAGGTCTTAGCAATTTCTTAATCATAGGAATTTACTATTTCAACAACTTCATTTACCTCCTTATCCTCTAAAACAGGACTAATTGGTAAACTCAAAACTTCTTCATGGATTCTTTCAGTGATAGGATAAGATAATTGATTCCATTCCTTGTAAGCCTCCTGTTTATGTGGCGGAATTGGATAATGGATCAAAGTTTGCACACCCTTATCGGTTAAATAAGCTTGTAACTTTTCTCTTTCTTGGGTTCGAATGACAAATAAATGCCAAACATGTTCATGAGGATCATTGGGTAATTCTGGTAAAATGATTTTATCATTTTTAATTTTCGAAATATACATTTCTGCAATTTCTCTTCTTCTTTGATTTTCTTGGTCAATGTATTTTAATTTAACATTCAAAACTGCAGCTTGAATTTCGTCTAATCTTGAATTCAAACCTTGGTAAATATTGACATATTTCTGGTTGGATCCATAATTAGCCAAAGCACGAATAGTTTTTGCTAAATTCTCGTCATTTGTCGTAATGGCTCCTGCATCACCCAAAGCACCCAAATTTTTACCCGGATAAAAACTGAATCCAGCAGCATCACCCAAATTTCCTGTTTTAATCCCTTTCCAATTAGCACCTATAGATTGCGCGTTATCTTCGATTAGTTTTAATTGATAATTATTGGCTAATGTTTTTAGTACTTCTGAAAAAACAACTTGACCATACAAATGAACAATTAAAATTCCTTTTGTTTTGGAGGTGATTTTTTCTTCAATTTTTGAAATGTCTATGTTGTAATTTCCCAAAGAAGGTTCCACCAAAACAGGAACCAATCCATTGTCAGATATTGCTAAAATAGAGGCTATATAGGTATTAGCTGGAACAATGATTTCATCTCCTCTTTGCATGACACCCATTTCTATATAGGCTCTTAAAATCAATCGAAGAGCATCCAAACCATTGGCAACCCCAACTGCATGATTAGATCCAATATACTTGGCTAAATTGCTTTCAAATTCTTTTAAATTTTCACCTAACAAATACCAGCCAGAACGAAAAACCTCTAATAATTTTGCCTCTATTTCCTTTTGGTGCTTTAAATTGATTTTTTGTAAATCAAGAAATTTAATCATTGTATGTAATATTACCTTTTATATCAATTGTTCCTTTTTGTTTTGCTGGATTACCAAACCAAACCGTATTGGCGGGAACATTTTTTGTTATGACACTTCCTGCCCCAATGAGGGCATTTTCGCCAATGGTATTACCAGCGATAATCGTTGAATTTGCACCTATTGATGCTCCCTTTTTTACAATCGTTTTTTCAAATTTTTCAGGATACTGTTTAGACCTAGGAACTAAATCATTGGTGAAAGTAACATTAGGACCAATAAATACATTATCTTCCAAGGTCACACCATCCCAAATTTGAACTCCAGGTTTTATCGTAACATTATCACCAATAGTAACATCATTTTCAATGAATACTTGGCAATTGATATTACAGTTTTCACCAATTGATGCCCCTTTTAAAACTATTGAATATTGCCAGATGGTAGTGCCTTTGCCAATTTTTTCTGATTGCACATCAGCATTTGGATGTATATTAATTTGACTCATTATAATTCAAAAACGTTTCATAATTTCTTATATAATCAGCTTCTGAATAAGGATGAGAAGCCAAAACTAGACAAATCGCGCCCGAAGAAAAATTAACTTCTGATGCCCAAATACCTGGAGGAATGTGCAATCCAATATTTGGTCTATTTAAAAAAATTTGTCTTTTAAATTTCCCATCATCTAATTCCACCTCGAAACTACCGCTTGCAGCCACCAAAAATTGGTGACATTCTTTATGCGCATGCGCTCCCCTGCTCTCTCCGCCTGCAATATCATATAAATAAAAAATACGTTTGACTTCAAAAGGAAAGTTTGAATTATTTTCTAGTACAGTTAAGTTTCCTTCATCAAAACTGATTTTCCCCAAATCAATAACTGCACAATCAAAAACAGATGGTTTAATTCGCATTCTTCATTCTTTTAAATTCCTCAAAATTCCTAATATAATCATTGACGTCATATAACGTGCTGGAAACCACCAAAGCTAAAGAGTTGGTAGAAAAATTCTCCACCCTTCTCCAAAACATTTTAGGTATATATAATCCATAATAAGAACGATTAAGTGAATATTTTATTTCATTTTCACCATCATGTAATACCACATCGAAACTACCCGATAATGCAACAATAAACTCGTCTTGATTTTTGAAAGCATGACTACCCCTTACTTCACCACCCGGAACATCATAAATCCAATAGGTTCTAGCTATTTGAAAAGGCAATTGCTGAGGATATTCAAAAAAGGATAAATTTCCTCTTTTATCTAATATTTTGGGAAGTTCAATTATTTTGGGATTCATATTTTTCATTATAATTCAAATCGAAGAATATATAAATTAAGTTTTCAAAAATACATTATTAATTTAAGTAGTTTTTATAGTTTTAGTTTAAATAAAAGAATCTTCTAATTTTAGACTAAATAACTTCTATTTAAAATATTACAATTTTTTTTTATATATTTGTACACTCTTTACTAAAATTTATAGACTATGTTACAAATTTCACTTCATTAGAATTCATCTATTCGAATTCCATCTCTCATATCCCTCTTTTTTATTATTTATTGTAATTTTTCAATCTCTGCTATGAAAACTTTTTATCTTTTATGTGCATTTTTTATACTGCTTGGCGAGTCATATTCTCAAACTGTATTCCATCAAGACAATTTTGAGCAATTTACCTCTGACGGAAGTTTAGGCACCACTATGATTGGGGGATGGACCGCTGACACTAATGCATACTGTAATAATAATAATTATTGGTATATATATAATAACGCATCAAATGGTATTGAAGGAAGATCATTGATGATTAGTGCAATATATAATACTTGTAGCGTATTATCAGCAAACTATTTTGGTAATGTAGCATCGGATCGTTATGCTTTCACCAATATTGATGCAACAAATTACACTAATTTAAGTTTAGAATTCGATTGGAGATGTAATGGAGAAGTAAATGGTGTGAATAGGAGAGATTATGGTCAGGTTGCATATAGAATAGGAAATTCAGGGCCTTGGACCGCGCTAACTACAGGAGGAACAAACAATGATGGATATTACCATAGTCGATCATCTATTCAAAATACTACAATAAATTTACCAGCAATTTTAAATGGACAAAATTTCCAGTTAGGATTCCGATGGGTCAATAATAATTCAGGTGGTAATATTCCTCCTTTCGTAATTGACAATATTAAAATTTCTGGAAATTCAACGTTACCTTGTGAGGAAATCACTGCTTCTGCTTCTAGAAATGTAGTCTGTGCTGGGGAAAATGTCACATTAAATGCTAATAGCTCAGGAACTGGATTTACCTATAATTGGTATTCAGATTGGGATAATGATTCGGAAACTGGCACATTAATAGGGACAGGTTCAACCTTAACTTTAACAGTAACAGAATCACAAGCGATTAGACTTGTAGGAACAAAATCAGGGTGTTCAAAACATGATTATGTTGTAGTACATGTTAGTGCAACTCCTACAGAAATTAATGTTTCTCCTACATCCATAATAGGCTGTTCTGATGACATAATAGAACTTTCCGTTACTGATGGTGGTATAATACCTGAAATAGCTTTTTACGAAAGTTTTAATATTGGAGAAAGTTCAATTCCTTGGCTGACTTCAGCTCAAGTTAGTGGTGGTAATGCTCAATTTATATTATGGGGTTTATATGCTTCTGGAAATCCTTCAACATGGAGAAGTAATGATAATACTGATTATGTCAAAGTTGACAGCGATCGCTTTACTTTATTATTTGGAGCTCATAACACAGAAAGTAATTTAATCTCTCCACCATTTAGTCTTCAAGATTACTCTGCACCTATAGAATTAAGTTTTTATCATCACTATAGGTATTATAATGGAGATTCTGGTCGTGTCCAAATATCAACAGATTTAGGCGAAACCTGGACTAATTTACAAACATTCAACTCTACAGTTGGTGCTTCCAATAATTTTAGTTTAAATACTATAAATCTTAATGCCTATGCTGGACAACCTAGTGTAATGCTAAGATTTAATTATACTGCAAATAACGACTGGTATTGGGCATTAGATAACATTAAAGTAACAGGCATCCCTGCTGCTACAACTATTACGTGGTCACCAACAACTGACTTATACACAGACAGCTCTGGCACTACCCCTTATTCTGGTGGGCACGCAACAACTGTTTACGCTTCTCCCGATGAAACAACTACTTATACTGTTTCAGCTTCCACAAGCGTGGGATGTCCTTCGACAAATACAATTGTTATTTCAAAAGGCGATAAGACTTGGAGCGGCAATAATACTAACTGGGCGAATGCTGCTAACTGGACTCCTAATGGAGTTCCGACTATCAACCATTGTGTGAAAATACCATCAACTAGTACTCCACCAGTTGTTTTGAATAATAACTCTGCAGAAGCTAAAAAAATTGAAATTGCTAATGGTGGTGGTTTAACAATAAAATCAAATGGGATTTTAACAGTTCGAAATAATATAATTAATAATGGTAATGGAGATAATTTCATCCTAGAATCAGACGCTAATTTATTACAAGAAAACCCATTGGCTGTAAACATTGGAAATATGAGAGCAGAAAGATTTGTTCAAGACATGAACAACATCCTACCTGCCCATATGGACTATGTATATTGGAGTTCTCCTGTTACTGGTCAAGCGATTCACGATGGAACCAATTCCATTTTTTCACCAGGAACTCCAAGAAATCGCAATTATGAGTACCGTGAGTCCAATGATTATTTTTATCCAACGGCTGATCAAACCTTTAAAAAAGGAAAAGGCTATGCCATACGTGCTGAAACCGGAATCAACCCAGAGACAGGACAAAATTTCGTAAACGGATACGATAAAACCTATAAGTTTACAGGAATTCCAAACAATGGAACTATTGTATCAGAAGAAGTTATCAAATTTACTGACGACATCCACGGTCATAATATGATAGGTAACCCATATCCTTCAAATTTAAATTTGGTTGACTTTTTAACAGCAAATAGTTCCAAAATTGAATATGTAGCGCATTTTTGGACCAATAATACAACAACACCTTATCAATCTGGAACAGGTTACACAGGTAATAGCTATGCTACATTTAATGGTTCAGGAGGAGTTGCAGCGAGCGCTGGTCCTTCAGGATACGATATGACAGACATTCCAAATGGCATTGTCAAAGTTGGACAAGGATTCTTGATAAAAGCAAAACCAGCTGGTCACAATCAAAATTTGGTATTTGAAAATAACTCACGCTCTGCAGGTGATGGATTTTTCTTCCAAAAAAATACAGAAGATCGTTTTTGGCTAACTCTGACATCTCCAGATCAAATGAACAATATGATGTTGATTGGATACAATGAAGACGCTACAGATGGCTTTGAAATGATGTTTGACGCACCTTTGGTGACAGAAAGTTCAGATGCAATTTATTCCTTGTTGAATGATCAAAAATTAGCCATCAATGGTTTAGCAGCACCATTTAGTAGAAATGATATTATTCCTATTGGATTTAAAAGTTTCAAAAATGGTGTACATACAATTCAATTATTCAATGCAGAAGGAGTCTTTATAGATCATGATATTTTTATCAAAGATAAATACAGAAAAACCATCCATAATTTAAAACATTCACCATTTGAATTTAAATCAGGTGCAGGAGAGTTTAATGATCGATTTGAGATTGTGTTCAAACGAACGAACATTTCGGCATCATCTTCAACAAAATCAAGCTTGGCTGATAAACCTGGTTCTATAATCATTTCATCGAAAAATAATTCTATATTTGCTTCTGTTGAAAAAGAAAATATTATCCAAATCGATGTTTACGATTTGTTTGGTAAACTACTTTTTCAAAGTAAGAACATAAATTCCAACACCTACTTAACACCTAAACAATTTAAAAATCAAATTGTTTTTGTTAACGTCATAACAGAAACTGGTTTGAGAGAATCTAAAAAAATTATTTTTGATTAATGAGATATTTAGGTATTATTTTGATTGTGTTTAATCTTCAATTTGGCTTTGGGCAATTCTTTGAATCCTCAGAAGAATCTGAAGACGTAGAATATACATTCAACCAAAGTAACGAAGAGGTAATATCTGACCCAGATCAAGGAGTAGATGCAGGTACTGCTGGAGAGCCTATTCCCATCAACCAACATCTTCTCCTTTTACCGCTATTTGCGTTAGGAATCGGAATTTATTATTTCCATAGACGAAATCAAATCAACTATAAAGTGTAAATAAAAATCCCCAGCATTCTGGGGATTTTTTTGCTATTATGAATACTGGGAAATTCTAGACCTGATTTTTATATGAATTCTAGAAAAAATTGTATCACATAAAAATATAAGTGTCTAAAAATGTTGTAATGAAAGAATTTTGTTAATCATTAAGAAGTAAAATTTTTTTAGGATCAACAACTGGTAAAATTATTCCTTGAAGATTTGTATTCAATAACCTTTCAAATATTATTCCTCGAGCAGTTGAGAAACTTAAACCTATTAATGTAGATATAAAAATTCCCGAAAATAATGGTTCTCCATTTTCTTTAAATTGATAAAAGTTGCTTAAATTCTGTATCTGATAATGAAAATCAAATACAAAGTGAGCTTTACCATCAACTAAATTACTGTCCGAATCAAGATCTATAACTAAACCTATTTTAACTCTTTGCTCATCAAGATTATGCATCGTCGAATGTCCAACGTTAAGATTAAATCCTAAGGCTTCTTTTTTTGGTAAATCTTTTATAGAACTTTCTAAAATATCAATTTGGATTAAATTGATTTCTTCAGGTATTATATTTACGTTTTTAGCCATTATGCAGTTGCATTATCGTAAGAAGTTTGTTCATAATTATTAATAGCATCATACATTCCACCACCTTGAATTTTACCAAGATAAACATAATGAATTTCTTTAATAGGCTCAATATTTATTAAATCAACACCTAAAGCAATCTCCATTTTCGTAATACTTTTTAAAGTAAGATTATGAGAACCAGTGAGCCATTTTGAAACTTCAGAAGGAGTTTTCCCCAGCATTTTCGCGAACTCACCTTTTTTAATTCCTTTTTCTTTAAGAATAGCACTTACCTTTTCTGTAATAACAAGATTTCTTGAAACAAAGCGTTCTATTTCAGGATCTCCGTTTTTTTCTAACCAGTTGTTTAATATATTTTCCTTTGGGAATTTCATTTAATAAAAAATTTTCAGATTTTCTTCACAATCTATTTCTGTATAATCATTTATCCACCTAATCTCTTTGTCTTTAAAACTTTCATTTATTGCTTTAGTCAAAAGATTTGCCAATTTGAAATGATCTCTTACATTCGGACAATCTTGAGCCCTCTTTTTTGTTTTAATACCACCATTGAATAAAAATACAACGCTTTCATTTGCTCTTAAACAATAAAGCCTTAAAGTATTTGATTTTTTCTTGCCATTTTCGGTGTAATGAGGATGGCTACTTCCCGGAGGGGGCAATGCAGAAGCATCTGCTGTTTCTGCTTCAGGTCTAAAATGACGTTCTTGTGCACCATAATTTTCTCCTATTTGAGTTAACCAAGCCACAATATGATTAAGCTTATTCTTATTTGTATGTTCATGTTTTGCGATGAATTCTTCAAATATTGAATTATCTTTTCCATTAATACAAATAGAATAATACGCTACTTTTTTGTATTTGGCTATTGGTTTTATTTGTGCAAAGTTATTCACTTATAAGTTAATTTCCAATTTTATTTCACTTTTAAGTTAATTACATCCTCTATAAATGATAAAATTTCATTAAAAGTAAATTTATTAATTACTATAGGCTTTAATAAGGTTGTATTAAAAAGTTATAATTCAATTTTTAACATTTTCAATACTCAATCTTTAATTTTATATTTCTTTATATCGAAATCAAAATCAAACAATTCTTTAGGTTCTATTTCAAAAGCAGACGCCATTTTTAGGATAGTTTCAATAGTTGGATTGCCGTGTGCCTTTTCATATTTACTATAGTTACTAGAATCAAATGACGTATTTTTTGAAAGTTCATCTGCTGAATTAAATTTTTCTTTTCTTACCTTTCTAAGATTTTCAGAAAACTTCTCCATATAAATTCTTAACACATCTTTACTATCCATATTCTCCCTTTAAGAGACAATTTGAAACTTTACAATTAAAATTTCATGGTGATATATTACCATTTATAATTTATTTTATTATATTTGTCTCAATAACATATATTTGCAATTCTTCCAATAGGATTAAAATATTAGAAGCTATTGCTTGGAATCTCGAATCGAAAATCGCCAATTTTCAATTTTGCAACGAGAAGACAAGTAAAGAAGCTCACGACCTAGGCGTGGGCTCACTTTAACAGTCTGTTGCACGGTGTTTGGCGATACCTCTGATTCAGATGATGACGAAAGTGAGTTTCACGCCTTTTCTATGCGTACTTCTCAGCTATCGTTTTAAGCAATCTTCCATTTCCTAGTAGTCTTGCACTTCTATTTCTCATTTGGTTAGGGAAACTAGAATAATTTGTGAAACCATCTCTCTTCCCGGAAGATGATTTATAAGGATTGATAAACTTTAATTGAACGAAAATGTTTAAAAAGAAAGATTTGATTGTTTTTTCATACCTCATGTGTTAATTATTGATTGCCTCTGCCTTGTATGCAAGGAGCCATAAAATCCGGGAAGGGATTTCCAAAGACCTGGCAGAGGCTTTTTAAAAAACTCTAAATAAAATATGATAAAATAAAAAGTAAAAACTAACAAGCCCTCCCAGTCATCCTGAACATGGCCTGTCCGCCGTGGCGTATCGAAGATTTGAGATTAAGGGGAGAACCATAGGTTCGGAATAAAGTCCTTATAGCAACACCGCCCTCCTGAACATTTGGTCACCCTTTAGGGGGAAGGGGCCAAACCAAATGTTGGGTCACCCCGCCATCCTAATCATTTGGTCACCCCCGTCATCCTGACCATTTGGTCACCCTGTCATCCTGAGCTGCAGTGTGCGCCGTGGCGTATCGAAGCAAGGGACCACGATAAGGCTTGTAATTTTTAACAACAAAAAAACTCCCTGCAATACTATTTGACCAGTTGCAGAGAGTCTCGTAATAAATAATATGTATCATTTAAATAGGAATATTCTTATGAAAAATTCAGAATTAAATCTAAAAATTGGCATTTCACATGTTTAATGAAGTTCAACGAAAGCGATTTTAAGCCGTTGAAAGAAATGATGCGAAGTCAAATCCGAAGGATTCATGAATTCCTTTGAAAAACAAATAAAAACATCATTCATAAAACATTTTGAAATGCCTTGATCTTTTGGTTCGTTTTGCATCAAGGTAAAATGAACATACTTTCAAGAGAAATCCGAAGGATTAATGAATTCCTTTGGAAAACACTTAAAATCCCACCCTTTAGGGTTGGGGAAAGGATTTTAAAAATCGGGATCAAAAACAAAAAAACTCCCTGCAATACTATTCGACCAGTTGCAGAGAGTCTAGAAATAAATAATATGTATCATTTAAAACTTCCACAAAATTATGAAAACAATTTTATCCTCGGATTATTTCCTGTCTAGGATAGTAAAAATCTTAGGGGAAATAGGTTTTGTGCCGGGCTGCCTCATTTTGCTTGTCCTCATGACAATGTCCTCTTTCGCTTCGGCACATCACCTTCCCAATTCAATAAAAGACCATAAGTCTTTTGACCTAACAACATCCTTTGAGCTTACAATACGAGCGTATGATAGCAGGATAAGTGAGCTCACGCCCGGGTTAGATGAAGAGCATCCTCATGGAGGAAGTATCTCTTTCCCCACTTTCCATTCCAATCACCATTGTCATCCTGACGAAGGAAGCATCTCTTTCCTCACTTCTCTTTCTATCCCAAAATGTCATCCTGACGAAGGAAGGATCTCTTTCTACCCTATAACTGGTACCATCTACGATGCAGGCGGTGGAATCCCAGGCGTAGTTATCAAAATCAAAGGCACCAACATCTTTACCATTACCGACGAATTTGGCCAATTTCAAATAGACGCCCAAAAAGGTGACATCCTCATCATCTCCTATCCCGACTACGAAACCATCGAAGTCCCTATCACCGAGCAAACCGAAATCAACCTCGAACTTTTCCCTGCTGTCACTCAATTAGAAGAAGCCGTCATCAATGCCGGATATTATACAGTGAAGGATAAGGAACGCACAGGGAGCATCTACAAAGTAACCGCCAAGGAAATAGAAAACCAACCGGTAAACAATGTATTAGACGCACTCCAAGGAAGAGTTCCAGGATTGGATATTACACCCACAACAGGACTAGCGGGTGGAGGCTATACAGTCAGAATCCGCGGTCAGAATAGTATATCAGCCGGGAATGATCCTTTGTATATAATTGATGGGGTGCCGTATGATATGGGAAGTTTGAGTAATAGAGGGATTTCAGGAGGGATTATGCCTGGCGGCATAGTAAATCCGCTTAATTTTTTAGCTCCCGAATCTATTGCATCCGTAGAGGTACTAAAAGATGGAGATGCGACCGCAATTTACGGATCTAGAGGTGCAAACGGTGTTATATTAATAACTACCAAGAAAGGAAAAGTTGGAAAAACTTCTGTTTCTATCGCAACATCTATGTCTATAGCTGAAGTTACAGAAATGACAAAGCTACTAAATACAGAACAATATTTAAAAATGAGAGAAGAAGCATTTTCACACGACGGGATTTCAGCATATCCTGTAACTGCATATGACGTTAACGGCACTTGGAATAAGTATAGGTTTACGGACTGGCAAAAAGAATTTATAGGGGGAACGGCAATTAACAATAGTGTAAAGCTAAGTGCAAGTGGTGGTGGCGAGCAAACAAGTTTTACATTGGGAGGGAATTTTATGAAAGAATCTACCGTATTCCCTCAAGACTTTTACTACAAAAGGACAACTTTCTATTCTACCATCAATCACCGTTCTGAAAATCAAAAATTCGGAATCAGTTTTTCAGCAAATTATGGGCAAGACAATAACTATTTACCGCTAAATGATCTAGTAAACAAAGCACTAACTCTCCCACCCAATGCTCCAGCTATATTGGACGCAAATGGGAATTTAAACTGGGAAAATTCCACGTGGAATAACCCATATGCAGATTTCGAAGTTACTTATAGAAATAATACGAAAAATTTAATAACAAATGCTGTACTAAATTACCAAGTTGCAAAAGGTTTAGAACTGAAAACAAATTTGGGGTATACACAATCCGAATTATCTGAAATTAATTTAAGTCCTCATACAAGATTAGATCCGGCACTTGGCGCGACAAGTGCATCTTCTAGTGCATATAAAAACAATACCAACAGGTATTCCTGGGTTATAGAACCTCAATTGGACTATAGGCACACAATAAAAAAACATGATATAAACATAACTATAGGAGGGACTTTACAAAACCAACATACAAATGAATTAGCAGTTTATGCTTCAGGTTTCCCAACTAATCTGTTAATGGATAATTTAAGTGCTGCCAATAATTTGAGGATAATGAATGAATCCAGTGGTCATTATAAATACTTAGCAACATATGGGAGAATAAATTATAATTATAATCACAAATATTTATTAAATCTCACGGGTAGAAGAGACGGATCCAGCAGATTTGGCACGGGAAAAAGATTTGCAAATTTTGGTGCTTTTGGAGCGGCTTGGATATTCTCAAGAGAAAAAATAGTAGGAAATCTTAATTGGTTAAGTTTTGGAAAGCTTCGTGCAAGTTATGGCATTACAGGCAATGATCAAATTGGAGATTATAAATTTCTTAATAATTATGAAATCAATGATGATTATTATTACAATGGGGACTTAGGCATCTCTCCTATTCGGTTATTTAATGCAAATTACGGATGGGAGAAAAACCGAAAAAGGGAAATCGCATTGGAGATCGGCTTATTTAGAAATCGTATAAATTTTGAAATGGCTTATTATAATAACCGTTCTGACAATCAAATAATGAATATTCCTCTTCCAGGAACAACTGGTTTTGCATACATAAATGCAAATTTAAACGCAACAGTTGAAAATGCAGGTTTGGAAGCGAATTTAAATACTCTTAATCTAAAAACAGGTAATTTCAGTTGGGCATCGAATTTACAATTTTCAATTCCACAAAATAAACTAATAGCGTTTGAAAATTTAGAAAACTCTACTTATGTAAATAGATTGTCGATTGGAAAGTCAATCAATATTTTAATGCTTTATAATTACATCGGGGTCAATCCTGAATCAGGACTTTTCGAATTTAAGGATTATAATGGAGATGGCTTAATAAGCTCACCTGACGATAGGAAATATATTGTAGATTTCCTTCCGAAGTATTTTGGAAGTTTTTCAAATACTTTAAAATATAGGAACCTAGCGTTTGAATTTAATTTCCAATTTGTAAGAAAAAACGGAATGAACCATTATCAGGCAATTCAGCCAGCTGGGTTTATGAATAATCAACCTATCGGAGTATTAAATAATTGGCAAACATTTACTACGGGCAACAATTTTGATGCTTATTTGGCACATAATCGATTTGCTACAACGAGCAGTGGAATGATATCTGATACTTCCTTTATTAGATTAAAGTCTTTCTCTTTGTCCTACTCCTTACCATTTAAAGAAAATAGTTTAACACATTGTACGCTCTATTTACAAGGACAAAATATTTTCACCTTAGCCAAATACAAAGGTGGTGATCCTGAACAAAATAGAGGATTTTTACCTCCATTGAGAAAATTGTCATTCGGTATGATGCTAAATTTTTAAAACCTATTAATCAAATCATTATGAAAAACCAAATTATACATATAGAAAAAAAACACATACACTTTGTATTTTTCTTAATATTCTCGACATTTTCATTTGTTTCTTGTGACGAATTTCTAGAAGTTGATCCTCCAATAGGTCAAGTTGAATCTAAAACAGTTTTTGCGAACGAAAATACAGCTATCGCTGCCGTAACTAGCTTATACTCTAATCTCAGAGAAGAAACTTTTCTTACCGGAAGTTTTGGACTTAGTATGATGTTGGGTTATTATACCGATGAGTTTGATTATTATTACTTTTCGGGAGAGCCTATGGAAGCATTTTATCGACATCAAATTATCGCTTCCAATAAATTGCTAAGCCAGATATGGAATTCACCCTATCATTTAATCTTTATGTGTAATTCTGTTATTGAGGGCTTAGAAAATTCCACTCATATTTCCGAAGAAATAAAAAATCAGTTAAAAGGTGAAGCTTTGTTTATAAGAGCACTGACGCATTTTTACCTTGTTAATCTCTTTGGAGATATCCCTTATATAACTTCTACTGATTATAGTGAAAACCAAAATGCTTTTCGATCCAATCAAGATGAAGTATATGGCCAAATAATTGAAGATTTAATAGCCTCAAAAACTATCCTTTCTGAAGAATATGCTTCACATGATAGAACTAGGGCTAACCGAGCAGTAGCTTCTGCTTTACTTGCCAGAGTTTATTTATATACTGGTCAGTGGATAGAAGCGGAAGCAGAATCATCCTCCATTATTAATAACTTATTCCATTATGTTTTAGAACCAGAAATTCAAAATGAATTTTTAAAGAATAGTTCTTCTACAATCCTTCAATTAGCGCCTTCAAAAGAAGGAGAAAACACCAAAGAAGGAAATATTTTCCTATTTGAATTTGGTCCACCGTTTTATTTATCATTAAATGAAGAATATGTACAATCATTTGATATTCTAGATTTAAGAAAGCATTTTTGGATAAAAGAGATTATTGAGGGAGAGCAAATATGGTATACTCCATATAAATATAAACAATCAGAAAACACCGGAACTTCTATGGAGTATTCTATTGCATTCCGACTTTCTGAACAAATACTTATAAGAGCAGAAGCAAGGGTACATTTAGGAGATCTTTCTGGCTGCAAAAACGATATTAATTTAATCAGAGAAAGGGCTGGCCTCCCTCATACAACTGCAACTTCTCCCAATGAACTTATTGATGCAATTTTAAATGAAAGAAAATTTGAATTTTTCGCCGAACACGGTCATAGATGGTTTGATTTAAAAAGACTAAACCAAGCAGAGAATATTTTGTCACCTATAAAATCTAATTGGCGTTCAACAGATATTCTTTTTCCCATTCCTGAATCAGAACTATTACTCAACCCTAATTTAACCCCCCAAAATCCAGGATACTAAAAAATCTTTATTATGAGAAAATTGATTTTACTACTAATAATTGGTGGAATACTCGCTGAAATCCTATCTGCTCAAGATAAAATTTACACCTCGAATTTAGACTCCCTTTGGAGTAAAGATGTCTATATCTCTTATACTAGCCCTAAGGGTGATTGGGTAGTGTTGAAAGAAGTTTTTGATACAAAAGAAGATTCTTATTTTTTAAAAGATATTAAAAATTCAAAAGAAATTTTACTTGGAAATAGTTCATTCATTTCATTCTCGAATAACAATAACTGGTTCAGTTATATTACATCTGAAAATAAATTGGTTTTAAAAAATTTAATAAATAATGATGATTTAATTATAGACAATATTTCATCTTATGAATTCAGTTCAAGCGGAGAATATTTAACAGCCATTCAAAAAGAGAAAAACCAATTAATTGTATTTGAATTAAAAAGCGGAAATCAATATAAATTCAAAAATATTGTAGAATATAAATGGTGTCCAAACCGAGAAGTAATTTTAATTTCAAATAATAATGATATCATTTTATTTAATGCAGATACAACAGAAAGAATTAGGATAAATAAAGACGATAAAAGCGTTTACACAAATCTACAATGGAGTATTTCAGGAAATTCTATTGCATTTTTTGAAAAGAAAAATGACAATTACACTATGCATTTTTATAAACATATTACTTTAGATAAATTTGAAAAACAGGTATTACATCGAAAATTATCGGGCTATAATTTTTCTCAGAAGCAAATCTCTATTTCCAATGATGATAAAAGAGTTTTCTTTTTTGTACAAAATAATTCTCAAATTACAAATAATGATAAGGAAATAGAGATTTGGGATACTAAATCACCTTGGATTTATCCCAAAATGCAAGATTATTTAAGAGAGACTTCGGAATTCTTAAATGTATGGAATATTGAAACAAATAAAATTGTAAATATCACTAATACTAAACTCCCTTCATATAAGTTAAGTCCTGACAATAACAATGTTTACCTTTTTAATAAACTAACATACGAACCGCAATATAAACAGTCTCAAGTCATAGACTTATATTCTATAAATGTCCATTCCGGCAATATTGAAAAAGTTGTTCAAGAACTATATAATTTTTTCGGATTTTATGAAATCTCTCCTTCTGGTAGGTTTGTTGTTTATTTTAAGAATAACGATTGGTGGATATATGATTGTTTAGAACAATCAACTATAAATCTTACTAATGATTTACACATCAATTTTTTCAATCCGCAAGACATTGCTCTTATTGATAAACAACCATATGGTCATCCAGGCTGGCTAAAAGATGAAAGTTATATAATTCTTTATGATAAATATGATATTTGGTTTATGAGTCCAGATGGTAAAATAAAAAAGAAAATCACAGATGGCAGAAGGGATGGTACAACTTATAGAATTGATTTAAATATCAATCGAAATGAAGTAAATTTTATCAATACAATGAAAAATAATACTTCTTTTGAATTTGACATAAAGAGTCCTGTAGTTTTAAAATATAGTAATGACAAAGTAAAAGGATTTGCACTACTAAAGGAAGATTCTATTGAAGTACTCGTCAATTCTCATCTAAACATTGGAGATGGATTATTGTCAACTGAAAAAAACATTTTTTTCTACAAGACATTTAATCTTTATTCTTCTCCAAAAATTTATAGTTATAATTTTTTAAATAAAAAGGAAAACATAATTTATGAGAGCAATCCTAATTTCAAAAATTATGATTTTGGAAAGTATAAACCCATTAATTTTAAAAATAAAACATCTAATGAATTAAAATGCACCTTATTATACCCTGCACAATTTAATCCTCAAAAAAAATACCCAATGATTACTTGGATCTATGAAAAGAGTTCTTCTAGCATTAATTACTTTTCACCACCTTCAAAATATTCCGAGTTAGGGTTTAATTTTTTGAGTTATGTTACTAATGGGTATTTTATACTTCTACCAGATATTGAATATAAACAAGGTGATCCAGGAATTTCAGCATTAGAGTCCGTAACAAATATTGTAGATAATATTTTGGAATTTGAGCCTGCAATAGATAATAAAAACATAGGGATTATTGGACATTCGTTTGGTGGTTATGAGGCTGCATTTATTGCAACTCAAACTAATCTTTTTAAAACAGCGGTTGCAGGTGCAGCTGTTACAGATTTAATCAGTTGGTCACACAATGTTTCGTGGATCTGGAAAATGAATCAATTTTGGCGGCCTGAAAGTCATCAGTTTAGGATAGGGGAATCGTATTATGAATTAAAGGAAAATTATTATAAAAATTCACCTTTTCATCAAGTTGAAAATTTAAACGTTCCCCTATTATTGTGGGCTGGGAAAAATGACTTTAATATTAATTGGGAACAATCCTTATATATGTTCATGGCAATGAAACGATTAAATAAAGAAGGGGTTTTTGTGTCTTTCAATAATGAAAGCCATACGATTCTTAATAATAAAAATAAAAGAAAATTATCCGAAATAATTTTTCGTTGGTTTGATAGATATTTAAAAGAAAAGGAGTGATAACTCGCTCCTTTTCTCCGATTTTTTGAATTAATCTTCCACCCAATGTGTCAGTGGATTTAAACAGGAGGTTACTCCCATATCCCTATACACATCAAATCCTCCAATTTTACAAGCCACAGATCCTAATTGATTACAATCTGTAGTAACTTCCCTACATTGGTTATTTTGATAAATGTATAAAGTAGCAAGTTCTTTATTGGTGCCATCTTTATATTCAGTCGCAAACGCTAAACCAATAGCCATCAAAAATGCCATCAAAGGCATAACGGATTTGAAAATTTTTGTTTTCATAATGTTAATTTTAAATATTATGGCCTACTATTTCACAGGTATTCGGCCTTACTCCTGAACTGCAGTATATCGTGAAGAAAAAATTTCCAAATTCTGAAATAAGAAATCTTTTCTTTTTATTAGTTTCATATCATAAAATCAACTCCCCTATAAGTCAAGATTCGAAATTAATCATTTGGACTCCCTTTAGGGGTGGGGTCTAATCCAAATGATTGCCTCCCCGTCATCCTAATCATTTGGTCACCCTTTAGGGGTGCGGAGAAACCAAATGATTGCCACCCCGTCATCCTAATCATTTGGTCACCCTTTAGGGGTGCGGTCTCCAAATGATTGCCACCCCGTCATCCTAATCATTTGGACTCCCTTTAGGGTTGGGGCTAATCCAAATGATTGCCACACCGTCATCCTAATCATTTGGACTCCCAGTCATCCTGAGCTTGTCGAAGGAAGGGCTGGGGCTAATCCAAATGAACTCCCCGTCATCCTAATCATTTGGTCACCCTTTAGGGGTGCGGAGAAACCAAATGATTGCCACACCGTCATCCTGACCATTTGATCACCCTGTCATCCTGAGCTGCCGTGTACGAAAAGGTGTAACAAAGGAAGGGTCGGAATTCCAAATTAATCATTTGGACTCCCTTTAGGGGTGGGGTCTAATCCAAATGATTGCCTCCCCGTCATCCTAATCATTTGGACTCCCTTTAGGGGTGGATTTGAGATTAAGAGGAGAACCATAGGTTCGGAATAAAGTCCTTATAGCCACACCGTCATCCTGACCATTTGATCACCCTGTCATCCTGAGCTGCCGTGTACGCCGTGGCGTAAAGTATATTAAGAACACACCTTAATACTTAATACTTAATACTTAATACTTAATACTTAATACTTAATACTTAATACTTAATACTTAATACTTAATACTTAAAAAATTCCGGCTTTATCCGCTGGATCCATAATTTGTTATCTACCATACCAATAATTGTATCCTTTACCACTTTAAATTCTCTTAATTTTTGTTCAGGCTGATGATAGAAATAAAAACTATGGATATATTCATTTCTCTCGACATCATATTGATCAATAATGGAAGCTGATCTCAAAACCTCCTCACTTTCAAATTTCCCTAAGCGATCTGAATTTACGTACAATTGATTTCCATATACCGCTCCTGTCTTATGGACAAGCGTAGATTTCCCTTTCTTATAAGAATCCTCTCCTTTATAATAAGCAACATCAATCTGTGCATGAGATATCGTATCAATGGTTTTTCCCGTTTTTTGATAGACTAAATTTCTATCTGCTACTTCATACTGATTCCGATAATAATAGACGTACGCTGTTTTTTGCCTTTCTACATCCCATAACAAAACTCCATCCGTATCAAAAACACCATCCAATTGAACTTTTAGAAGATCACGATTCAACACAACATCTATCGAATCATCTGATTGTTGAAGATGTCCCAACACCGTATTTCCTGTACTAGAACTAGTGGTAGTAAATATCAAAGAGGCAGAATCTTGTACCTTAAAATCATAAAAAAAAGCGTCTTCGTAGGAAAAGGTATAGGCCTTCCAGTCCGATATATTTCCACGAAACAATACCGGTACTGTTCCATCTCCCACGAAAAAATAAGGTGATTGAACCTCTATTCGTACTCTTTTATAGGGAAGATCATAATTCTCCAATTCAATTTTTATCTCATTCCAACAACTCAAATCTTTGCTGACCGCCTTCAAATAAAGTGGAGCATTATAGTTGCCCAAATAAATCAAGGAATCATCTATTCCCGCTATATAAAAGGCGTTAGATTCCAACTGCAAACTCCCCAACTCCTCCAACCCATGCGGCATATATTTTCGCTGGAAAGCATTATTGCGTTTGATCTCTTTTTCAGAACTCAAAAAAATCAAGAGAACTAGCAAAGATCCCAAAAACTTTAATCCGATTAACCGATAAACCAAAGGACGAGAAAACTTCCTTTCCTGCAAATAAATTCCTATCCCAGCCAACACGATAAAAGCTACATTGAAAATCAAATGTTCCGTCCAGCCCAAGGATTCCAAAACGCCTCCACAAGAACAAGGCGTAAAAGAGGTAAAATTCAATATGATGATAATATAAGCAGTGAACATCACCATCAACACAAAGGATCCATACAAACCGATTCTTCTGTATTTCTCAAGACAAAGCAAAACGGCCAATCCCAATTCCACAAGGATTACCCCATAAGAAATAGGAATGGCAAATGCGCCCAATAAAGGCGATTGACCCAACTGCGTTTGAAAATCTTGAAATTCTAGCAACTTGCTGACACTTGCATAGACAAACAATAGCACAAACAGATAGCATATAAGATCGAGAAAACCAGCTTTAGAGATTTTGAGTTTCATGCGGATAATTTTCAAACAAATTTACCGTTCAATTACCTCAAATTCTGATATTTAAGTATTTTTAATTATAAAAAAGGTAGGATTTAGGTTTGATCCAATTCATTAATATAATCCAAAATCGATTTTCCCATTTTCGATTTAAAGGCCTTTACCATTTTTTCTGTACTGCTAAATCCTAGCTCTTTAGCCAATGCCTTATTAGTATAATGCCGAAACTTTGGTTCAGTTTTCATCATTTCAACCAAATAATCAATTTTCAAATCATGTATATATTGGGAATAATTTTTCGTGCGATATTCTTTGATCATCATTTTCACATATAGCACATTGGATTTTAAATACACAGCCAATTCAGCCTGTTTCCAATCTCGCTCCAAGTATTTTTTCTCTCTTTCAAATTTTTGCAATTTTGGCAATAACAAACGTAAAGAATCCATTGGTACAGCAGAATCATTCTTTAGTTTCGGAGGTTCAGATTCAGGAAGAGAATTCTTTTCAATTAATTCTGGAGTCAGCAATAGAGCTTTGAGATTTCCCCAAATAAGTGAATGATATTTCACAACCAATAGAACAATTCCAATACCCAAAACAATACGAAAGCCTATAAAAGTTATGTTATTAGTAGTATTGGATTCCTTAAAACCTAATTCAGAGTGTACAGGATCTTGAAACAATTTGGGGAAAATTTGGACATACATCCCTTCAAACATCTTATCTGCCTTCATCCGTTGGTTCATATAATACAATCGATCCTCAAGCTTCTGCTCAAACAAGCTATGATCAATCAAAAAATCATAAACTTCACGCAAGTCGGGACGTATAAAACCATATGTTACAAACAAAGAATCTACTTTCTTATAATAGTTTTTTGATTGGTGTCTGTCCTCTAAATTTTTATGAATTTTACCCAAATAAAAATACCCCAACTGAGCATTGGAAAAATCACCCTTGGCAGCTACTTCATCAACAGTTTTGGACAATAATCCTAAAGAAGCATCCAGCCTATTTTCATGAAAATAATTTATTCCTTGTAACAAATTAAAGTAAACATCCATCCTGGGCTCCGAATTCAGAATTCCAACTTTTAATCCTTGGTGAATCAATTCTGAACTCTTGGAATATTTTCCCAATCTTGTGTAACTGGAAGCCAAGCCATGAACGGAGTTCAAATATCCATCTAAATTCTCACCTTTGAAATAGAGCCTACATTGCTCAAATAAAGCAATGGCATCATCTAGGAAACCCAAAACATAATAAACCTGTGCGAGGGAATAGAGCAACTTATGATGCATATAAGAATCATTTGTTGAATCGATGTAGGGCTTCGCCATTCCATAATAAGTCAATGCTTCAGAATAATTCTTTTTCTTGTAATATTGAATGCCAGTTCTTAAATAAGATTCTCCAATTATTCTTGGATCCCTAGTTTGATAGGCTGCCCAATTCATGCTATCTAAATAGGGATTCAATTGTTCATGATCGAGAAAATATATAAAATTGGAATAACCTTGATAAATTTCAAATGCATTTTTTTCTTCTTTCGCCAAATGCAAATAAGAATTCAAATAACTATTTCGTAAAATTTCATCATCCGTTGTTTCTATCTGTTCATATAATGCATCGTAAGCATTCATTTCTTGGGAGGCTAGCTCCATTGGAAAACCAACCAACAGCCATAACCAAAAAATGAGTTGTAAGATTTTATATGATGCAAAGAAACCATTCATTGTATTTACCCTCAACAAATTAACCGTTTTTAAATATAATAAAAATACGCGTAGAATGATTCTGTATTTTCGAAAAATTCAAAGCGAATTTTCTAAAAACTCCAAACACTTACTTTGCAACATCTCTGCACCAGTCCTAGTTTTGTATAGAATTCAAAGCGAATTCACAGTTTCTCTTTCCCGGGACATTAGGAACTGATTTTTCAGAATCCTAAATGAACAATCATGAAAAATTTACATGTCAAAAATCTAATTTTGATCCTTAACAGCTGCTTAATACTTTTAGCTTGTCAAGAAGATGATCTTAACTTCTTTAGTTCTCAAAATTCACTACATTACTATCCATCAGAAACTGAAAATCGTACGAATTTTGTCACTGCCAACAATCCCTTAAATCCTTATGATTCCATCGGAATTAAACACAATCTCATTCTCGAAGAATTTCTCAATCTTCCAACAAGCGCAATAAGCTTAGAAGATCGTTTGACAAGCCTACGAAGTTTACTCAATATTTTTTCAAATGCTACAATTGATAGCGCGGACCTACATAACATAGAATCCATTTTATCAAACTCCCAACTAGCCTATGATTCAATTCTCAATACTTCAACTCTCTCCTCAGGAGCCAAAATAAACCTTTCAAATTTTCTAGAATGGATAGAAGAATACAAGGATGATGTAGACTTCAATCACCAGGCCTACATCCTCGCTAAAGAAGATACCATTTTATTCGAATCCTTTAGCTCTACCGATAAGGAAACTTTGCTATCCATTACTTCTTTGGCAAGACATTCCTTTGATCGAAAAAAAAGAAGAAAAGACAAAGATTGGGGAATCAATGTCACCAATTTCATTGGGGGATTTCAAGGAACCTTGCATTCTTCCGACAAAGCAATTCTTTACGCTATTTGCCTTGGCCTGACTCCTCCTTAGGTAGGATTTTGTTCTGAATGCTTGAAAACGCATTCAGAACATTTTCTTAGAATTTTTTCAATCAATTGGATACAAATATTTTTTTGATCACAATATTCCTCAATCATGAAATCATTTTTATGCAAAGGAAATAAGACCTTACAATTGGCCATTCAGCAATTAAAAGAAGATGAGACCAAACTTATCATCATTTGCAATGCTGGCGTAAATCTTAATTTGAAAACCCAGGAAATTTCATTGGCCGAAAGAAATATTCTTATACTATCTCCATGGACGAAATTTTCACTTCAAAGTTCTACAGATAAACAACCAAAAATTCAACTCATTTCTTTTCTGCTATATGAGGTGATGCAGCTAGACCAGTCTTTGTTTTTTCATACAACCTCAAATTCCTATCTGAAAATTGCTCTTAGTCAAAAACAATTTATCTACGTTTCACATTTGATGCGAGTATTGCATTATAATCTCAACTACATTCATTCTGCTCATGATTCCGTGTACATCAATCGTTATTTGTTAAATTCAATCCTATTGGCCATAGACAATGCTTATTATTTCAATCAGATAGGTAAGATTGATGTTCATTTACCCAATTTCCCAATCCTACATAAATTCATTTTTCTAGCAAACAAGCATTTTAAAACTCATCATAATGTTCATTTTTATGCGGCAAATTTGGGAATCACTACAAGATACCTGGCCAATATTGTTAAAGAAGCAACCCATAAAACCCCAAAATCCATTCTTAACAACCTCATCAACCAAGAAGCCATAGTTCTAATTTTAGAAGACAACTACAACCTAAATGAAATAAGCGATCAACTGGGATTCAATTCCTATCCTAGCTTTTTAATTTTCTTTAAAAAGATAAATGGGTTAAGTCCATCCCAATACCGTACAAAATTTCTAAACAAAAAAATATAAACTTCAAAAACTTCCCCCATGAAAACATTCCACTACATCCATCACATTTTGAAATTTTCAAACCAAGAAAATTCCTTAAAACCCTCAGATTTATCCATATACATGGCTATTTTTCATTGTTGGGGCTTAAACAATTTCAAAAACCCAATTTCCATTTCCAAAAGAGAAATCATGAAAACTAGTAAAATTAGTTCAACGGCCACCTACCACAAAGCCATTAAAAAATTAAACTTCTTTGGATTCATAACCTATCAACCCACCTTCCATCCCTATAAGTTTAGTCAAATATTCATCAATAACCCCGAAACGAAACGTCCAGAAAAAAATGAAATCCTTTAAATCTTATTTCAAATAAATTAGGCACAAAAAAACTACCTTCTTTTGGAAGGTAGCTTTTGGTTAAAATGATTAATTCTCGTGAAAACGATCAATCAGATAATTTAGAATAAAGGAAACGCAAAAACTTGCGATAGCACCCACAGCTGCCAGAAGAACTGTTTGAACTAAGTCTTTCGTACTGATTTGTAAAATCACACTAAAGAGAGTGCCCCCTAGGGTTCCGCATCGTATATAATCAATCATCTTTTAGAGAATGGATCTTTAGTTCACGATCATCTACTGTTACCTGGCTTACAGCAGACAATATCCCTCCTCCTAACGTTAAATATCCGCCAATCAAATTTAGAATCTCTGGGATGGGAATGGGTGCAGTCAACAAAACGCCACCAATCCCAGCCAAACTCAAACCAACTGCTCGTAAAATTTTAAAAAATTTCGGCGTTGGTGCTTGCGCTCTTTCAAGTATATTCATCGGTATTTCAATTTAGGATTTAATCAACAATCTAACATCACCGGATTTTTTCAATCCTTCATACACATAACGTTTCAAACGTTGAAAGGCAATTTTTGATGAACCACCTACACCTTCCCCTAATAGCGTCAAAACAGGAGCAATACAGCCCCTTAATTCGCTTAGGGCATAATTTGCAGGATGAAACAAAATCAAAGATCTCCCAGGTACATCTTTTAGTTCAATATGCCATCCGTATTTCTTACTATATCGCTTTTCCAAACGATACTCACCTTCAGGAATACAAGACTTTTCTTTGAGATTATCTTGCCAAGGCAATTCAATGGTGGAGCAAATTTCCATGCCATCTAAGGTCAACCGACCATTGGTACCATTGGGTAAATAGTCTCGTTTCAATCGAAACTTCATCTTAAACAGCATTTTCAACTTCTACGATACCCATGGGATTGAAGGCTCCATTTCGCAACGGATACATCGTTCCATTAACTTCTTGGAAAAACTCAATTCCCATTACCAAATACATGGGTAATGTAGAATTGGGCGTCAAAGAATGCGTTTGGTTGACAGCTGTTGTCAATGTTCCATCAATGGGCAAAATTGCCGTTTCTGCAGTGGAAACGACATAGGTTTCATTAGGAAAATCAACTTCGGTACCCCCCGAAAGAATTCTGTAATGCGTAGCCCCTTCCGGACTCATAATCATATCGGTTGGAACGAAAGGATCGATATCTACTTTCAATTCACCCACAACACGATCAATAGCTGTTACATAGGGTGCAAAAAATGTAGTACTCAATTTCCCTTGAATGTTAAACTCGAAACCTTTTAAAATAGATGAATCGCCCAAATGCACTGCCCGTTCACCACGAACACTTGTCGGATCGGTTTGAAGTACTTTGATCAATTGTTGGGTTAATCTCCCAACCATTCTTCCATCAGAAGCTCTCAATAAAATAGGTCGTAAGGCAGTTCGAATGGTTTTACCCGCTTTTCCTGCTCGTCCAAATTCAGCTCCATTTTCTCTGGTTCTTTGAAAAGCGGGATCGGTAGCAATTCGATTTGCTTCAACACCTCCCTTTTCACGAACCATATATCCGTCTTTCGATTTATAAAAGGTTATATCTCCGATAGTACCTTTTATTTTAATAATTCCTCTTTGTCTTGCCATGATAATGGATTTAAAAGTTAATAAATGTTTGAACCCAATTTTCCAGACGTTGCAACGATTTGAAATTGAAGTTTAAAACAAATTTTAACCTTTTATTCCACCCTCAAAAATCACTAGGGTAGTAATGACTTATTTCGACAATTATGGCATCAAATGACGTAGATTTTATAATGAATATGTAGGTTTAGACTTAAATAGCATAATTAGATGTAAATTATTGAAAAAATTTGCACCAAACATTTTCACCTTTGAAAAATGATTTTATAAATAGTAGCAATATAATATTGATAGCTATTGGCCTATGCCTTGTCAAGGATCAAATCCTTGACAAGGCATATAAAAAAATTTTCATTTAAATGGGCTAAACAATACTTTGAAGTTCCGTCTTGATAAAGGGTTTCTTTTTCTTTTTAATCAAAAATAACCACCCCATAAACAGAGTGGCTTTTGTATACTTTTTTCACGGATTGAAAATCCGCGATATCGGGAAAATACCCGATGAAGTAACCATTATTGACAAGTCCGTAAATGAACGTTTAAAACTTATTGAACAGCTTGAAGAGGAAGATAAAAATACGGTTTACCGTATCATTGATACAATGCTCACAAAGTCTAAGTTTAAAGACTTCTTTCAGAAAAATGTCGCTTCCCTGTAAATAACAAAAACCACTCTTTTTGAGAGTGGCTTTCTATTTTCTTCTTCAAATATCTAAACCCTTTTGGTGGGGATTTGATTGGAGCGGTAGGCGGAAGAACACAAATCAACATATTTTCATTATTCTTCACCTTCTAAATTATACGATAAAATTTTAATTGAATCGTTCTCTTTTATTAAATGAATTAACTCTATAGATTCGCCTTTATCATATTTTACTTTATATTGAAGTAGGCATTTCCAAAATTCATTATTCCCTTTTTGTCGTTTTGTGCTCCATTCTATCAGCTCCCTCTCTCTATAATTTCCTAATTTCTCATTTAAAATAAATAGAGTGCTATCAAAACGATTAATTGGTACGTTTAACAATAATTCCTTACTTAAAAGTGACTTTATGCTATTATCATACTTTTTATCAATAATGTAGGAGTATAACTGTTCAGTTATCTCTTCACCTTTCTCTTTTTCGCTTTCTTCATTAGTTATTGAAGCGTTAAAATAACAACCTATGGTTATTATCAAAAAAAATCCAATAATTGGAATATGTTTCATAATTTATCCTTGTATTTCTATTGCTGTCAAATCTATCAATAACATTATGATACAATACATCTCATATTGTGTAAATGATTCGAGCTTTAGCTCAAATTCATTATGTAACGATAGAACCTTTCTACTTATTGATGCTACTTCGTTTTTATTAAGATAGGTTTTCCCAAACTTTTTGGAAAAAAAGTTATTACTAAATCTATTGAATATTTCTACGTCATCGACTCGAAGGGAATATGAAAATAGATTTTTCCTTTTTACTGTTATTTGGACTGGTAAATCTTGAAAAACAATTTTAACTTTTACAACAAGAAACTCAAAATAGTCATACTCTAAAATCAACTTTTCGTCATCAATAGTAAAAATCTTAACATTAGTATTAAAAAACCAGCCCTTTTTTCTTTTGGCTTTTAATACCGGAAGCTTCTCTTTATATATTATAAAATCATCATTATATCTAGAGTAAAAACGATATACTTCCATTGCTACTTTTCATCCTTTTTTAGACCAATATTTATATTTAGCTCAAATCCTCCAATAGCTTTTAAACCACCTCCAATGTTTATACAGTTACAGTTTGTATCTCCTTTTATTGTAGCCTCTCCTGTAGATAAAAAGTCATAATCTCCTTTTACTCCAGGACCTAAAGCTCCCGCTGGACCAAGATTGACTCCCCATTGAGTCTCTCCATTCTCTCCGGAAGAATAGTATTTAATTGGATCACTATGTTCTGGAGGCATAGCCTCATTAGTAACATAATCAGCCTTTGCTCCAACAGCTAATTTATTATTAAGAACCTTCCCATTAACCCCTATAAAGTTATGTCCTTTACCATCTCCTTTTTCCGCATAAAATCCACCATTATTTTTTTCTTGACTACTCCATCCTGCTTTACCTACTTCTGTAGTAATAATCCCTGCTTCAGCTTCTACAACACCTGCTTTTGCACCTAACTGAACCCCTATAGTTCCCTTGACTTCCACTTCGACAACTACATTCTCCTTTACCCATTCTTTAGCTTCGGTTGTTTTAGTGGAAACATAATTAGCCGCCTGACTTGCTTTATCTTTCAAGTAGTCAAACATTTCAAGTTCCAACCCCTCCAACTCTCTACCCATTCCCATTTTATTTTCCTGGAATGCATAGGTTGAGTTGTAAGCATATTGTTCCGCCAGCGGATCAATTGACATAAATCTCCCTATTGCATAATCATAATTCCGCCACTTAAAGCTGTCCCAGTTTAATCCGAGTTCATCCTGGCGTTCTTGTCCTTGGTACTTATATTGGTAATCTGTCTGAGTTACACCAATAAGCTTTGGATCATTAGTATCAGGGATTCTTCGGTAATCATGTTTCCCTCCAGATACATAAAATTCATGTTTCAGTCCAAAGGGATAATAGTGATTCTCTTCTAATATATGCAATAAACTGGTAGCAGGGTCTTTGGCGTAACTCAATCTTACAGAGCTTCGCTCGCAAACTTCAACCAAAGCAATGCTTTGGTTTCGTTCGTCTAAATGATCTGTATAATTATACACATAATTATACGAATAAGAAGTAGGTGGTGAGTTCAACGATTTGTTAGCGGGTGTAGCCTTCACATAGCCTTCTGGATGAGGAAAAAACTGCAATACTTCTCCTGCATATTGCTCATTATTCATTTTATGTGGCTTCGCCATTTTTTCTGGTATTCGCGAACCTCGTGCCTCGGTTTGAAAGCCATCTAAATAGTCTACGATTTTTGTTGTTGTACCATCCACTACTGTCTTCTTTAGTTTTTGACCCGCTGTCCCGATAGTTATCGGGATAAACATATCTTATCTTATTTGTACTTCCGGTCCAACTAATCTCTATAGGTAAATTTAGGTAATTGTATTTAATTTCGGAAATTCCTTTGTTCAAATCGGAGATCATGGAGCATCGCTCGATTTCTTCGAAAAAACATTCTCAATGTCTTTTCTCGAAAATCATTAGCATCATAGGTGTAACCATTTGATGTACTGGAACCTCCATTGTCAAATCCTTTACTATTTGCAGTTGTAGCATTGCTTCTTTTGTTAAATGCCACACGATGCAAGCGTACGGCAGAGGGGTTACTCAATTTTATGGATTGATTTGTGTTTGTCGCAAAAAAATAATTTATGCTTATTTTCCTCGAACCAAGCAATCCATTTATTTATTATAGTTTCATCCACAACTCTTATCATACTTATTCCTATATGTTTTTTCGAAGTGAATATACTTGTTATATTCTCAAAAAAATCAATTGCTTCACCTTGAAATTTATTTATATAAACACTATCATTCAAAGCATCAACATATTCCACTTCATACAATTCTGGGTATTCTCTTACGTCTATTTTATGAGCAGCAATTTTTACAATAGTTAGATAATGGTCATAAATTGAGTCGACCTTAATATTTTGTAATTCTTGCGCAAATACAACTCGAGATATGAGTAGAAATATAAAAAATAATTTAGATTTATTTAACATTAATATTGTTTTGGATTATCAACTACATCTCCATTATAAATATAAATATCCACTGTTTTAGAAACAGTTCCTATAGTAGTAGTACTTCTTAAAATAGTACCAATTTCACCTTTTGTTGACATAAATTCCATTGCTTCATTCTCTACTCGATTAGATCCATTGACTTTATTTTCGACTTCTATTCCTCTCTTATGTGATTCCATTTGTTCTGTTTGTTTTAAAACTTGTTTATCAAACTGTTCATATAGCTCATGAGCAATTGCACCTTGTGCAGATACATATTCCGAGCTAGATAAATCACTATCCCCTAATCTAAAAACATCAGCTACATCAATTTCTCCTGTTGAATAAGAACCTATTTCAACTGATGAGTCATTGCCAACCAAAGAAATATTTGTAAACTCATTATTAGATATTATTTCCTGAAAAGTATCAAAAAACGCTTTTTGTTGTTTTGACATATCTCCAGTTTTACCAGTGCTTGAAAGGGTTGTTTTTCCTTCAGAATTTATATTTACGGTATAAAAACCTCCCAGCCCATTATTTACCATTCTTTCAAATGATTTTTGCACTTTTGAGCTCGCTGAATTTATTATGAGAGAATCTCCTTTAAAATCTACAAAATAAATTGGATTATTCTTTGTATAATGATATGGTGTATTTGAGTTATATTTTTCAGCAAATCTATCAATATTAAAAAATCGACCTATTGCAGGCTCATAGTTGCGATTCCCATAGTCATACAACCCAAGCCCCAACTCGTCTTGGAACTCTTTGCCGTTGTACTTATATTGGTAATCTGTTTTGGTAACACCTATCAGTTTGGGTTCATTGTCATCTGGAATAGCTCGATAATCTCTTTTACCTCCACTGATGTAAACCTCATGTTTTAGTCCAAATGGATAATAATGGTTTTCTTCCAATATATTTAACTGATTGGTTGCAGGATTTTTTGAATAGGATAGTCTCACATTTCCTAAATGATCGGTGTAATTATAAACATAATTATAAATATAACCTGTAGGTGGTGAATTTAAAGACAAATTTGTAGGTGAGGCTTTTACATAACCTTCTGGATGCGGAAAGAATTGCAACACTTCTCCTGCATACTGAAAGCCATCCAAATAATCTACTATTTTAGTCGTAGTTCCGTCCATCACTGTCTTTTTTACTTTTTGGCCTGCCGCATTATATACATACCTTATCTTGTTTGAACTTCCCGTCCAACTAATCTCTATAGGTAAATTTAGGTGATTATATTTAATTTCGGAAATTCCTTTGTTCAAATCAGATATCATGGAGCCTAGCTCGCTTTCTTCGAAAAAACATTCTAAATGTCCTTTCTCGAACATCATTTTCATCATAGTTATATTCATTAGATGTTACCGATGTTCCATTATTGAAACCTTCACCTACAACAGTTGTAGCATTGTCAACAACTTCTTTAATGCATTCAAAATTAATTGATCCAGAATCATTTGTATTCAATCATTCTTTTCTATTCTATTTACGCCAAGGCGAACAGGTCGTGTCAATGGGTTAATTCTTTTTATCTTCTTAACCATTTGTTTTTGTGTTAATAGAGGGATCCTTTGTCACTATTTTATTTTTTAATTTTAAAACCTTAAGATTTTTATTTTGAATCATCTTTTAAACTTCCTATATGTTATTGTTCGGGATGTTCTTTCAACGCAGTATTAATAAACTCCCAACGAACAATCTTATCTCCTTTTAAAACATCAAAAGCATTATTATTATCACACATATCAAAAGGATTCAAATAAAACAATCCTATTTTATTTTTTTCAATTTTTAAAACATTAAGACTTGAGCTCGAATTAAAATCACAAAAATTAATATCTATTTTTTTTTTCAAGTAATCTGAAGAATTAAAATAATTAAAAACATCGACTATAAAACCTTCTTTTGAAATATCTATAAATTCTTTATTAATTATTAATTCGGTTGGCTGAAATAAGAAATTATGAAAATAGTAATATTCCTTTCTCCCATTAACAAAAAAATAATAATATTCAACATCGTTACCTGAATGGTAATTGATTATTATTAATCCTTCTAAGGATATATTCAAATATTCTAAGGTTTTGGTTAATAAATCTTTTATTTTTTCTCTTTCTGCTATTTCAATATCCTCTTCTAAACTTACAAAAGGAATATTGTTTTCATCTTTTTCATATTTTTTAACCAAAGCCTCATTCCCTCTTTTATAAGTTTTATGAATGGTCTGTACACTTAAACATCCACTAAAAATTATGAGAATAAGCAATGTATAAATATATTTAATATAATACATAAGTTATGATTTTAATTGCCACAATAACATCCTCCTGAATGTTTTTGATAATAATTGTATCTGTTTTGTAATATAACACCTCCGAAAGCACTCTTGCTTATATCGTAAGCTTTTTGTAAATCAGTTTTATTTTGAAATACATTTCTAACGCCATTATTATTAAAAAACACACTATTACCATCGTTATCTATAATTGTTGAACTTTTAACACCATTGACATATTGAGTTCTTAAAGGATGTCCCGATTCCGCTCTGATCATATTTTCTATATGAGTAGCATAAATTTCATTTTCATGTACACTTTTATTTTTAGATTTAAAATACATCCAACTGATACCCATATATTTATATGGATCTTTCACGTGTCCCATTTCATGTCCTAATTCAATAAAGTTTTTGCTCATTTGAATCCCTTCAGTTGTCATTGTTGGTATATTATCAGCATATCCCCAATCTAATAAAAGCTTATTTCCGGTTCTATCAAATTTATTACTTAAAAATTCTATACTTATATCATTACCTTCTTTATCAAAATGGTCAATTAATCCTTTTCCTGTATCCCCACTTTCTTTTAAACTTTCTAAATTCACAATGGTTTCAAAAACAAAGTCTGATAAATAAGTATTTCCATCAATATCCTCATACTTACCCGTCTCTTCATTCTTTTTTTGTGTTTTCCCATCTGTATAACGATAGCTTCCATTTGATCCATCATTTATATAAATCCACTCACCATTCACATCAACAAAATAAACTGGATTATCCCCCGCTCTCGCACGATTAACGAAGTGTATCGTGTGGTTTACAATACATTTACAACTCATCATTTTAGCATATTGGTTATAAGTTTAATAAAGTTGAATTTAAGAATTAATCAGAAACTATAAAATGTAATTCAATTATTCCAGGAAGGTTTTTTGGTTTTGTTTTAAAACCTCACAATTATCCCGATGCTTCGGGAGTGCGGTAGCGGGGGGGGCTTTCTCTGTTTTTTTTTAGTTATCTATAGGAATATTTGAGCTGGAGAGTTTAGTGGCTGATGACAAATTTTTATTATATCCAATAGATTCCAATATCCAATCAATTAATTCTTTATTATAACAATTATTCTCATCAGACATTATTGTTATTAATGTATTGAAAATCTCATAATTGATTTTGTCAAAAAGTAATATTTTATCTTTTTTAGTTATTAAGATATAAAGTAAGTTATGAGATTTTAACGTGGAAATTTCATATATAGCCAAATCTTTCTCTTCAAATATCAATCTAGAATATACCATGTTGTATTTTACCGAATCATCATCAACACTAAGAAACTCTTGATTATAATTTAATTTACTCACAATTAATTCCTTAAATGGAATTAATTTTTTATCGAAGTATTCCTGTGATTTCAAAACTATAGGTTGTATGAAAAAAAATATTAAAATAAATTTATAATTAATCATCTTTTTTTGATTTTAATTCATCTAAATGTTGTTGCTCTATTTGATTTGGTTTTTTTTCTCTATCAGATTTTATTCCTTCAAAAACATTTGCTCCTTTTTGATTTAAATTTTCTTCATCTGTTGCATGAACAGATTCATGAGTACCTAACGATCCCATAAAAACATCTATTCCATCCTCCTTACTTAAATCATATGCATCTTGTAATGTCTGATCAGGTATTTTGCCTTCAGCATTATCGGCTATCTTTATTAAATTTTCTACATTTTTTTCAAAGATGACAATCTTTACTTCATCAACAATAGTTTTTTTTGTGGTTTTGTTCCATTTTAATCCTTTAGGAAACTGTGTTTCAGCTAAGTTAGTTGGATTTATATCTGTTTTATTAATTTCTAGAATAACAGAATGTTTGGAATCTCTCATTTTATTCAATTGAGTTAATCCAGTCTTTGTATTAGCCATTGCGTTTCCAATTCTTTTGGTGTCGCTTGAAGCATTATTACTCCACTTTAATGAGCCATCACTATTTACTGTATATGTCACTTTTTTCCCATCGGTTCCAACAATCCAACTAGGAGCCATACCATCAGGATCAATAAAGAATACAGGATTATTAAAAGCATAATTATAAGGAGAATGTTTCCTCATTTTCTCCGCAAGTGGGTCCACATTCATCCAACGTCCCAAAGCAGGGTCATAGTTTCTTGCTTGGTAGTCGTACCACCCAAGCCCCAACTCATCTTGAAGTTCTTTTCCGTTGTACTTATACTGGTAATCCGTTTGGGTAACTCCAATAAGCCTAGGTTCATTATCATCTGGTATGGCTCTATAATCTCTTTTACCCCCGCTGATATAGACTTCATATTTTAATCCAAAGGGATAATAATGGTTTTCTTCCAATATATTTAACTGATTGGTTGCAGGATTTTTTGAGTAGGATAACCTTACATTTCCTAAATGATCGGTGTAATTGTATACGTAATTATAAGAATAGAAAGTAGGTGGGGATGTTGGAGTTGCTGCACCGGGTGTTACTTTCACATAACCTTCTGGATGCGGAAAGAATTGCAACACTTCTCCTGCATATTGCTCACTGTTACTTATTTTGTGGCTTCGCCTTTGTTTTGGCGTTCGCGAACCTCGTGCCTCGGTTTGGAAGCCGTCTAAGTAATCCACCATTTTTACCGTACCGTTTACCACGTCTGTTACTTTTTTGCGCAGTTTTTCCCCTGCTGTCCCGATTGCTATCGGGATAAAGATATTCAATTTTGTTGTTTTTATTGACAGGCACGGATTACAAATCCGCGACATCGGGGATTTAAATAAGTTTGTAGTATAAAAATTTATAAAAAGCTTGTTTTTATCCATAGAATGCGGCAGCGGGGGATTTTTGTCACATTAAATAATATAAGGTCAAAAATGGCACAAATGACCTCATCTTTCCCTTGAAAATACTTAAAAATTAGGTAAATTGCTACTAGAACCTTTACCTTATCTCATTGATAGATACTGTATAGATAAAGCATAGATAATGCATGAAGTATGTATAATATTCTATTTAAATTCTATGAAAACAACGATGAAACGTATTTGCATCTACCCAAAGGACATCCAATTAATTACAGGGAAGAGTTACCGACAAAGTGCTCGCTTGATGCAAAAAATTAAATCAGAACTTAGAAAGAAAAGCAATGAGTTCCTAACATTTGATGATTTTTGTTGCTACACCGGAATTAAATATGAACAAATATCTCATTTAATTAAAGGTTGAGAAATTTAAGAAATTCATCAATAATTCCATTTTCCTTGATTGATCTGAACAACTTCATTATTTTTTAAACACCCCTTCTCAATGAACCATCATTCTTCCATAACTTTAATCAACTAGTTCTACCTTTCCTAAATCAACGAAATGTTCACCCTCTCAAAACATAAGATTAAAATTTGATCTGTTTTCCAATAAATATCCTATAATGAAAGAATTTTGACAATCAAAGAATAATTCATTTATTTACAGCAATTTGAAAAACAAAAACTTATCCGTTTTCATTAAAACGGCTTATTGTTTAATTAAAATTTTCCTTGTTTTGTATAATAACCCCTACTCATTTAATACTTTTAGAATGAAATTCTCTAAACCAAATACCCTACAATGATACGTTTATTCAGTATATACATTCTTTTACATTGCAGTTTTTTAAAAGCTCAAGACCCAAAAGAATATGATTCAATTTACAGAAAAATTTACCTAGATATTTCTCAAAAAGATTTTGAAAAATCATTGCACTTAGCAGATTCTTTGTTTCATATATCCAAAACTCCCTTATTCAAAACCAAAAGTTTAATGTTAACCGCCACTTTGCATCAACAAGCAGGTGAAGTTAAAAAGGCATTAAAATATGCTTTAGATGCTGAGAAACAGATCCAAACCACCGATTATTTAGATTGGAAAGCTCGTGTTTATGGATTTCTCGCAACAGAATATAGGTTTATTGGACTGTTTAGTGAATCAAAAAAATACTTGGATAAGACAGAAGATGTAACATCCAAGGTCAAAAATGAAAGTCAAAAGAAAAATTTAATGAGTTTCATCTATCAAGAAAAAGCCTATCATGAATTAGAGAAGAAAAATTATCATGAATCATTGCGTTTTTGTCAATTATCTTCGCAATTTTTCGATAAAATAAATTCAGCAAACAACATTTCTTATGCAAATAACCTACACTTAATAGGGCTCAATTATTATTATTTAAACCAAGATTCACTTTCTTTAAAATATTATCAGGAAGCTTTAGAGATTGTGAAAAATCATACCACTAGTTATCATTATAGCATAGTAAATAATGCGATCGCAAACGTATATTTAGATGCAAACAACCTCGAAAAGGCGAAATATTATCTAGATGAAGCAAAAACTGTTTCTCAAAGTTCCAATTATTTGCATTTAAAAGTTGAAGTATTAAAATCATTCGAGAAATATTATTTAAAAGCAAAAGATTTAAAAAAACTTAAGGAAACACAGGAAAGCAGAGATTCACTTACACAACTTGCAAAAACTGGATACACAATTTATTTAGATGAAACATTTAAAGGACTAAATGAAAATACTCATTTAATTAAAAAGAAAAATCAAAACAAAAATGTTTTAATCGCATTAACCTTATTTCTACTCCTTGGATCTCTTATCTGTTTTCTAATTTACAGAATTCAGAAAAAAAAGGAACACAAAAAAATTCAACAATCCATCAAAGAATTGGAATTAAAATTAGAAATGCAGAGCAAAAAGCAGGGATCTAATCCAATGACTGTAACTCGCTCTAGTAAAACAGACAGCCAGATAGAAAATGAGAACAAAAATAAATTAATGACTGAGGAGACTGAAATATATCTAATCAATAAATTAAGCGAATTTGAATCTTCAACCCTCTTTTTAAAGAAAAACATTTCACTCACCTTTCTAGCTTCAGAATTTGGTACAAACACCAAATACCTATCTTATATCATTAACATACATAAAGGGAAGGATTTTAATAATTACATCAATGAATTGAAAATTATGTACATCATTAAAAAATTAAATGAAGATCCGCAATATCTATTATACAAAATCTCAGCCCTTTCAGAAGAAACCGGATTTTCATCTCAAAGCAAATTTGCCGCTGCTTTTAAAAAGTTAGCCAATGTCTCACCATCTGATTATATCAAAGAACTTCGTAAAAAATATACAGTGATTGATTCAAATGTGTGAAAATGGCTAAAGAAAGGCTTCTAAGATTGCCAAATTACTGAATTCGGCTTTATAAAAGCTTGATTTCAAACATTCCAGAGTTCTAATATTGCATCCTCAAAAACAATTAAGGATAGCAACTATCTTGAAATTTTAGGACGCATGGAAATACACAAAACTTTTTTAGTTCAATTAAAACAAATCTCTTTTTCATTTTTTCTCATCATGTTTTTTGCTGGTGGAAACTTTCTATGGGCTGAAGGGTCCAGAGATTTATATCCGTCTGGTAAGGAAGGAAGACGAGCCTATTTAAGATCTCATACCTCAACCAATGCCAATTGGCCTTTCGCAAACCATGGCGTTCATTTTGTCTATGCAAAACCTGGTGAAATACTAAGTTTGGCCACTAGTGCACAAAATACAGGAGGAAATTCTCGAATTCGTTTATATGACCCAGAGGGAAATCTCGTTGTCAACAACAATACCTTGGGTAGAATACCAAACAGAACTGCTGAGTTAGCAGGGCCATTGTTATATGGAGAAGCTGCAAATGGAAATAAATACCAAGGGATCTACTATTCAGTAGTTTTAGAAGGAATTTACCGCGTAGAAATGGTAGCCAGAGGAACTAGTGATCCCTCTGCATCTTACAATGCAGATGCAAATTGGACAGAAGCAAATGATGCAGGAATTAGGGCTTGGGATATCTCTGTTATCAATACTGCCAATACAGGATTTGAGACTGGAAGAGTTTATACCAATGTTTTGAACTTAACTACTGGTACAAATTCACCCAATTCAACAGGATTTTATGGTATTTTCTATGTTCTTACAAAAGATGGTTATACCTATCGTGTCAACAATAATGGTAACAATGGTATGTATTTTACCTTTATGGTAAATAATAATGGCTTTTTAGATACTAGCACAGGAAATCCTATTTACAAAAGTTTAAATACCACAACATTACCAAATGGCTCGGTTCATAATCCAAATTATGCAGATACCTCCAAACAAATAACCCATAAAATATTTTATACTTTACCCAATCCTAACCTTCCTTCTGCGTCCATCGGTGCTGTACCCGAGGGTAGTACATGGCTAAAAAATACTGTAACGGAAGCTTCCGTTATGAATTTGAGCATCAAAGGTGTCGATGGAACAGAAGGTCAAATGGGAACAAAAGGAGGCTATATTCGATTTTCAACGAACACACAAGGAAACTACAAAATAACAATTGCTAGTTCAAACTCTCCAAGTTTGTTTGAACCTAGAATTTTAAGCGGTGTGGTAACTTTGGGAGAAAATGAAATTTTTTGGGATGGATTTGATGGAAATGGTCAACAAATACCCGAAGGAAACTTCCCCATTTTAGTCTCAGTTCAATTATCAGGTGCAGAAGTACACTTTCCGTTTTTTGATATGGAATACAATCGATTTGGGACGATTGTAGAATTACTAAATCATCAGAATTTAACAGAAGTAATTTCTGACATCATTTATTGGGACGATCGTAATATATCTAGCACTTCGAATGGATCTTCTCCAAGCCCAATCAATAATTCTCACTTACCTCCTGCCAATAGTGTAGGGATAAGTAGCAATTTAAATGGACATATTTGGGGTGTAAATGGTTCAGGAACTTCTGGTCTTTTTGGTGACAATAGAAGCATTGATACTTGGACATTTATTATGGGCGAAAATACAGAAGTTCAATCTACTTTAGAAGTAAAAATAGCCGATTTAATGATTTCAAGTCTTACGGCAAATACCTCCGAAATTGGCCTAGGCGAACCATTTACGGTGGAAGTAAAAGTCATGAACCAAGGTCCAAGTGATGCAGATGGATCACTCTTTCAATTGTTTTTACCAATTGGGATTGAAGGAATAGGCTTTCAATTTGATGGAAATTCCTGCGGAATGGAATCCAGTGGTCTTGTGTACAATCCGATGACCAATGCCTATGAAGCCTACTTGAACTTGCCGAGTGGATGTGAAATTATTTATACAATTCACCTAATTGTTTATCAACCATTAGAAATTAACAGTTTAGAAATCACCTCAACTATTTTAAGACCAAAAGATTTTACAGATCCAGACGCTACAAATCCAGATATCCACATTCCACCTACCAATCCATTTTTTGAATGTGAAAACAATGGATTAGGAGGAATCTGTAACAACATAAGAGAACTTAATCTGCTTTATAATCAGCAAACTTATTGTGTAGAAAATACAAAAGTTGGGGATTTTAAGTGGGAATTAGACAGCAATCCAGAGGATATGCCGATGAAAGAAGAATTCTTGATCGAACGAAACATCCTAGGATATAAACTTGACATTTATAAATTAAATCATTCACTTCAGGTTTTAATAAATGATCTAGCCATTTTCTCTACAGACATTCAATTTGATGTCCAAAACCAAAATATTCAATTTCAAGATGGCGATCGATATGGTTTTGAAGTTCCAGCAATTGGAGAACTTATTGGTTCAGAAAATAAGCCTATTCTTCAAATTATTATTTCAAACAATGGAATGCTGACCTTGAATGGTGCAAAAATATCTGAGGGTGAATTATATCCATTAGTTTTCACAAATCAAATAAACGTTCCTAATTGGGTTGATGGACTAAATTCTCTCGTAATTCAACAAAATCAAATGTCCAATTTATTAATTGACGGAACTATAAATAAACTATCGACCATCATCTGTCCATGTGTAAAACCTGGAAAACAAGGTACACCAACCCATTTTACAGATATTGGTATTCTTACCAAAAGACAATCAGACACATTATGGCCCAAAAATGTGCCCAATGGATATTTGGTAATGGATAGTTCTCACAAAGGATTTGTTCTAAATCATCTGACTACAGAACAACGTGATTTGCTAAACCCAATTGAAGGAATGTTGATTTACAATACAGATCTAGGCTGTGTCCAATTGTATAGAGGAAATACACCAACTGTAAACACGACGAGAATTGGCTGGAATTGTATTGAAAGAAGTTGTAACGAATAATAATTATTTATGAGAAATTTAATTAGAAGTATTATAGTTGTTCTATTGTTTTTAGGAACCAATTTATGTTTAGGTCAACTAGTGATTGGTAAAGAAATGGCCACAAATGAAAGCGTCTTATTGGAATTCGGACAAGATAACAAAGGACTTATTTTGCCATCGGTTATTGACGCTCCAAATTCCGTGGGAGGAACCATGATTTTTAGTATAGAGCAAAAATCTGTACTCGTTAAAGAGGAAAAAAATAATGGTGTCGCTACCAATTGGACCAATTTAAGCATCAATGAGCAAGAAGGAAAAGTTCATGATTTCTCAAATCTAGGTGAAGATATTATAGTTGATAGTACTGGGGTTATTTTAGGCTCTGACACATCATCCAAACCAGGAATTTTAGTTTTAGAATCCACTGAAAAAGTACTTGTTTTACCCAAAGTAAATCAAGCACACAACGATATTGTTTCACCGATTGCAGGTACCATTTTATACGATACCTCATCTGCAATGCTTGCTGTATTTGATGGAAACAATTGGAGTTATTGGAATTAACTTAATCAACATATTTTTTAGTAGAGTTAGGGAGAAGCCCAATGAGAGGTTAAGGTTAGAGCCTTGAGAGGGGTTAATTAGGTTTAGGTAGTAGGGAGAGAAATTCTCCCTACTTTTTTATCAATTAATTTTTCAAAAAGCAATAGGTTTTTTATATGAATTCTAGAAAAAATTGTATCATATAAAAATATAAGTGTCTAAAAATATTGTAATGAAAGAATTTTGTTAATCATTCATGTAGGCTCCCCATATTCAGTACAGTTCAAAATTTCTAGATTTCCACAAGATACACTTTATTAATTATGAGGCAGCGGGTGGATTTTATTCATTTTTCATATTTGTAGTTGGTGGATTATTTGTTGGATTTATGAAATGATTCTGTTTATTACAATCCCCAAAATATACAGTTAAGATTGTATCCTTTTTATGAATTTTGAAAAAATCTTGTCCTTTAATTTTTATAAAAGTGTCTCCTTTTTCCATATAACCACTATACAAAGTCCAACTTTTTACATTGTCTTTACATTTGCATCTTTCCCCTGTTTCTGGGTTTACACCTTTCAAAACCATAAATTCAGGATGAGAGTTCTTTGAATAATCTGTAGATAATATTAATTTACATTCATTTTCTAAAAACAAATTTTTGTATTTATCACAATGTCCATCACATCCAAAAAGAATTGACACTATAAATAAACCAATTATGTATTTATAACTTTTTTCCATCGAATTCAAATATGCCATGTAGTAAATATTATACTATCCTAAATCTCTCTCCAACCACAAGATTGCATCGAGAGTTCAATTATTAAAACCTTCCATAATTATCTATTATTCCACAAGATACACTTCGTTAATCGTTCGGCAGCGGGGGTTGGATGAATAATGATTCAGAATCCCTTCATAAATATGAAGGGATTATTTTATGTATTGTAAAACTTGATAACCAAGAAACGATATTGTATAATGTGGTGAATTGTTAAAATTTTCATGTGGGTTATAAGCTAACTCATCATTTTTTTTATAAATTTCTGATGATTGTAGAAACTTCGAAATGTGATGATTAATATTGAAAGGACCTATCGTTTCAGAAGAATCCATAATTAAATTCATTGACTTAAGAAAGTTCAAAGTTGAAATTACATCTGTTTGATTAATATTTGTAAAGCTACCAATCAAAATTTCTTCACTGAAATATGCCTTTCCTACTTTATTATTATATTCAGCTATACCTTTAAAAAAAGGCGTTCTACCATCTTTTTCATTAAGATCAAATTTGTTTAATATAATTACATCAATTTCAGATAATCTTATTAATGATTCAAGAATTGCAGATTTATTTTCAAATCTAGAATTAATATTTAATGTTGAATTTGCGAGGAAATTTGATAAATAATCTCTTTTCTTTTCCGAAAATTCTTCCTTTCCATAAAAACACGTTTTAATTAATAAAGATTTAAATTCATTACTTGAAATATAAATTTTATCTACCTGATCCTCTAACAACCTGATTCTACTTGAATATTTTTCTAAAATGTTCTGAATATGTTTCTTGTGAACATAATCCTTATATTCACTCCAACCGGTTGCTACTGATGAAAGAATTGGAACCGATGATGCAATAGTTACCAAACTAGACTCAATAAATTTTAAAGTATCATCATTCTCCATATTTATTAAAATTTAAATTCAATTATATTTAAAAAATTAAATTTATGAGTTTAATTATTTCATTCACACATTTTATCAAATAATAGATCGTTTTTATATTATACTTATTATTAAAATTTTTCATATTTATTGTTTTAAGCAAATATGATTAGGGATTGAAAATAAAGTGTGGACAGGTTTTTTAGGTAAATGTTCGAAAATCTAAACTGAAGAAAAACAAAAAACCCTTCACAAGTATCTGTAAAGGGTTTTTCTATTTTGGTATTTTAAGTTGTGTGGACAACTGTGGATAAATATAAAACTTTATTTATATATAATTAAAAGAAGTCCAATTAACTCTCTAACTAATTCTCTAACAAACTCTCTAACTAATTCTCTAATTAATTCTCTAATTAACTCTCTAATTAACTCTCTAATTAACTCTCTAATTAACTCTCTAATTAATTAGAGCTTTACAAGCTTATAAACTATTTAAAGACCCATTTAGAATTAGTATCTGATCCAATATTTTTAATGATTTCTTTTCTTCTCATTTCAGAAAGTAAATTATTAACTTTAATTTTCTTTTGACGATCCTCCATCCATTCAGGTAATTTATTCCATAAAAGATCATCAACGTCTCTTCTGGTTAATTCTTTATGCTCTTGTATAGCTTTCGAAATAAGATCTACATAATACTTTTTATCAAAAGCTTTATTTTTTGAGTAAGCAGCTTTCTGACCAGTTTCTTGAGCAACCTTCAATCCAATAAAATAATTTGGTTTTCTTCCTTCTATTAATTTCTTTTTCTTCAATAATCTTTCTTCAGCAGTAGATAATTCTCTTTTCTTCTGAACCTTATCCAATAATATTATTTCCTCCAGAGAAAGTTCTTTATGATTTGCCAATAAGCGGGCATAATCCATATCAAGTATTTTTCCTGGTATAGTAACTTTTACTTTATTGTTGGAAAGATCATAATCTGGCATAGGAAAAAATCTAGCTCTTTGAAAGTTAAAAATCTTTTTTATTCCACCACCAGCTGTATCAACCATTTTTAAATTATACATAGCTGTAGCAAGAAACCGATTTCTATAGAATTCTTCTGGAGAATCATCTATAATTACTTTTTCAACACTACCTGGTATAAAAGATCCTTGATTCGTAAAAATCAATTGATCTTCCATTTCGATTACATTAATTCTAGAGTTTAAGGTATAATCTTGATGTGCAATACAATTATTAATTGCTTCTCTTATGGAATATGGTTCATATTTAGTTACCTCATCAGGAAATATGGTTCCATCTTTCATATATCTATATTTAATGTTTCTGATTTTAGCAAAAACTTTTTCAACAGATAAAATAAAAGGAATTCCGAAAATCTCATAATCTAAATCTTCATTATTAGAATTTAGTAATTTCCACCTTATTTTAACTTCTGAAGGATTTAAAAAATGTTCAGATTCATCTTTTCCTAATAAAATTAATGCAGTTCTAGTAATTTTACCTTTAATTGTAACTTTAGCTTTATTTAAAAAAATTTTATCATCCCAACTATCAACTTCATCTGCTTTATCTGGAAATTTGCTTTTAAAATTTTTTCTGGCCAATAAAATAGCTTCTTCATCCAAGTCATCAATATCTGCCTCAGGAATTATAACTGCACTCCAATCTTCAAGTATAACTTGTGATCTAATTCGTTCTATTTTTTCTATGTTAAGCGGAGCTAGTTCTTCACCGTCTCTAGAATAATAATGCCCTTCAAAAGCAATAGGTATACCTTTAGGCGCAGCAGGGATTTGAAATAAAATGACTCGACCATCTTTATGTTGAACTTCATAAATTTGAATAAATGTTATTCTATTTGTAGTTTTTTTTGCAACTTCACCTTTAAGACTATCTAAGTTTTTCCTAATTGGCCTAAATGAAGTTCCAACAATTTTATGATTTTTATCTTCTACACCAAACACAAGCCATCCAAAAGGTCTGCCACATAAATTAGCTTCATTACTCAAAGCTGAAAAGTACCTGCCCAGTTTAGTAAAATCATAATTGTTTTTTGCCTCTTTAAACTCTACAACCTCATTCTCAGCTTTTAAATTAAGCAATTCTTTTAGTGTATATTCTATATTATTCAAAGGCATGTTTTTTTATATTTTCACCAATTTAGTAATTAAAAATAATCAACATTTACTATTCTACAAATTCATTGTAGTACAATTCATGAAGTTTAGCCAATTATTTACAAACAAAAAAGGCTCGTTCGCAAATAGTTCGCAAACAAGCCTTTTAATGTGTTGATTTCCAACGAAATCAGAGGTTCCGAGCGGATTCGAACCGCTGTAGACGGTTTTGCAGACCGGTGCCTAGCCTCTCGGCCACGGAACCTTTTACCGTTTAGGATTGCAAATATATAAATTTACTTGGAACTTAATATTCCTTTTCTAAAATGATGCTCACTTTTTCTACATTTCCACCAATTGGCGGGTTGATTTTGGACAATTTTACCTTGGCATAGGTCACCATTGGGATTTCTTGTCCAATTCGAACCAAAATTCGTTCAGCTACTGTTTCCAATAATTTTGCACGCACCAATACTTCTTCTGTTACAATTTTATTCAAATGAACATAATCCACCGTATCGGCCAAATCATCGGTTTGCGCTGATTTTGACAAATCTGCATCGATTTCCAAATCCACCAAATAGTCTGAACCAATCAATGCTTCTTCTCCCAAACAACCATGGTTGGAATATATTTTTATGTTTTCGACAATAATTTTCCCCATCTTTCTATTCTGTTTCTTCTAAATTTTCCAAAGGTCGATTTTGTTTGATAAATTCTGTCGGATTTAAATATCCGTCTTTGATTGGCGAATAACCAGGTCCAATCGGCATTCCGACTTGATTTCGAATTTCAAAATGCAAATGCGCAACATATTGTCCGTTTGCGGTTCCAATTGTACCAATAGGCTGCCCTCTTTTCACATAATCTCCCTCATCAACCAAGATCTGTTCGCAATGCGCATACAAAGATTCTACTTCTCTACCCGCTGGGAATTGATGAATCACACGGATGACATTTCCCCAGCCGCCTTCTAAATCCTCTGCCAAACTCACATACCCATGCGCAATCGCAAAAATAGTATCACCCAAATCGGTATTGCTTCCTTTGTTTCCATTCCAATCTTCGCCCAAATGGTTGTTGACACCAAATGATTGAGCATCGTAATAGCCTTTCGCATTGGGTTTTCCAACCGGAAAGTCAAATCCGTCCACCAAAAAATCTTCCTCAGATTCCTCTTCCAATTTTGGCGATTCCACAATTTCTTTGGATTTTTCTTCTTTTACGCCAACGCTTATTTCCTGTTTACAACTTAGGAAAGCGCATGAGCAAAGGATGAGAACATAAAGTTTTTTCATCGGATAAAAATAAAAAAAAGTAGGAAGATAATTCTCCCTACTTGCTTGTGATTGTTATTTTGCCCCTAAAAAATGACTTTTTTATTTTTTGAATAATTCAGCCACTTTGTCCCAGTTCACTACATTGAAAAATGCAGAAATATAATCAGGACGACGGTTTTGATAATTCAAATAATATGCATGTTCCCATACATCTAAACCTAAGATTGGTTGACCTTCACAACCTACTCCAGGCATCAAAGGATTGTCTTGGTTGGGAGTTGAACAAACTTCCAATTTTCCATCCTTTACACACAACCAAGCCCATCCAGACCCGAAACGTGTTGCTGCAGCTTGAGAGAATTTTTCTTTGAAAGCGTCAAATGAACCAAATGCTTCATTGATTGCTTCTGCTAATTCTCCTGTTGGTTCTCCACCTCCATTTGGACTCATGGTTTCCCAGAAAAGGTTGTGGTTGTAATATCCTCCACCGTTATTTCTAACAGCTGGTTTATCCATTCCTTTTACTAATATTTCTTCAATCGAAAGACCTTCTAAATCGGTTCCTTCAATAGCTGCGTTCAAATTATTGGTGTAAGCTGCATGGTGTTTATCGTGATGGATTTCCATCGTTTTCGCATCGATATGCGGTTCCAAAGCATCAAATGCATACGGTAATTTTGGTAATTCAAATGCCATGATTTATGGTTTTTTAAAATTAATACTGTTTCTATGTCAAATATAAGGCTGATTTCGTCAAATTATGTGAAGATTAAATTAAAATTCCCCTTGCAGCCTTAAAAATTTTTAAATTGCAAGAGAAATCAAAACCCATGTTGAAATTTAGAAAAATCTTGCTTCGAACCGTTCAGGTTATACTTGCCATTATCCTTTTCGCAATTGGTTTGTTGTATGTGACGGGAAATAGCTACATCATCAGAGGAGTGAAATTGACCTATTTAAAAGGGCATAATACAGCCAACATTGATGACTACAAAGATTTTGATAACAATGTGATTCTGTCTTATAAACCTCAACCTTGGATCGAACATGATTTGTACAATAAAATCGAATTAACCGATACACTTAAAGCAGAATTGGAACGATTTCAGTCCATCGGATTTTTTGTAGCCAAAGACGGAAAAGCTTTATTGGAGCGTTATTGGGACGATTATTCAGCAGATTCTCATACCAATTCATTTTCCATGTCGAAATCGGTTATTACGATGTTACTTGGAAAAGCAATCGAACAAGGATATATCAAATCTTTGGATCAACCAATCACCGACTTCCTTCCTGAATTCAAAGACGATGAATTCGGGAAAAAATGTACCATCGGTGATTTGTCTGCCATGACTTCTGGATATGATTGGAGAGAAGATTATTATTTACCGCTCAATCCGACTGCTAAAGCCTATTACGGTAGCAACATTGAAAAACAAATGTTGAGTAGATCCTTCATTCAAGAACCTGGAGGAAATTTCAATTATTTGTCAGGAGACACCCAATTATTGGCTATCGTTTTGCAAAGAGCCATTGGCATTTCGGTTTCTCAGTATTTGCAAGAGGAATTTTGGCAACCCATGGGAATGGAAAAAGATGCCTATTGGTCCAAAGACCGAAAAGATGGAATGGAGAAAGCCTATTGTTGTTTGAATAGCAATGTACGAGATTTTGCCAAACTAGGCCAATTGTTGTTGCAAAAGGGAAACTGGAATGGAAAACAAATTCTAGATTCGGCTTTTGTCCAAAAAATGGTCACGCCCAATTATAAAGCTTTTGAAAAAGGGCAACCTGCTCGATATGGATATTCCATTTGGACTGATTATGAACACCAACCCAATTTCTATGGTTTGATGGGACATTTGGGACAACGTGTGATTGTGATTCCTTCTGAAAACCTTGTCATCGTACGATTGGGGCATCAAAAAGACAATCGTCAAATGGGCAAAGGATTTTTGGATAACGACACCTACTATTTTGTAGATGAAGTCATGAAAATGCTCAAAACCAACCAACTTCTAAACCAACAACAACATGCTCAAGAAATTACCCGCACAGAAAATTCTATTCCTTGATATAGAAACGGTTCCTATGGTTCAAAATTGGACAGATTTGCCTCAAGATTGGCAAGAATTATGGGCCAAAAAAATTGAACGACAATTGGGTGAAAATGAAACGCCTGCAGATTTCTATGAAAAACGTGCTGGAATTTTGGCCGAATTTGGGAAAATCATCTGTATTTCTTGCGGAATCATCCATCAAGAAGACAAAATCAAAATCAAAAGTTTTTATGGCGATGATGAAAAGTCTCTATTGCAGGATTTCATCGATTTGATTCAAAGCAATTATTTTGATGCGCAGATTTTACTTTGCGCCCACAATGGAAAAGAATTTGACTTTCCTTATTTGGCAAGACGAATGGTCATCCATCAATTGGAAATCCCAAATGTGTTGAATTTCCAAGGCAAAAAACCATGGGAAATCCCCCATTTGGATACGATGGAATTATGGAAATTTGGCGATTACAAACACTATACATCTTTGAATCTTTTGGCAAAAGTTTTAGGAATTCCAACGCCTAAAGATGACATTGATGGTTCACAAGTGGCGCATGTATATTATGTGGAAAAGGATTTGGAACGCATCAAAAATTACTGCGAGAAAGATGTCCTAACCGTCGCGCAAATATTCCGAAAATTTCGAAATGAAAATCTTTTGGAACGAATTGAGGCATAAAAAAACCCTCGCTAAACAAGGGTTTCATATCTTAAGATTCTGTTTCTTCGTTTTCGTCTTCTACTAAATGAGTCAATTTCAACTCGGCTCTTTCAACAGAATTTCGGTACATCTTGATAATTCGAACTTGATAATCAGGCAAGTCCAAAATGTCTCCTGCTTTCAATTCTCGTTCAGGGAAAGTCTCCGCCAATAAACCAGAAAGGGTATCATAGTGTTCGCTTTCTTCAAATCGATACGGCAAATAACGATTCAAATCAGACAAATTATGATGCGCATTAACCGAATACATACCATCACCCAAATTGATCACAATCGGATCTTCATTGTCGTATTCGTCTTGGATTTCACCTACCAATTCCTCCAAAATATCTTCCATACTCACAATCCCTGTCAATTCCCCAATTTCATTGGTTACAACAGCCATTTGAATGTGTTTTTTCTGGAATTGTTTCAATAAGTTCTTGATTTTTGAACTTTCTGCAATGAACAAAGGTTTGCGTAAAATCTTCTCGAAATTTGTTTCGTCTGGCTGATCAATCATCAATTTCATCAAATCTTTGGTATACAAAATACCTTTGATGTTATCCAAGGATTCTTCAAAAACCGGATATCTTGAATAGCCTTCATTAACTGCGTATTCAATTGCTTCGCGCACGGATGTTGTGATGTCAATAGCCGAAACATTTTTACGTAAAGTTTGAATATTGCTGACACGACGATCATCAAATTCAAATACATTTTGAATCAAATCGCGTTCTGTTTCTTCAATTGCTCCACCCTCTTGGCTTTCCATGATGATCATTTTCAATTCCTCTTCCGAGTGAATTTCCGATCCATGAATTGGTCGAATTCCTAACATTCTCAAAATGAAGTTAGCCAAACCATTCATCATCCAAATAATCGGTCTAAAAACGATATAAAAAACTCTCAAAGGCCAAGCGACAGAGAAAGTAGTTTTCGCTGGAAACTGAATCGCCAAGGATTTAGGCGCCAATTCACCAAAAACGATGTGCAAAACTGTAATAACGGCAAATGCACCCCAAATAGCGGTATTGGAAGCAATTGTTTCCCATTGCGGGCCAACCAATCCGAAATTGTCAAAAATGTTGATAATCACAGGTGAAATTGCACTTTCTCCCACGAAACCAAGTCCTAAGGAAGCTAAGGTAATACCCAACTGAGTAGCTGCTAAATAAGCGTCCAAGTTATTGACAATCGTCTTGGACATTTTCGCAATAGCTGGACTTAAGTCTGTACGAACATCAATTTGTGAACCACGAACTTTGACAATAGCAAATTCTGCGGCTACAAAGAAACCGTTCAAAAAGACTAAGAAAATGGTGAGAATTAATTTCCAAATGGAAATGTCATGAGAAACTTCGCCGCTACCTGGAACTCCGGCGGCAATAATAATCGAAAGAAAGGGGTCTCCGTCCATATTAAAAATTTTTAAGGTAGATTTCGTTTCTGTTTTTTTGAAACCTGTAAAATGATTTTACTAATAATCAATACGTTGAAATTATTGACTAAAAACCTTTCACGCAAAAATAGAATAATTTCCAATAAATACAAATAAGGATTTTTTCGTTTAATTTGTGTTTTATTAATACATAGCGTTTTTGAGTTGAGTTTAGATGTAGTCGATATACAAAATTTGTCCTTAGGTTTTGGTGAAAATACCATTCTTACCAATGTTTCATTTTCCATTCCGAAAGGAAAAATCATAGGGGTTGTAGGCGAATCGGGTTCTGGAAAATCCATTACTTCTCTCGCCATCATGGGACTTTTGCCCAAAACCGCAAAAATTTCGTCTGAAAGCAAAATTTTATTTGAATCTTCAAAAGGCAATTTTGACCTTTTGAAGTTAACCGATGAAGGAAAAAGAAGCTTTAGAGGAAAGGAAATCGGGATGATTTTTCAAGAACCGATGACTTCCCTAAATCCCAGTTTACGATGTGGTGAACAAGTAGAAGAATCCATACGACTTCATTTAAAATTATCGAAAGAAAACGCGAAGAAAAGAGTCATCGAACTCTTTGAAAAAGTGTTGCTTCCCAATCCAGAAAGAATATACAAAGCTTATCCGCATGAACTTTCTGGTGGACAACGCCAAAGAGTCATGATTGCCATGGCGATTTGTTGCGAACCCAAATTACTCATTGCCGACGAACCCACAACGGCGCTTGATGTAACCGTACAGAGAACAATTTTGGAATTGATCAAAAAGCTGCAAAAAGAAAGTGATTTATCCTGCTTATTTATTTCCCATGATTTGGGCGTGATTGCGGAATTATGCGACGAAGTTGTGGTGATGTACAAAGGAAAGGTGGTGGAAAAAGGAAGTGTTGAGGAAATTTTCCAAAATCCGAAAGAAAATTATACCAAAGGATTGATTGCGTGTCGACCGAGATTGGATGTTCGATACAAAGAATTGCCAACCATTTCCGATTATTTGAAAGACGAAAATTACCAATCAGAAGTTTATACAACGGAAGAAAGAAATTCATTTCATCAAAACTTATATGCCCAAACGCCTATTTTGGAAGTGAAAAACCTTTCGAAATATTTTTACGCGAAACCAAGTGTTTTCAAAAAGTCAGAAATTTCTGTCAAAGCGGTTGATGACATAAGTTTTAAAGTATATCCAGGTGAAACCTTAGGTTTGGTGGGTGAATCTGGAAGTGGAAAAACAACTTTAAGTAGAAGTGTTTTGTTGCTAGAACGACCATCTGCAGGCGAAATTTTCTATCAAGGAAAAGACATTGTACAACTATCCAAAGAGGAAGTTCGAAAACTTAGAAAAGACATTCAAATTATTTTTCAAGATCCGTATTCGTCCTTGAGTCCCAAAATGAACATCGGAGAAATTCTAAGTTCACCCATGAAAGTTCATCAAATTGGACGAAATCAGAATGAACGATTGGCAATCGCAGGAAATCTATTGGAGAAAGTAGGATTGAGCGCAAATGATCTGAAGAAATATCCGCACGAATTCTCGGGAGGACAACGTCAACGAATTGGGATTGCAAGAGCATTGGGTCTACAGCCTAAATTCATCATTTGTGACGAAAGCGTTTCCGCTTTGGACGTTTCGGTTCAAGCGCAAGTATTGAATTTGTTGAATGATTTGAAAGAGGAATTTGGATTGACTTATATTTTCATTTCGCATGATTTGGCGGTTGTAAAATACATGAGCGACCAATTGTTGGTGATGCAACATGGCGAACAGAAAGAATTGGGCGATGCAGACGAAATCTATGCCAACCCAACAACTCAATACACCAAAGATTTGATTGAAGCGATTCCGAAATTGTGATTTTGATTTCTGATTGTAGATTTTAAGAGCAATCTATTTTCTATTTTCCAAAAATTCTACCTTTGTCTTATGAAAGTCGGATTATATTTTGGATCGTTCAACCCCATTCACATTGGGCATTTGATTATTGCCAATCATTTGCAACAATTTTCTGATTTGGATCAGGTTTGGTTTGTAGTTTCACCTCAAAATCCTTTCAAAGAAAAATCGAGTTTGGCCAATGATTACGATCGTTTGCATCTGGTGAATTTAGCAATTGAGGATTATCCGCATCTCAAAGCATCCAATGTAGAATTCAATTTACCCAAACCTTCTTATACCATTGACACTTTGGTCGTTTTGGAGGAGAAATATCCGGAACATGAATTTTCTTTAATTATGGGAATGGATAATTTGACCAATTTTCATAAATGGAAAAACCATGAACAAATCTTAAAAAACTATTCCATTTATGTGTATCCGCGAATTGGATCGGAACCAGGAAATTGGGCCGACCATCCGAAGTTTCATTTTGTGGATGCTCCCATTATGGAAATTTCCTCCACATTCATTCGCCAATCCATCAAGGAAAATAAAGTCATCAAACCTTTGTTAGAAGAAAAAGTTTGGAATTACCTAGACGGAAGTTCTTTGTACAGATAGATAACCAAATGAATTTCAACTCAATTGAATTTTGAGTAAATTTTTTATTGTAAATTAGTTGTCAACTACAACATCAACACTTTATGAAAAAAAATCTACTCCTAGGAATTCTTTTAATTTCTACTTTGGGACTTGCACAATGGACAACGGATTATGATGTCAATACTTTGGTTGCAGACGCAACGACTGGAGATATACAATCCATCGGAACCCACGACGGTAAAACCTATGTTGTATTTTGGGATGAATCTGCCGGATACAAATTAAGAGCTCAATTATTGGATGCAGATGGTGTTCAACAATGGGGATCAAATGGAATCTTGGTCAATGCGATTGCTGACAATAGCACTTGGACTGCAACACGATCTTTAACAGTTGATGAGGAAGGAAATCTGATTGTTGGCTTTACTGCAACGGGTGATGGTAATGGATATGTCAACAAAATTTCTCCAACAGGTGAACAATTATTTGGAGAAAATGGAATCGCCTTACCCGATGCTTGGGATTTAAAAGTTTCTGCCAATTTCATTGGGGGAGCAACAGTAGGATGGACAGAAAATGGAGTTGGTAAATTAACTGTTTTTGACTCAGATGGAAGTTCAGCTTTTCCTGAACCCATTACGTTGAATTCCCCAAACTCAAGCAGACCCTTTACCGGAATAGGTGAAATTGCCAATTTAAGCGATGGAAATTTTGTCGTAGTGTTTCACACCAAACCAACAGGTTGGAGCATCGAATCAATCCCTTATGCACAAAAATATTCCATGGATGGCGTTGCTATGTGGGAGGAACCCATTCAAGTTTCTACCCAAACTTTAGCGAGCAATAGAAAATATCCGATTCACGCCGAAAATGATATTACCTACTTTGGATATTATGGATCTACCGGTTGGAGATTTGACTCCTTCATCCAACGAATCAATGCTGGCGGAACCTTACCTTGGGGAGCCGATGGAGCAGATTTCAGCACCAACGAAGCTTACTTGGAAATGGAAACTAGTTTCGTGATGAATGAAAACACTGATGAAATTTGGGTTGCTTCTAATTTGTGCAATTCCAATCAATCTCAATATGGAATCTATGTTCAAAAATTCAACAAAGAAACAGGCGAAAGAATACTAGGTGACGATGCTTTGGAGATATTTCCAGTAGATACTGAAAATAGCGTTCATGTTGGGAGTATCCAATTGGCAGAAGACAAACCCATTTTCTTGTTTTCAAATGACATCAGCAATGGGGTTAATCCAATTCAATTAGGCGTTGTGACCTTAAATACTGATGGCACTCCGGCCAATGATGATTTGTTTCAAATGATTGCAACTTCAGAAGGCAACAAAGGACGGTTTGATTTTACGACCAATGCGGATGGACAAAGTGTAGCAATTTGGACCGAAATCAGAAATGGAACATCCAAAGCCTATGCACAGAACATTGAAATAGAAATTGATATCGTGGGCACAGAAGATCTTCAAACGACCAAAATGCGCATTTATCCGAATCCAGTTCAAGATGTTTTGACAATCGATTCGAAAGCGACTATTCAAAAAATTGAAGTGTATGATGTAAGTGGAAGATTGGTTTCGACTAAAACAAATTCCAAATTCATTCAACTAAATCATTTGCCAAAAGGAAATTACATTGTCAAAACAACCACAAACAAAGGTGAGGTTCAAGCACGAAAATTCATAAAGAACTGATTATATATAGTTTAGTGAGGAAAAAGCCGGAAATTATGGGGAATTCCGGCTTTTTTTATTTAAATCCAATATACATTTTCGAATATAATTTACTCTTGGTTATATTCAATTATTAAATTTTGTAGGAAACTTTCTATTCAAATGATTCTCAATACAAAACCATAGACTTTAAACTACCAATTTTCAAATGGGATGCACCAAATCAATCCTATCTGTTGATATTGCTCTGAATTCTTAAAATAGATTAATTGGCTTCATATCGTTAGTCTTTTTGAATGATTGTTCTATCTATTGATTCTCCATTTATAAAGGTTTGAATGCACATAGTTCCATTTCTATTACTTCTGTTTACTCAAACTTTTAAGGTGTTCACTCAATTTGTAGTGAATTAAAAAATGCACATAAGTTATCCAAGTACTTTTATCCCAGAATTTAAAAAAAATTAAACTTATGAAAAAGCATTTACTATTTTTAATAGTTGTCTTTTTAAAGACTGTATGTCTCTCGGCACAATCAGCTTTTATTACAGAATGGGATTTGTCTATCCCTTCTTCAACAACCAATAGCATTAATTTCTATATAGATGCAGTTGGAGATGTGGGATACGGTTGGATATCTGAGGATAATCAAAATTCTGGAGGTGGTACAATTAGCGCTGGCACAGCAGTACAAGTTATTATAGATAATCTACCAGAAGGTAAGAAAATTAGATTAGGATTAACAGCAGAAAATTTAAGACGTTTTAGATTTGGAAATGGTTGGGGAGCTGCAAACCCTGATTCAGAAAGATTAGTTGACATTAGACTATGGGGTGATGTTAAATGGTCAAGTATGTCACATGCCTTCAAAGGTTGCAAGAATCTTACGATTTCAGCATTAGATAAACCAGATTTATCAAATGTTACGGATATGAGTTATATGTTTCTTTTTGCTGATAATTTTAACGCTGATATCAGTGATTGGGATGTATCCAATGTCACCGATATGAAGTTTATGTTTTATTATAACAAAATTTTCAATCAAGATATTAGCGGTTGGGATGTATCCAATGTCACCGATATGAGTGAGATGTTTCATACCGCGTTATTATTTAACCAAGACTTAAGCGGTTGGGATGTGTCCAAGGTCACCAATATGTATAATATGTTTAAGAATGCTGAATCTTTCAACCAAGATCTTGGAAATTGGGATGTGTCCAACGTCACCAATATGAGTGGTATGTTTTGGAGTGCCAAAAGTTTTGAAGCTGACATCAGTGATTGGGATGTGTCAAATGTTACCGACATGAGAGATATTTTAACTTCAGCCTATTCATTTAATCATGCTTTAGGTAGTTGGAATCTTAATGCAGAAGTACAATTAATGCATATGTTGAGTTACAGTGGCATGGATTGTATAAATTATTCTCAAACATTGATAGATTGGTCCAATAAATCAACTATTCCATCAGGAAGAAGTCTTGGTTCAACAAATTTAACCTATGGGCCAGATGCTGTAAATCCTAGAAATAAATTAATCTCACAAAAAGGATGGACAATAACTGGAGATGTATTTAGCACTACAGAATGCAATCAAATGTCGGTATCAGATGTAGAAAAAGAAAAGACTCGTATTTATCCAAATCCAGTTCAAGATGTTTTGTTCATCGATTCGAAATCGACTATTCAAAAAATTGAAGTGTATGATGTAAGTGGAAGATTGGTTTCGACTAAAACAAATTCCAAATCTATCCAAGTGAACCAGTTACCAAAAGGAAATTATATTGTCAAAACAACCACAGACAAAGGGGAAGTTTACACACAAAAAATAATAAAAAACTGATTATATATAGTTTAGTGAGAGTAAAAGTCGGGGCTTTAAAAAGATTCCGGCTTTTTTTATTACTTAGTTTCTATCTCAATCAATTTTTCTTCAAATAAACTTTTTTTAGAAGGAGAATAACCAACTGTCATAAATTCAATTGTTGATGTTGATTGATTGACCAATAGAAAAGTCGGATAGGCTTGCATTTTCGTTGCGCTAAATAGTGACAATTCATGATCTGCCAAAACCTTTTTGTTGTGAAATTGCTCAATTTCCTTCATCGAAGATTGAAATGTTGAAAAATCATAATTTTTTGGACTTACATACACAAAATAAGTCTCCAGGTTTTGCAAAGTATCCAACATAGGTGATAATTCTTTGATCGCTCGTTTGCATGGACGGCAGTCTTCGTTCCAGGTTGCGATAAAAACATAGGGTTTATCTGTTTCAATTTTCTCTTTCTGCTTTTGGCTGTTTTCAAAGGTAAATTGAGACAAATCCAGATGAGAATCTGGCACTTCATATTTCTTCTCAGTCGACTTATCTTCATTTAATTCACCCCCAATGAGAATACTGCGTTCATCGATCCAACCCGTAGATTCCTTGAACCAGCCGTCAAAATAACCGTAGGCTGAATAGGTTAAAATCAACACAAAAACCAAGATTAGATTGCGAAATTTGCTTAAATCTTTGAACAAAAAAAGATTGAATCCTACAAAAACAAAACTTAGAAAATAAGGACCAAATAAAAACAAATGCCAATCTCCTTGAATGCGAGAAGTACAATACAAACCTAACAAGCCAAGAAAAAATAGTTTTTGCCAAAGCTTGAGTTGAAATTTAAAATCACGCTGAATCCAATACGTACCAACGAAACTAAACAACATACCAAAAGCGCAAGTATAATCATTGGAAAAATAAGGTGCTAAATAGCAAACACCCCAAATTTGCGCAAAACAAAGTGCATAGAAGAATAGTAATAGATAGGTTTTTAGATTTTGTGACATGTATTTTAGGAGTAAGTTTCCACCAAAATACAAAATCTTCAGTTAAATACCCGAAATTCCTATCTCATCCTTTTCAATTGTACCAAAATTTCATCTAGACCATTGGTTTTGATTTCAAACAAGGTTGACAATTGCATCCCCAACTTTCCAGGAGGAAATCCTTTGCTCGCAAACCATTCGAGATAAGAAACAGGAAGATCACTCAAAATCCTCCCTTGGTATTTCCCAAAGGGCATTTTAACCCTGACCAAATCCTTCAAGATTTCAGGATTCATACCTTATTTTTTGTAGTCTTTGTAGCCATCTTTTAGATTCACTACATTTTTCAAACCTATTTCATCCAATTTTGTACAAGCTTTTGTACTTCTTACGCCACCTTGACAATACACATAATAGGTTTTATTGGGATCTAAATCTTTGATCAAAGAATCAAATTCTGGCGAATTATAATCAATATTAACGGCATTTGGAATACTTCCCGCTTGAAACTCCTCCGGAGTTCGTACATCTAGCAATACATTGTTTTCATCGTTAAAATCGATACGTTCCACATCATTCACCGAATCAATACTAGTCGTTTCCGTTTTGGATTGACAAGCGACCATCAAAAAAATTCCGATTAGTAAAAAAATTGTTTTCATCTTCCTGCTACATTTTAGATTTATACTCAATACCAGAAATTTATTTCCCATTGAAATTATTCATGGTATTGTTCAATCCACTAAAGATAAAACTTAAAACGGCATCGGCCACAAAATTTAACCTTTCGGGAAGCTTTTCTACCTCATCTTCGCTCCAAACTCCCAACACATAGTCCACTTGTCGACCTTGTTCAAACTCATTGCCAACACCAAATCTCAATCTCGGATAATTCTGATTTTGCAACTTATTCTGAATGTCTTTCAAACCATTATGTCCGCCATCGCTTCCTTTTCCACGAATTCGAATCGTTCCAAACGGCAAATTCAAATCATCGGTAATTACAAAAACATTTTCAATCGAAATTCCTTCCTTTTGCATCCAAAAACGAACGGCATCTCCACTCAAATTCATATAAGTATTGGGCTTCAAAACCGTAACCGGACGAGCTTTGTATTTAAATTGAGCAATTTCGCCAAAATTAGAAGAACCAAATTTCGCATCCATTTTTCGCACCAATTCATCTACCGCCAAAAACCCAATGTTATGACGTGTATATCGATATTTTTCGCCAATGTTCCCTAGACCGACAATCAAATATTTCTGCATGTCGCAAATTTACATTTAATTCTCCATTCCTCTTTCAGTATTTGGGCGTGACCCCATTGCAAAAAATATGATTCCCTCAAAAGATAAATGGACGCAATGGGGTCGGGCTTTCCGTTGCAATCTTTTCATTTTCTTTCCCTTTGGTCAAGATAATAAAAAGGATTTCCACTATAATCCCTCACGCAATTATTGCATTGTTTCATCAAATCATTGCGCCCAAAACTTAAATCTACCAAATTCTATTTGCTAATTTCTCGTATCTAAAGTCTATTCTCTAATTTTGCGACATGGAAACGACTGAAAATTTAATCATTATCGGTGATCGAGTTTTGATCAAACCAAAAACAGAATCCAACCAAACTAAATCGGGTTTATACCTGCCTCCAGGCGTCAAAGAAAAAGAAGAAATTCAATCGGGATATGTGGTAAAAACTGGCCCAGGATATGCCGTATCCTATGACGAGATGGACGAACCTTGGAAAATGAAAGAAGAAAAAGCCAAATACATTCCACTACAAGTAAGAGAAGGAGACTTGGCTATCTTTCTGTTAAAAATGGCCTATGAAATAGTTTATCAAGAGGAAAAATACTACATTGTTCCACAATCGGGCATCTTGATGTTGGAGCGAGATGAAAACATTTTAGACGAATTTTTATCCTAAATAAAATCAATCAAGTATTATGAAACTTTACCCAATCGAAACTGGCAATTTTAAATTAGACGGAGGTGCAATGTTCGGCACAATCCCAAAAAGTATTTGGCAAAAAACCAATCCAGCAGATGGTCAAAATAAGATTGAATTGGCCATGCGTGCTTTGCTGATTGAAGACGGAGATCGCTTGATTCTCATCGATTGCGGAATCGGTAAAAAACAATCCGAAAAGTTTTTTAGTTATTATGATTTGTGGAGCGATTATGACATCGAAACTTCTTTGGCTTTGCATGGATTTACCAAAGACGATATCACCGATGTTTTTTTAACACATTTACACTTCGACCATTGTGGTGGAGCGGTTCAACAAGATACGATTCACGGCGGATATGAACTAAGTTTCAAAAATGCTAAATATTGGAGCAATGCTTCGCATTGGGACTGGGCAACCAATCCAAATCCGAGAGAAAAAGCGTCCTTTCTTCCAGAAAACTTCGTCCCAATCAAAGAATCTGGAAATTTAAATTTGATAGACCTTCCTACTTCAGGAAATTATTTGAACAATTCCCCTTTAGGTTTTGACATCATTTTCGTCGACGGTCATACCGACAAACAAATGCTTCCTGTTATACGCTACAAGGGCAAAACCATTGTCTTTACAGCAGATTTAATCGCTACAGCAGGACATGTTCCGTTGGTGTATGTGATGGGGTATGATACACGTCCGCTTCTTACCATGCAAGAAAAAAGCGATTTCCTAGAAAAAGCCGTTCAAGAGGAATATTTGTTTTTCTTTGAACACGATCCATACCGCGAATTGGCAACTGTAGTACGCACAGAAAAAGGCATTTTGCTCGATTCTACCTATTCTTTCACAGAAGTATTCGGATAAGAATATTTTCAAAACAGAAGCGCTATTTTTTTCTATCTTTGTAGATTAGAAATAATGTATAGATATGGGTTGTGGAAGTTGTGGACCAACTAGCAACGGATTGCCAAAAGGCTGTAATAATAACGGAGCATGTGGAGTAGATTCAGGATGCGGGAAATTACCCGTATTTGACTGGCTTTCCAACATGCGTTTACCCAATGGTCAATTGACATTTAATTGTGTTGAAGTTCGGTTCAAAAACGATAGAAAATTATATTATCAAAATACTAATCACCTAGCGTTGAGTATTGGCGATGTTGTCGCCGTAGAAGCTCAAGCGGGTCACGATATTGGAGTTGTGACCCTTACAGGGGAATTGGTTCGAGTTCAAATGAAAAAACGAAACCTTACAGAAAATTCTGAAGAGGTTCGTAAAGTCTATCGAATCGCCAACGAGAAAGACATTGAAACATGGAAATCTTTTCGAGAAAAAGAACAAGAAACCATGATGAAAGCTCGTCGTATTGCTGTGAATTTAGGATTGGAAATGAAAATTTCCGATGTTGAATATCAGGGAGATGGGATGAAGTGTATCTTTTACTACACGGCAGAAGGCAGAGTCGATTTCCGTGAATTGATCAAACAATATGCGTCCAATTTTGGAGTTCGTATTGAAATGAAACAAATCGGATACCGTCAAGAAGCTGCCAAAGTAGGTGGAATTGGTTCTTGTGGCCGTGAATTATGCTGTTCTACTTGGTTAACGGACTTTCGTTCGGTCAATACAGCTGCTGCTCGTTACCAGCAATTGTCCATCAATCCGCAAAAATTGGCGGGTCAATGTGGAAAATTGAAATGTTGTTTGAACTACGAATTGGATTCTTATTTGGATGCTTTGGACGAATTTCCTTCTATGGAAAGTACGTTCGAGACCGAAAAAGGAACCGCTTATTGCGTCAAAATCGATGTGTTCAAAAAAGAAATGTGGTTTACCAGTTCAAGTGGTGGCGTTAGTTGGTACAAATTCAGTTTGGATCAAGCGAAATCATTTATCGATTTGAGTAAAAACGGAGGTAAAACTGCTTCATTGGAAGATTTAGCCAAAGAAAGCATTGAAACCGAAAAGAAAAGCTTTACCGATGTAATTGAGGAAAATTCTTTGGAACGATTTGAGCGTAAAAACAAAAACCGCAACAAGAATCGCAAGAATAAACCCAAAGATTCCACTCAAAAAACTCAACCTCAAGGCAACAAACCCAACAGAGATAACAAAAAACCTCAAGGGAATAAGCCTAACCCTAACAAAAAGCAATCGACGCAAGGGAATAAAGAAGGTCAGCCTCAAATGAAAAAGGAAGGAGACATTCAGCCTAAAAAAGAAGGACAAGGACAACCGAAACAAGGAAATCCGAATCAGAAACCAAAGGCAAAAAAAGGTCCTAACCCCAATCAAAATCCGAATAAACAAAACAACAAACCTAATTCGGAAGGGAACCAAAATCCTAAACCTACTCCCAAGCCAAAACAACAAAACAAACCGGCTGGAGACGCAAACAATAATCCGAATTCGGAACAAAATCCGAATCCAAATAAACAGAACAAACCAAAGAAATTTAAAAACCGAAACAAACGTGGACCACAAAATAGCAAAGATGAGAATCAGTAAGCTGCTATTTATAGTCGCTTCGGTTGCATTGTTTGTACAATGTGATTCTCCGCATTTTTATCAAAATCAAGTCGCAACAGGAAACAATTGGAGCAAAAATGCTCCAGCCAAATTTGAATTTGAAGTAAAAGATACCGTGGGGAAATACGATTTCTATTTGTTGACGAGAAATTCAAACGAATATCCGTACAGCAATTTGTATTTGTTTACAGAATTCACCAACCCCAAAGGAGAAGTATTTACCGATACCTTGCAATATTATTTAGCTTTTCAAGATGGTGAATGGGTTGGAAAAGGAAATAGTTTAAAAGAATTGTACTTGATGTACAGAGAAAATCTGTCCATCAAGGATACGGGAACCTATAAATTATCAGTTTGGCACGGTATGCGTGATGAAAATTTACAAGGAATTGAAGACATCAGTTTAATTGTGGACAAAAAATAAAACCAAATGAGTACACAAACTAAATCGACTCAAACGAAAAAAAAGGTTAGCAAACCTTTCTCAGTCAAAAAAATGCTGATCCTCTTATGGGGACTTTTTCTAGCAGGAATCATTGGAATTTTCATCCTGTTTTGGGCTACATCCAAAGGATGGATTTGGGAAATGCCAGACGTTCAAGCATTAGAAAATCCAGACATTTATGTTTCTTCCGAAATTTATTCCTCAGATGGAGTTCTTTTGGACCGATTTGAAACAGAAAAACGTATTCCAATCACCTATGCCGATTTGCCCGAACATTTCGTCAATGCATTATTGGCTAGAGAGGATATTCGTTTCAAAAGTCACTCTGGAATTGATGCAAGAAGTACCATGAGAGCCATCACATCGGGTGGAGAATCTGGAGGTGCGAGTACCATTACCCAGCAGTTGGCAAAACAATTGTTTACCGTCAATCGTTCCCAAAATAAAATTCAAAGAGGTTTGCAAAAACTGAAAGAATGGGTTGTAGCAGTTGAATTGGAAAAACGTTATACCAAAGAGGAAATTCTTACGATGTACTTAAACAAATTCGATTTTGTGTACAATGCAAATGGAGTGGAATTGGCTTCCAAAGTTTATTTCAACACAACAACAAAAGATTTGACTTTAGAAGAATCTGCGATGTTGGTTGCGATGTTGAAAAATCCAGTTTTGTATAATCCAATTCGTTTTCCAGATAAAGCGAAAAAGGAACGAAATGTTGTCATTAACCAAATGGTGAAATACAATTTCTTGACCAAAGAAGAAGCCGAAGCCGCTAAAGCGAAACCAATTAAAATTGACAAACAAGAGATCAATACCATCAGTGAATCCTATTCTGCTTATTACAAACATGAGTTGAGAAGAGAAATTCAGTCCTATTTGAAAGAATTGGAAAAAGAAACGGGTAAGAAATACAATTTGTACAAAGATGGATTGAAAATTTATGTGACGCTTGACTCCAGAATGCAAAAAATTGCAGAAGAAGCCGTAGCCAAACATTTAAGTTCGATTCAAAAAACCTTTTTCGCCGAACATAAAAACAATTCAAAAGCGCCTTTCTATGGTTTGTCTGAAGACAAAAGACAAAGAATTTTTGAGCGTTCCATGCGAAATACTGACACATACCGTCACTTGAAAAACATCGGAAAATCAGATGAAGAAATTCTAGCTGAATTCAATCGCAAACGTGATTCTGTGAAAATATTTACGTGGGACGGTGTGAAATATCAAAAGAATATGTCCTTGATGGATTCCATCAAATACCACAAACACATTTTACAGGCAGGTATGATGTCCATGGACCCAAGAGATGGAACGATTAAAGCTTGGGTTGGAGGAATTAACTGGGATTATTTCAAATACGATCACGTAAAACAAGCAAGACGTCAAGTTGGTTCAACCTTCAAACCATTTGTCTATGTGACGGCTTTGAATCAATTGAATTATACACCATGTAATACGATTTCCAATGATGTATTCCAAATTGGAAACTGGAAACCTAGAAATGCCAATCGTAAATATGGAGGAAGTCAAGATTTGCGTACGGCGATGGCCTTTTCAACCAACGTTGTTACTGCTCGTTTGATTGCCCAAACGGGCGTAGAACCTGTGATTCAAATTGCCAAAGAATTGGGTGTAGAAAGTAATATTCCGAAAGATTATACAATCGCTTTAGGATCGGCTGATTTAACCGTTTACGAAATGGTGGGCGCCATGTCTACATTTGCAAACGGTGGAATTTACATCAAACCAGAATTGGTGGTGAAAATTGAGGACAAAACGGGTCGTGTGATCAAAGATTACAAACCAGTTACACGTGAAGTTGTCAACGAATATGTTGCTTACTCAATGATCGATTTGATGAAAGGTGTAACCGATCGTGGAACAGGTAAATGGGTAAGAACCAAATATGGAATCAATAGTGAAGTGGCTTCCAAAACAGGAACAACCAATGACAACTCAGATGGTTGGTTCATTGGAATTACCCCTAATTTAATTACCGGAGTTTGGGTAGGAAACGAAGACCGTTTTGCGCATTTTGCAAGTACTGCTCGCGGACAAGGTGCTGCAACAGCTTTGCCTATTTGGGCGTATTATATGCAAGGTGTTTACAAAAATGGAAAAGCATTTGGTGTAACGACCGAAGACAAATTCATCAAACCCGACGATATCGATGAAAAATGGGATTGCTCTTCGTTAACCGGATTCCATACCTATGGAAGTATGGGCGGAACCTTTGATTATGATTATACCAATGCGGTAGAATACCAAGATCCTATTCAAAGTGCCAATAGCAATGCATCTTCTGAAACGGAAGACATTGATTTCAATCAATAAGAAATAGTTTAGAAATATAAAACAAAATGCCTCGAGAAATCGGGGCATTTTTTATTGGGGTAAAAAGCTTAATTCAAGTGGATAATAAAGAGAATTAGATTTCAAAAAAGAGGGATTCGTTTCAGGCAAATTTGTAAGACGAATTCTAATGGTATCTGAAATCATAACCCAATTAGCTTTCCATTGAAATTGATTCAAATCTCTAAAACTACCTAGCTTTTCATATTGAAAATAGTTTTCAAATTTGAATTCTTTATCTTCTAAATCATAAATTCTGAATGCATAAAGTTGTTGCAAATCTTGTTCAACGTAAAAATTTGGAATTGGTTTAACGTTAGAATAAGAAAAATGAAAAGCATTCCATGGGATTTCATCTTCATTGAAATTATAGAAAAGCTTTTGAACATCACGCTCATCTCCCACCACTTTTACCAATTTATAGGATTTACCTATTTCAAAAAAGGATTGACTTAGGAAACCAACCACAAACAATAAACTACCTAATACAAAGAATTTCTTCTTAGCTAAATATAAAAAAATCGCCCCAAAATGGAGCGATTCTTATCCTATATTCTCAATCGAATTATTTGGTTACACCCATATTGAAAAGGGTAAACGCAAATTTATCAGATGTTTCATTGATAATGGCTTCGGTAGATTTCCCTGCGCCATGACCCGCTTTGGTATCAATTCTGATCATTACCGGATTTTTACAGCCTTGTTTGTCTTGCAATTCCGCAGCAAACTTATAGCTATGCGCTGGAACCACACGATCATCATGATCTCCTGTCGTTACCAACGTTGCTGGATAACATTGACCTGGTTTCACATTGTGAACAGGCGAATACCCTTTGATGTACTCAAACATTTCTTTGCTATCATTGGCTGTTCCATAATCATACGCCCAACCTGCTCCTGCTGTAAAGGTATGGTAACGCAACATATCCAAAACTCCTACTGCGGGCAAAGCAACTTTGGCCAATTTTGGTTCCATCGTCATCACAGCTCCTACCAATAATCCACCATTGGAACCACCTGAAAGTGCTAAATGATTAGAGGAAGTATAGTTTTCTTTTTTCAAATATTCGGCTGCCGCAATGAAATCATGGAACACATTCAATTTGTTCATTTGGCGACCTCCATCGTGCCATTTTTTACCGTATTCACCTCCACCACGAAGATTGGCAACGGCATAAATTCCTCCGTTTTCCATCCAAACAGCATTGGTTACGCTAAAACTTGGTGTTAAACTGATGTTGAATCCACCGTATCCGTATAAAATAGTTGGATTGGTTCCATCTAATTTGATTCCTTTCTTATAGGAAATCATCATCGGAACTTTGGTTCCATCTTTGGACGTATAGAAAACTTGTTTGGATTCGTAATCATCTGGATTGAATTTAATCGCAGGTTTCTTATACACAGAAGATTTTCCAGTTTCGACATCAAAATCATATATGGTTGATGGCGTAACATAATTAGAGAAAGAATAATAAATTTTCTTTTCTTCTTTCTTTCCAGAGAATCCGCCTGCAGAACCTTGTCCTGGTAATTGAATATCACGAACTTTCTTTCCATCATGCGTATATTGCTGTACCAAATCCAAGGCATCTTTCATATAATGCGTAAATAAATATCCGCCAGCAGTAGAAACGGTCAAAACATTTTCCGTTTCTGGAATCACATTAACCCAATTTGTTGAAGCTGGATTTTTCACATTGACTTTAACCAAACGATTGTTCGGAGCATTCAAATTCGTTAACAAATACAATTCATCTCCAACATTGTCCACAACATTGGTTGTAGTTTCAAAATGATCCAAAATTGGAACAATAGGAGAATTTGGCTTGCTTAAATCTTGAATGTACAATTCATTTCCTGTCGTAGAAACAGCCGTTGAAATAATTAAAAAACGTTCATCTTCTGTTACACCCGCGCCAATGTATCTTCTTGGTGTTTTTTCACCTCCAAATACCAATACATCATTCTTTTGTGGGGTATTTAATTTGTGGAAAAACAATTTGTGCTTGTCTGTCATTTGAGACAATTCGCTACCTTCTGGTTTATCATAACTTGAATAGTAGAATCCTTCATTTCCTTTCCAAGCAATTCCACTAAACTTCACATCGCGCAAAGTATCTCCTACTTGTTGTTTGTCGCTTGTACGAATCACAATTACTTTTCGCCAGTCAGAACCTCCTTCCGAAATTTGGTAGGCACATAAACTTCCATCTTTGCTAAAGTTGATACCAGCCAAAGAAGTTGTTCCGTCTTTTGAGAATTTATTGGGATCGATGAAAATTTCTTCTTTTCCTCCCTCCAATTGACGATACAAAACAGATTGTTGTTGCAATCCATCATTTTTAAAGAAATAAGTATACTTTCCTTCTTTGAATGGAGCCGAAATCTTTTCATAATTCCACAAATCTGTTAACTGATCTTTGATTTTGTTTCGGAAAGGAATCTTGTCCAAATAGTCAAAGGTTACCTTGTTTTGGTCCACCACCCATTTTTTGGTGTTTTCAGCCAAATCATCTTCCAACCAACGATATGGGTTGGCTACTTTGGTTCCAAAATATTCATCAACCTGATTTCCTTTATCGGTCTTTGGATATTTCCCATTAAAATCTTGCGCATTCACACTCATACAAAATGCAAGGTTTGCTAAAATTAGGATTCTTTTTTTCATCTTTTTGTTACAAATTTTAAGAATTCAGAGGTGGAATTTTCCTTTTCAAAATTCAAATAAAGTCAAATTTATAAATTAAAAACTTACTTTTGACCTATGATTTGGGAGAAAATAACCGGACACGAGAAAATAAAAGAGAAACTCAAAGAATCTATTGCAAATGAACGCGTTAGTCATGCGCAGTTATTTTCTGGTAATAATGGATGGGGAGCACTAAGTTTAGCGATTGCGTACGCGGGTGAAATTTTAGCATCTGAAAAAGGTGAATCCATCAAACAAAAGGTTTCCACTTTGCAGCATCCCGACATTCATTTTACGTTTCCGGTGACTTCAACCGAAAAAATCAAAACTCCTACCAGCAATCAATTTTTCAAAGAATGGAGAGAATTTATTCTCGAAAACCCATACGGAAGTTTGTACGATTGGCTGGAATTCAATGAGGTGGAGAAAAAGCAAGGCGCCATCAATGTGCACGAAGCCCAAGAAATTGTGAAGTTTCTTTCCTTGAATAGTTACGAAGGAAGTTACAAATTCAACATCATTTGGTTGCCCGAAATGATGAACGATGCGACCGCCAACAAATTATTGAAAGTGTTGGAGGAACCGCCTAAAAAAACGATTTTTTTATTGGTGACGGAACGTGAAGATCTTTTGTTGCCAACGATTATTTCACGATGTCAATTGGTGAAATTGAATCGTTTAAGCGATGAAGAAATTGCCCAATTTTTAATAGAATCCAAAGGATTACCTGAATTGGATGCGAAACGAATTGCCTTGGCTTCCAATGGAAATTTAGACATTGCCTTGAAAAACATCGATTCGGCCAATGAAGAATTTGAATCTTATTTTGTTCAATGGGTACGAAATGCTTTCATGGCAGCAAAAAATCCGTCTGTATTGAAAAATTTGGTGAGTTGGTCCAATGAATTGAGCGGATGGCCAAGAGAAAAACAGAAACAATTTTTGAATTATTGTTCTGAAATATTTCGTCAAGCTTTATTGAGAACCTATCAAGCCGAAAATTTAGTTTTCATGAAATTAGGCGCTGAAGGATTTAATTGGGAAAAATTCACACCCTTTATTCATGGAGCAAACATTGAAGATCTTTTACAGGAAATCAATGAAAGTTCGTATCATATTGAACGAAATGCCAATGCGAAAATCGTTTTGCTCGATCTATCGATCAAATTAACCCGACATATTCATAAAAAATCGGCATAAAAAAAGACCCAACTTATGGGCCTTTTTTCTATTTCCAGATTGAATTATTGTGGTTTGAAATTCAATTTCATTTTCAACTTTTGACCTTCTGCTATGATGTCCATGTTCATGGTTCCATCTTTGGTCAAACCGCTGTTTCGATCAAGTGTATAAGATCCCGTAAATTTTCCAAGATTAGCACCAGAAGAGTCCGTTAAGTCTCCATCTGTATCAATGACCACATCATTGGCTGTAATTTTATTGACCGTCATTTTCATGTTCATGTTTCCAGTTCCTTGCATAGGACGAGTGGCCTCCCAAGAATCACCTTCTCCAACAGGACCTTCTGGTAATGGAATTGAGAATGAACCAAAGTCACCGGCTTGTCTTACATCGATATTTCCAGGCATCACAAAATCTGAAATCATCCCACGATCATTCATTTTCATCGACATTGGCTTGTCCAAAAATGTCTTGAATTGTTCATGCATCATAGAACCCATTGGATCACTTCCTGGGTTTTCTGAATCGTATTTCATTTCCATACCACCAGCACTCATGTCCATTTTGATGGATTTATAGTTCATGTTGTAGGTATAGACATCTTCTACTTTCTCTGAAATGTTCACATCAACCTTAGCCACCATATCCATGGACATTTTTTGATCACCTTCCGATGAAACATTCATGGTCATAAGCGTATTTTGGCTATCGCCCACTTTGGGTTTCAAGCGAATGAGCACTTTATCCCCAATGCCATCTGAGCTTACTGTTTCAATGGATTGTTCATCACTTGGAGAGCCTTCGGGAGCGTTTTTACAGCTTTGTGTGCTAAGTAAACTTACTCCGAGTAAGACAAAAAATAGTTTTTTCATTGTTGTTTAGTTTAAGTGTACAATATACAACGAAACAAAAAACCTCGAACAAAAATTCGAGGTTTCTTATAATTTCTTTTGAATTTAATTAGTCGTTGAACGCAAATCCGTTGGGTAATTTCCCTACTTCATAACTGTTCAATAAGGCTCCAGAAGTTGAAAATACATGAACTTTTCCGTTGGACGAATAATCCATTGCATCTCCAACATAAATTTTTCCATCATTTACATCAAACCCATAAGCACCATAAATTCCATTTGTTCCCATAGTAATAATCGGTGAACTTGGTAAAGTCGTCGATGTAAGATTTGTTCTAAAAATTTTATCATCAATGGTGTAAAACAATTGGTCGTTTTCTTCTACCAAATTTGCAGGATGCTCTGCTGGTGCAAAGTTCAATACAGTTTCTACTTGATGATTGGTTGAATTAATCACATACAATCCTCCCAAAGTTTCATCTTGCGTCCACGCAGGTTTTCCGCCACACAACACATAGATTTTTCCATTTTCTTCTTCGATGGAATTTGGAATATCTCCAACTGGAATCGTCGTTTGAACCGAATTCGTAGCCGAATTGATTACCGTAATGGTATTTCCAGTTCCCCAGCCGCCAGCATGAGCCACATAAATTTTCCCATTGGTTTCTTCCAATTTTTCGGGTCCTTCTGCCACTGGAATTGTGGATTCAACCGAATAATTAGACAAATTGATCACAGCAATAAAATCATCATTGGCATCGGCTGGATTTCCCCAATTGGACACAAATCCTTTTCCGTTTTCAATCACCATATATCGAGGACTTGCCAAACCTGTTGAAACCGTACCCAACTTTTGAAACGTATCGGCATCTACCACCTCAATCGTCCCAGAACCACTCAAAATGATATAGGCTTTGTCATCATCCAAGTAAATGCTTTGCGCTGTATCGCCCAAAAGCCCACCATTTACTGCCTCAAAAATATCGTTTTGCAATTGACCATTTTCATGCAAAAAGCTCACACTCGCATTGGAGCTTCCCATGTTTCCTTCATTCAAAATAAAAACCCCGTTTTCAAAATCGCCTAAAATTGGGTTATTTGAAGAAGAATCATCGTCGCTACTACATGAAGTAAAAAAAACAGATGAAACTGTGATTCCTGCTAGTAAAATTTGATTAAGTCTATTCATTTTTAAAAATTTATATCGATTGTTATGTTATAATTTCTTCCTGGCATTGTTCTGTTTTCTACATTTTGATACACCTCATCCAAAAGGTTTAAGATTTGAAAACCAATTCGATATTGTTTAGTTTTTCCAATACCATAGTTTATTCCCATATTCGACAAAGAATATCCGTCCAACTCATCTCTATTTCCTGAATCTGTATACACAGAACCATTGTACATAAATTGATAAAAAGCCGAAATTCCCTTCCAAGAATACCCAACTGAACTTGTGAATTTGTGATAAGGCACATAGATCAATTGTTTGTCGGTAGCTTTGTTTTTGGATTCTGTATAGGCGTAAGATGCGTTAAACTCTAGACGATGATGATGAAATTTTTGATCGTACTTAAGGTTTGATTCCAATCCCCAAATACTTACTTCTCCTAAATTTTCTGGAACTGACAAAGAGCCACTTGGAACCCATTGAATGTAATTTTCGATCGAATTTTGATACGCAATCAATCCAAAGCTTAAGTTTTTCAATCGAAATTGATTGGCTAATTCATATTGAACCGAAGTTTCAGGATTCAAATTTTCATTTCCTGAACCTGGCCAAAACAGATCATTGAACGTAGGCATTCGGAAATTTTTGGAGGTATTCAATCGCAATTCGTACCATTGAGTCGGATTGTATTTCAATCCCAAAGCATACAAAAATGGCGAAGTATACACATCTGATAATTCTTGTCTGAGACTTGCTTCGTACAGAATTTTGGATGAAATGCGATGTTTCATTTGAAAAGATGCTGAACCAATTTGACGTTTCGCAAAGTCAATTTTAGAAGTTTGAACTTCTGTATGTTGTGCCTCCAAATTCAAATTGAACCAGAGATTTTTCCAATGATAGCCCAAATCGTATTTCAGCATATAGGTTTTTCCATCACCTTTTTCTGAATAGCTGGATAGCGAATGAGGAAAATATTCAAATTTTTCTCCGAGATAAATTCCTTTCAAATTCGACTGAAATTTTCCCAATTTCGAATCCCATTCTAGCATAGATTTGGTCGAATAATCTTCGTATTTAGAAGGTTGTGCATTGGCCGAAATAAGAGAAAAATTCCGATCTGAATCCGAAATATTTCCATACCATTTTAATATGTTTTTGGAATTTAACTTGTAGGCTGTCGCGACGCTTAAATACTGATGGTAAAATTGTCCATTTCGGTTGTTTCGGTTTTGCTCTGCAATTTTAAAATCGTTGTCCGAACCATTTCGTCCAAATTGAAAATTCAAACTAATCTTTTCATCGGAATATTTCGACTGAAAATTCAATCCATATCGATTAAAACTTCCATAATTGGCCAAAATTTGATTCTCAAAACCTTTTCGAAAGTTTAATTCGTTGTTGAGATGAATGCTTCCACCGATTGCGCTACTTCCATAAGCTACCGAACCACCTCCAGATTTAATAACAAGTTGATCTGCCGAATGTATATTCAAAACATTGAAATCTGCTTGTCCCAAAAAGGAAGAATTCACATTGACTCCATTCCAAATAACTGCTGTATGCGATGCCGACGTTCCACGAAAAGAAGGAGAAGAAACCATTCCTGCACCATTTTCTTTGAAGTAAATGGACGAATTGAACTGCAACAAATCTGTCATGCTGGACGTATGTTGATTCAAAATCGAATCTGACAAAATCGTTTTGGTTTGGGTTTCCACAAATTGCACCAAATTTCGATCTGAAATTACGGCTTCGTCTAACTGAACTGTTTCCTCTTGTGCCTGCAGAAAATGACATCCTACCAAAAAACACATCACTAAAATTTTCTTTTTCATGGTGTTTGTTGCTTTTCCGCCGAAAGCAATAAATTTTATGTTTGTCCATTTGGCAGGTCTCCTGGCTCGTTCTTTCCCTTCCCATACGCCGCGGCGCACAGTGGTTTGTAGTAATTTTTGAACTTACAGTTGCGGGGACAGCTCCGGATTTTAACCGGATTCCCTTTTCATCCCGACTGAATCGGAACACCAAAATGGACGACAAAGTTAAGGATTTATTCCAATCAATTGTAGAAACTTCGGTTTTCCACCTTGCGAAAATGATGTTTTTCGCTACATTTGTTTCACGTATAAATTTTCGAAATTATGGACGAAAGAACAATAGGATTAATGAGTTATATTGGCCCAATAGGCTTAGTTGTGGCAATTTTGATGGACAAAATCAAATCTGATTTCACCAGATTTCACATTCGCCAAAATATTGGTATAAGTTTAACAGCTATTGTGATTTATACGCTAAGTATGTTCATTGGAAACATTAGCGGACTTTTAGGATTTATGATTTTATTAACGGGAATTCTGCCTTTGTTAATGTGGATCATCGGAATTATGGGAGCCGTAAACGGTGAGAAAAAATTGTCTCCTATTTTGGGAGAAAAGTTTCAAGAGTGGTTCAAAACAGTTTAATTATATTTCAATACCAACAAAAATTCAACAATATGGAAGTACATTCAGAAATCCCTCAACAACCCAATACAAATCAAAAATCAGACAAAAAATTGGTGGCTGGAATCCTTGCTATATTATTAGGTGGCTTTGGCGTTCACAAGTTCTTTTTGGGTTATACCAAAACAGGAATTATTCAATTGATTTTAGGTCTGATGTGCGGAATTGGCGCCATAATTGGCATCATTGAAGGAGTTTTATATTTGACTAAATCTGATGAAGAATTTGAGGAAACTTACGTTCGAAATCAAAAAGAATGGTTTTAATAATCACATAAAAAAACACCTTAATTGAGGTGTTTTTTATTTCTATAAAGTTTGATTTTCTTTATTTCAATAAGAACTTCTTGGAATGCGATTTCCCTTGATTGTCCTTGAAAACAGCAATGTAATAGCCAGAAGGAATTCCTTGTAAAGAAATTCTTCCCGAAGCGTTTAGTTGATTTTTACTCAATACATTTCGAGCAGAACTATCGTAAATTGCCATTGAATTCAACGATTTATTAGATGAATTGAATTGGTAAATCAAATCCCTGTTTTGAACAACGATTTGAATATCTGTTTTGTTCAATTCTTGCGTTGACATGGTTGAAACTTTGGCAATTTCGATGACAAATTCCAATGCCAATTTTACAAATTTCACCGAGTGTGAAGCATCATTGTTCATGGCTGCAAACGTATCTTCTTCGGAATGCACAAACGGATTATGTTCACCAAAAGAAGATTCAAATGGAAAAGAAGCCAAATAGCCATTTTCGGTCCAGCTCACATGGTCGGAACAGCCGTATCCACAAGCTGTGGTTCCATAGGTAATTCTATGCTCGCCTGTACTATTGTAATGTTCCATCAATTCCACCCAAAATAAATTCAATTCAGAAGAAGTAAACTGTGCATCATTAATCAATCCTACATCTACAGACGATCCATTGTAATTCGTCATATCGAATTGAGCCATCGCCACAACATTTTTGTTTTGATTGTTATATTGCGTCGCAATTTCATTGGATCCTACCAAGCCAATTTCTTCTGCTGCATAAGCCATAATTTGAACCGTACGTTTCGGATGAAAATTTTTGGCAAGTAAAATGCGCAAAGTTTCTGTCATCGTTGCAATCCCAGACGCATTGTCATCGGCTCCAGGAGCATTGGTTTGAAGCGACCAATCCCCACTATCCAAATGGCCTCCAATCACCACAATTTCATTGGGCACTTCCGTTCCTGGAATGGTTAAAATTACAGAACGTTGTTGGGTTAATTGATGTTGAAACAATTCTACGGTTATATCTTCCCGATTGGCAGCTTGGGCCATTTCTTGCCATTTTTCTTTTAAATCCAATGCTGCTTGCCTACCAGAAGATGTTGTATGAAAACGAGAGCCATAATTTTCTAGCTCCAAAATGGTATTGCCTAAATTTTCTTGACTTACCATGCCCAAAACTTCATTGACAAACATATCTTCGGTAATGGTGAAATCCAAAATATTGAATTTCTTGGGCGCATTTTTCGTTAACGCCTGAACTGCATCCTGCGCATCAGTCCTATAAATATAACCTGGTCCGTGTAAATTGCCTGATTTTAAAGAAGGAGCCAATTGGTGTTGAATTTGAACGGCAGAAACATTCCCTTCGGTTGCTAAAATTACAATTCCAGACGGATGACTAGATTGAAGGGACAAAGCACTTTCGTGGGTCATTGTGGCATACACCCAATCGCTCGATTGAGCGAATAGTTGAGCCGATAATGCCAATAGCATTATCGATTGGATAAATTTTCTCATTTTGCTGTGTGTTAATAATTTAATGAGAAACGAATGTACGTAATATTTTTATTGATTTCTAGAAATTTCTGCTCGTAAAAGGTTTGGATTGAGGTGATTTCCTCTGGTAATTCTTTGTTGTCCGGATGGTACACATTGTGACTTGAAATCAAAACATCATGCCCTTCCATTTGGATAATTCCATGTGTATAACCATGCAAGAATTCACTGTCTGTTTTCAAGTGAACAATTCCATCCTTATTTAATACATGATGGTATTTACGCAACAAATCTGGATGTGTCAAACGATGTTTGGTTCTTCTGAATTTGATTTGAGGATCTGGAAAAGTAATCCAGATTTCGCTCACTTCGTTTTCAGCAAAAGCATAATCTATCAATTCAATTTGAGTTCGAACAAACGCAACATTGTTCATCCCGCTTTCAATCGCTGTTTTTGCTCCTCTCCAGAAACGTGCTCCCTTGATATCAATTCCAATAAAATTTTTGTCCGGATATTTTTCGGCTAATGAAACACTGTATTCACCTTTCCCACATCCCAACTCCAAAACAATCGGATTGTTATTTTTAAAAAACTCTTGATGCCATTTCCCTTTCATTTCAAACCCCTCAATCATTTCAGCTCGAGTGGGTTGAAAAACGTTTCCAAATGTTTTGTTTTCTGAAAAACGTTTCAATTTATTCTTCCCCATAATTCTTTGTAAATCAAGTGGCGAAAGTAAGGTAGAATTTTTTTTTATGCAATTTTGAAAATTTTATTTGTAGAAATAAAAAACAACCCTATATTTGCAGTCCAATTCAGGGAGCATAGCTCAGTTGGTTCAGAGCATCTGCCTTACAAGCAGAGGGTCGGGGGTTCGAATCCCTCTGCTCCCACAAACAAAAAACGCCTCGCATTTTATGCGGGGCATTTTTATTTTATAAAAACGGAAAACTTGTTTTTAAGTTTGAAAGAAAATAAAAAGGACAGAGTACGAAGTACTAGGGCGTTTTGGTTTGAATACCTAAAACCATTAGGGCTCAATACAGTTAATCCCTCTGCTCCCACAAACAAAAAAGCCTTACACAATGTGTGAGGCTTTTTTTATTTTATTAATTTTTCGCATTCAATCCATTTGAATAATAAGTTTTAGAATTATTAAAGATTTTTTTCTGTTTTTCAAAAACTCTAGTATATTTGCAGCCCAATTCAGGGAGCATAGCTCAGTTGGTTCAGAGCATCTGCCTTACAAGCAGAGGGTCGGGGGTTCGAATCCCTCTGCTCCCACAAACAAAAACGCCTCGCATTTTATGCGGGGCATTTTTATTTTATAATAACTAAAAACTTGTTTTTGAGTTTGAAAGAAAATAAAAAGGACAGAGTACGAAGTACTAGGGCGTTTTGGTTTGGATTCATAAAAACTCTAGGGCTCAATACAATTAATCCCTCTGCTCCCACAAAACGCAAAAAACCTTACAGGAATCTGTGAGGTTTTTTTGTTTTCCGAAGAACCAAAACTTGTTTTGGGCAAAGGAAAATAAAAGAAAACATCATAAGACGAAGTCTTGAGGGTTTTGGGGTTTTGAATACCTCCAAAAAGGGCTCAATACAGTTAATCCCTCTGCTCCCACAAACAAAAACGCCTCGCATTGTATGCGGGGCATTTTTATTTTGACCAATTGAATTCTGAATTTCGTATCCGAATTGGAAAAACGAAGAGTTCTGAAATTTATAAATCAAAAAAACTTCTTACTTTTGTTCACCTTAGATTTTCATCATGGCAGTTAAAACGTTTAGAGAAGTCATTGCTGAGGCAATGAGCGAAGAAATGAGAAAAGATCCTTCTATTTATTTAATGGGAGAAGAAGTAGCCGAATACAACGGAGCTTACAAAGCTTCTAAAGGTATGTTGGACGAATTTGGACCAGAGCGTGTCATTGACACACCAATTGCAGAAGGTGGTTTCACCGGTATCGCAATCGGATCTGCCATGAATGGTTGTCGACCTATTGTCGAATACATGACCTTCAACTTCTCATTGGTAGCGATAGATCAAATCATCAACAACGCTGCAAAAATGTACCAAATGTCAGGAGGACAATGGAACATCCCAATCGTTTTCCGTGGACCAACAGGTTCTGCTGGACAATTAGGAGCAACGCACTCTCAATCTTTTGACAATTGGTATGCCAATACGCCAGGTTTGAAAGTAATCGTTCCGTCTAATCCATATGACGCAAAAGGTTTATTGAAATCAGCAATTCGTGACAATGACCCTGTAATTTTCATGGAATCTGAACAGATGTATGGAGACAAAATGGAAATTCCAGATGATGAATATTTAATTTCGATTGGAGTAGCGGACATCAAAAAAGATGGTTCAGATTTAACCATTGTTTCCTATGGGAAATTGATGAAAAATGCATTGGCAGCAGCTGAACAATTAGAAAAAGAAGGAATTAGCGCTGAAGTGATTGACTTACGAACAATCCGTCCGTTGGATTATGATACAATTATTAATTCTGTAAAGAAAACCAATCGTTTGGTGATTTTGGAAGAATCTTGGCCATTTGGTTCAATTTCAACCGAAATTTCTTATATGGTTCAGCAAAAAGCATTTGATTATTTAGATGCACCTATCAAACGAATCACAGCTCCAGATATTTCTGCACCTTATTCACCAGATTTATTCAAAGAATGGTTCCCAAGTGTGGAAGATGTTTTAGAAGCAGCAAAATCAGTTACCTACAAAAACTAAACTGTTAAAATAAATGAAACCTTCCAAATCGGAAGGTTTTTTTTATGGATATTTGCCAATTATATATGAGACACTTAAACCTTTTTTTCGTATTCTTTCTTCTTGCCTTTCAGACTACTATGATGGCGCAGGTAAAGGTATCTGGAAAAGTAACCGATGCAAAAACCAAAAAGCCTGTTGCTTTTGCCGATGTAAGTTTCCCTATTTCGGGAAATTACACCTCTACCAATAGCGACGGAAGTTTTTATTTGGAATCCGCCGAAAACGATACGATCCTAGAAATCAATGCCAATAATTTTGAATTCCAAGAAATTCAATTGAAAGATAAAGTCAATTTCAATCTTTCTATTTCCTTGGTTCAATTGGTGACCGAAGACAAAACTGTCGAACTGGATGGTGCAACCATCACTTCTAGAACGACTAAATTTCGCAATAAAAAAGAAAATCCGGCTTATCCCATCATGCGGGAAATTTGGGCACGTAAAAAATTCAACGGACTAAAAAGTGTTCCTCAATACGAATATGAGGAATATGAAAAGCTTCAATTTGACTTGAACAACATCGATAGTGCAATGACCCAAAATAGACTTTTCAAGGATATGGAGTTTATTTTTGAAAGTATCGATACATCTGAAATCACAGGAAAAGCCTTTTTACCTGCCTTTCTAAACGAATCTGTTTACAAAGTCTATGGAAAAAATAATCCAAGTCGAAGAGAACGAAAAGATCTCATTGCCAATAAAAGTTCAGGATTTGATGACAACGAAATTGTGGGTCAAACCTTGAAAAACTTGTACAAAGAATTCAATATTTATGAAAACAGATTGAATTTCTTCAACAAAAATTTCGTGAGTCCAATAGCAAGAGATGGATTTTCGGTTTATGAATACGAACTTACCGATACTTTATCCATCGAAGGAAAAGATTATTATCGCATTAAATACTATCCGAAACGCGACGGCGAATACACTTTCAAAGGAGATTTTTATGTTTCGATGAAAGAATATGCGATCAAAGAAATCGCCATGCAAAGCACGAAAAATATCGATGTCAATTTCGTTCGTGATATTTTCGTAGCGCAAAATTTTGAAATTGTCAATGATTCGGTTTTTTATCCGATACGCGAATATATTTTATTGGACATGGCATTGTTGACCAAAAAAGACAAAGCAAAAGGAATGTTTGCTCATCGAACCGTTTCGTTTAAAAATTTCATTTTTGACAATCCTCATCCAGATGCATTTTACAACCCAAGAAATTATGATCCGTATACATCTGGGGCATTTGAAAAAGATGATGCCTATTGGGCTGAGACTCGCCACGAGCGACTTTCCAAAAACGAAGGAGGCATTTATGAAATGCTCGATAGCTTGCAACAAGTCCCAAGATTCAACCGAATTGTCAAAGCTGTTGAGATATTTGGTTCTGGATATTGGAATGTTTGGAATGCGATTGATATCGGAGATTTATATTCCACTATTGGGAACAATGACATTGAAGGATTACGACTTCGCGCGGGCGCAAGGACCTATTTTTCCCAAAATGATATGTGGAGACTAGCAGGATACATGGCGTATGGATTCAAGGATCATCAATTTAAATATGGTGCAGAAGCTCGATTTATGTTTGATAAATTCAATCGATTTCAAATTGGAGGTGGAACCAAACGAGATGTAGAGCAATTGGGAGTTCAACTAACCACATCAGATGGCATCATGACCCGTAGTTTTGCTTCTTCATCAATCATCGGAATGGGCGACAACAACAAATTGAGTCATATCAACAAAACCAATTTGTATACGTCTATTGATCCCTGGAAAAATGTAACGATTCGTTTGGATGGAAATTACCAAACCACACGAGCTGCAGATCCAGAGGTTTTCAATATTTCCTATATCAACGAAAAAGGCCTGGAAGAAGCGCATCTAATTGACACCAATTTAAGTCTATCCATCATCGCTCGACCAGGAGCGAAATTCTCTCGCTATGGAATCGATCGATATGAGCATAGCACTTTGGCGCCAACCATTATGTTGCGCTATACGAGAGGATTCAGCGGATTGTTCAATTCTCAATTTGATTACAACAAAATCCAATTTTTATTTGCCAAACCTTTCTTAGTAGGATCTTTTGGCCGAAGCGATGTGGTTTTGGAAGCTGGAAAAACCTTTGAAGGAATGCCTCTTTCCTTGTTGAGCGTAATTCCTGGAAACGAAAGCTATGGACAAGTTCCAGGAACTTTTTCACAAGTAGATTATTATGAATTTGTGACAGATTCTTATGCAACCTTTATTTTGGATCACCATTTCAACGGCTGGATTTTCAATAAGATTCCTTTGCTCAAGAAATTAAAACTTCGTGAAGTCGGATTTGTTCGTGCCGCATGGGGAGAAATTTCACAAGAAAGTTTGGACATCAATCGTTCCGAAATCAATTATTTAGCACCTTCCGATCAGATTTATTTCGAATATGGATTTGGAGTTGAAAACATTGGATTTGGAAATTTCAGACCGTTTCGAATCAATTTCAATTGGAGAGGAAATTATTTGGACAATCCAGATGCTCGAAAATTTGGGGTAACAATCGGAATGAGCACAAGTTTCTAATTTTGAAACTTTAGAAAACGAATTATAAACCTTTAAAAACTAAACATGAGCGAATATTCTTTAAAGTCATTTGTTGCAAGTAGACGACAAAATGATGCAGAACATGATTATTTCGAATTGGAAACTCCTCAAATGTTGGAAATCAATTTGAACAACCAATTTGTCTGGACCAAAAATGGTTCCATGGTAGGCTATGTAGGAAATATCAAATTTGAACGCGAAAGTATGCTTTCGGGTGGTTTGGGAAATCTTTTGAAAAAAACCTTAACGGGTGAAGGCGCAAAGCTAATGAAAGCGGAAGGGACTGGAAGAGTTTATGTTGCCGACAACGGAAAGAAAGTTCAGATTTTGCATTTGGAAAATGAATCCATTTCGGTCAATGGAAATGATATTTTGGCACACGACCAAACGATTCAAAGCAAAATCACCATGCTCAAAAGTGTTGCAGGAATGATGTCGGGAGGATTGTTTCAAGTGAAATTATCAGGAACAGGACACGTAGCCATCACAACGCATGGCGATCCTTTGGTTTTAATGGTCAAACCCGATCAACCTGTTTTTACAGACCCCAACGCAACCGTTGCTTGGTCAGGTAATTTAAGTCCAGAATTGAAAACCTCTGTCTCATTCAAAAGTTTGTTGGGAAGAGGAAGTGGAGAAGAATTCCAAATGAAATTTTCGGGCGAAGGATGGGTTTTAATTCAGCCGTATGAAGAAGTTTATTTCCAAAATCAGAGTTAATTGTTAAAATTATACCGAATTGAAAACGCCTTGTAAGTCCACTGATTTATGAGGCGTTTTCTTGTTAAACTGTTACTGCACACATATTTTAGAATTTTTTCATTCTGTATTCGGATTATAGTATATTTGTTAGTTGTTAAAATTTTTATAAAATTTAAAACACATTAAAATCAATTGACCTTTTGCTAAAAGTTTGAGGGCATTTTAGTAAATAATTACTTTTTAAAAACAAAATTAAAAGAGAACACATGAAAGAACTTTCTTTATGGATACCAGTAATCCTCGCCATTGTGGGATTATTGATGATGATATCCAAATTCATCTGGGTAAAAAAACAAGATGCAGGAAATGAAAAGATGCAAGGAATTGCCAAAAACATTCAAGAAGGCGCATTAGCTTTCCTTTCTGCAGAATATCGTTTGTTATTAATTTTCGTTATTGTAGCTTCCATTGCATTATTTGGAATTTCAAGAATAGTTGAAACCACAAGTTGGATGATTGTTCCTGCATTCATCATTGGAGCAATTTTCTCGGCTTTGGCAGGAAACATCGGGATGCGTGTTGCAACCGCAGCCAATGTTAGAACAACCCAAGCTGCACGAACTAGTTTACCAAAAGCCTTAAATGTTTCCTTTTCTGGAGGAACTGTTATGGGATTAGGTGTGGCTGGTTTGGCCGTTTTAGGACTTTCATTATTTTTTATATTCTTCACCAGCTATTTTGTGACCGGTGGAAAACCATTTTACGATGAAATGACGGTTGCTTTAGAAGCTCTTGCCGGATTCTCATTGGGAGCAGAATCGATAGCATTATTTGCTCGTGTTGGTGGAGGAATCTATACCAAAGCTGCCGACGTTGGAGCGGATTTAGTTGGAAAAGTTGAAGCTGGAATTCCAGAAGATGACCCAAGAAACCCTGCAACAATTGCCGATAACGTTGGGGACAACGTTGGAGACGTAGCCGGAATGGGTGCCGACTTATTTGGTTCTTATGTAGCTACCGTATTGGCTTCGATGGTATTAGGAAATTACATCATCAAAGATTATGTAACCGCAAATGGGATAGCTTTTGAAGACGAATTTGGCGGAATGGGACCGATTATGTTGCCAATTATGTTTGCCGGAATCGGAATCATTGCATCGATTATCGGAACATTTTTGGTTCGAATCAATTCCAATGATGCAAAAGAAGCAAAAGTTCAAGCTGCTTTAAATTTAGGGAACTGGAGTTCAATCATCATTACGGCGATTGCTGGATTTTTCTTGATCAATTGGATGTTGCCAGAAACCTTGTACATGGATTTCTTTGGAGAAGGAATAAAAGAAATTTCCAGAATGAATGTTTTCTATGCAACATTAATTGGTTTGGCAGTTGGAGGATTGATTTCAGCTTTTACAGAATACTACACAGGTTTGGGTAAAAAACCTGTCTTAAATATTGTTCAAAACTCCTCTACAGGTGCCGCAACCAACATCATTGCTGGATTAGCAACAGGGATGATTTCAACATTTTCTTCCGTTTTATTATTTGCTGCTGCCATTTGGGGTTCGTATGAGTTAGCCGGATTTTATGGTGTGGCAATTGCTGCATCTGCCATGATGGCAACTACGGCGATGCAATTAGCCATTGATGCATTCGGTCCAATTGCTGACAATGCTGGTGGTGTTGCAGAAATGAGTGAATTGCCGAAAGAAGTTCGTGAAAGAACCGATATTTTGGACTCCGTTGGAAATACAACCGCAGCGGTTGGAAAAGGATTTGCGATTGCTTCTGCTGCTTTGACTGCTTTGGCGTTATTTGCTGCCTACGTAACCTTTACGGGAATTGATGGAATCAATATTTTCAAAGCCAAAACCTTAGCTGCATTATTTATTGGAGGAATGATTCCAGTTGTATTTTCTGCTTTGGCAATGCAATCTGTTGGAAAAGCAGCCATGGCAATGGTACAAGAAGTTCGTCGTCAGTTCCGTGAAATTCCAGGAATCATGGAAGGTACTGGAACTCCTGAATATGGGAAATGTGTCGAAATTTCAACAAAAGCAGCTTTAAGAGAAATGATGTTGCCTGGAGCTTTAACTATTGTAACACCGATTTTAATTGGTTTCATCATGGGAGCTGAAGCTTTAGGTGCATATATGGCTGGAGTAGCCGTTTCGGGTGTTCTTTGGGCTATTTTCCAAAACAATGCAGGTGGAGCTTGGGACAATGCTAAAAAATCATTTGAAGCAGGTGTAGAAATCAACGGCGAAATGACCTACAAAGGTTCTGACGCTCACAAAGCTGCCGTAACAGGTGATACCGTTGGGGATCCATTCAAAGATACCTCTGGACCTTCTATGAATATTTTGATCAAATTGACCTGTTTGGTTGGATTGGTTATCGCTCCGATTTTAGGTGGTCATACAAGTTCTGAAGAAGTAACGGAAGAAGTAACCGTTTCTGGTGAATACCAAGAATCAATTGATGATCAAGGTAATTTTCAATATAATTTAGGGGAAACAATCCAATTGAAATTGCCTTCTGGAAATACAATGGAAGCAGGAGAAAGATCGATTGAGAACAAATTATTTACTCGTTTATCTTCTGACGCTCCAGCTATGGGAATTCGCGAAAAAACAGGAAATGATTGGTTAACCATGGACAGAGTTCATTTTCAATCCAATTCCTCAGAATTATTGCCAATATCAACTCGTCAATTAAGAAACATTGCGACCATCATGAACGAATATCCCAATGCCAAAATCAAAATTGGTGGATATACCGATAATACGGGTGCTGATGAAGTCAACGACGAAGTTTCGACTGATAGAGCCAATATCGTAAAAGCTGAATTAGTCAAATTGGGCGTAGACGAATCCAGAATGCAAGCAGAAGGTTATGGTGCACAACATTTCGTTTGTGCCAAAAATGATACCGATATTTGCAAAGCCAAAAACCGAAGAGTGGACGTAAAAATTGTTTCGAAATAATTGAAACAAATTCAATAAAAGAAAAAGCAGTCCTTCAAACGACTGCTTTTTTTATAGGTAACAAATGAAATCAAAGAACGACTAACCCATCATGATCAACCCATTTAAATTATACATCGATTCCTTTAAAGGTCTATCACCCGAAAGTTGGATGCTTGCTGTGGTCATGCTTATCAATCGTTCTGGGTCGATGGTTTTGCCTTTCATGGGAATTTACATGACCGATCACTTGGGGTTTGGCTTAAAAGAAACTGGGATTGTTTTAAGCTGCTATGGATTTGGAGCGGTATTCGGATCTTGGTTTGGAGGAATGATCACCGACAAAATTGGAGAATTCAAAGTTCAATACTTAAGTTTGTTTTTAAGTGTTCCTTTGTTCTGTCTAATTCCATTTTTCAAAACGGAATTGAGTTTGGCCATCATCATCTTTATACAAAGTTCCATTAGCGATTGTTTTCGACCAGCCAATTCAGTTGCGGTAACCAAATATGCCAAAAAAGGAAATCTTACGCGCGCCTTTTCACTGAATCGATTGGCGATGAATTTAGGATTTTCAATTGGGCCTGCATTAGGAGGTGTTTTGTCCACCATTTCCTATGATTTTTTGTTTTATTCCAATGCTGTGGGCGCTCTTTTAGCGGCCATAACCTATGTTTGGTTTTTCAGAAATCGTAAATATCGAAATGAAGAAGAAGTCTTGGAAACCAAAGAAAATGCAGATATTTCACCTTATCGTGATGGGAAATTTATCTTGTTTTCATTTGCCTGTTTTCTCTTTTCCGTTTCCTTTTTCCAATTACTCAATACACTGACGCTGTTTTACAAACAAGAAGCTAATTTAAGCCAACAAGGAGTCGGATATATTTTGGCTTATAGCGGATTTATTATTGTGCTGATGGAAATGATGCTCGTACAAATTGCCGATAAAAAATTCCGATTACAAACGACCTTATTCTTAGGAACTTTACTTTGTGGAATTTCCTTTTTCATGTTAGGTTTTGGAACGGCAGTTTGGTTTTTGGTGCTCTCCATGACCATTTTATGCATAGGAGAAATATGGACATTGCCTTTTATGTCAACTGCAACCGCTTTACGTTCTGGGGTCAACAACAAAGGAGCTTATATGGGATTATTAGGAATCGGATTTTCCTTATCCTTCATCATAACGCCATTTTTAGGAACTTTAATTGCCCAAAATTATGGTTTTACCATATTGTGGATTGGAACTGGAATCCTGATGGCGATTACCGCTGTCATGTTTTATTTCATCACGCCATGGATGTTGGGCGATAAAATCAATCAATCCGCTTAAGTAACGAATATTCTGAAGTCATTGTTTTCAATTCCTTTAGGTTATAATACCTATGAATTTTTGTAAATCCAATTCGAAATAAAGGATAAGCAATTTTTACGTAAATTTGCAAACTCAATTTTGAATGATATGACGAAAGATGGAAAATTAGAATTAATGGCACCTGCTGGGAACTTCGAATCCCTTCAAGCTGCATTGGATAACGGAGCAGATTCTGTTTACTTTGGAGTGGAGCAGTTAAACATGCGTGCACGTGCTTCCATCAATTTTACGATGGATGATTTACCAGAAATTTCTAGTCGTTGTAAAGAATTAGGTGTTCGTACCTATTTGACACTTAATACCATCATTTACGACCATGATTTGTCTGTCATCAAAACTTTGATTGACAAAGCAAAAGCTGCCGACATCACAGCGGTTATTGCGATGGATCAAGCCGTAATTGCCTATGCGCGTCAAGTCGGAATGGAAGTGCATATTTCTACCCAAATCAATGTTACCAATATTGAAACGGTACGTTTTTATGCCATGTTTGCCGATACGATTGTGTTGAGTCGCGAATTGAGTTTGAGTCAGGTGAAAAAAATCACCGAACTCATCAAAAAAGAAAACATTTGCGGTCCTTCTGGAAATTTAGTTGAAATCGAAATTTTCGGACATGGAGCTTTGTGTATGGCCGTTTCAGGGAAATGCTATTTGAGTTTGCATTCTGCGAATTCATCTGCCAACCGTGGAGCTTGCAAACAAAATTGCCGTAAAAAATATACCGTTATCGATCAAGAAACTGGTTTCGAAATTGAGTTGGACAATGAATACATGATGTCACCAAAAGACTTGTGTACGATTGACTTCTTGGACGAAATTGTCGATGCCGGAATCAAAGTTTTGAAAATTGAAGGTCGTGGACGTGCTCCAGAATATGTTGCGACTGTGATTCGTTGCTACCGCGAAGCAATTGATGCAATTGCTGACGGAACTTTCTCCAAAGAAAAAACTGATTATTGGATGACTTTGCTTCAAACGGTATACAACAGAGGATTCTGGAGCGGATATTATTTGGGTCAGAAGTTAGGCGAATGGTCTCCTTCCAATGGTTCCATGGCTACTCAAAAGAAAGTTTACATCGGAAAAGGAAAACATTTCTTCCCGAAAACCAATATTGGTGAATTCTTAATTGAAGCGTACGATTTGAAAATAGGAGACACCATCTTGATTACAGGTCCAACCACAGGTGCAAAAGAAGCGGTTGTAAATTCTATGATGGTGGAAGATGTCGTTGCCGACACAGCAAAAAAAGGCGATAATATCACGATTCCAATTGATTTCAGAATTCGTCCTTCAGACAAATTGTACAAATTGGTTAAAACGGAATACGCAGAAGCCTAAACTATGGTCATTATTACCTTGCAACGCGACAAATGCATTGGATGTAATTATTGTGCAGAATTGGCTCCAGAAAAGTTTCGTATGTCCAAAAAAGATGGGAAATCAGTTTTGCTAAAAGCCACTGAAAAGAAAGGGTTTCATACCTTAAAAGATCCCGATCATGGCATTTTTGAAGATTGCGAACGTGCCGCAAAGGCTTGTCCTGTGAACATTATTTCCGTAAAGGAAATTTAATTTGTCTACTATTTATAATTGATTTTCGTAAATCATTAAGTTCAAATTCTATTGGTATGAATAAATCGGAACTTAGGAAATTCTACTTGTCTAAACGAAATGAATTTAGCTTAGAGGAAATTGAACAAATGAGTCATTCCATTTTGGAAAATCTCAAAAAAATGCCAATTTGGGATAACCAAAACTTCCATATTTTCAAGAGCATACTCAATAAAAATGAGGTTCAGACATCTGAAATTTTGGATTATTTATTCGAAGAGAACAAAACTATCCTCGTTCCAAAAGTGATGGAAAATCAGCTTATTTCTTGTCAACTAAATGAATGCACAGAATGGACAAAAGGAAAATTCAATGTTCCAGAACCCTTGCATTGTCATGAATTTCCAGATAATAAAATTGATGTCGTATTTGTTCCCATGCTCATATGTGACAAACAAGGCAATCGAATTGGCTATGGCGGCGGATTCTATGATCGTTTTTTGGCAAATTGTTCCGCTTCAACCTTGAAAATTGGATTGAACTTTTTTTCTCCAATTTCAGAAACTATTGACAAAGAATCCTTTGATATTCCGCTTGATTATTGCGTTACGCCAACTGAAATCGTATCCTTTTCTTCTACTTCTTGAATTAAATTCTGAAAATAAAACGTGAATTCATGCTTAAACTTTTTGGGCTCTCTTTTTAAAATGAATTCTGCATTTTTATTCAAGATATCAATCAACTTTTTGTCTTGTGAATAATACTTCAATTGATAGTTAACGCGACGAACTGAATCTGCAACCAAAGAATCAGATTCAGGAAAATCCAATTGCCCTAATTCTACGAAATGAACTTTCAAGGAATCCATTTCAGCTAAAATTTGCGCTAAATTCAAAGAATCATTCGGCAAGAAATAACTTTTGATTTGCGGATATAGAATTTCACGCATCAAACTATCTCCTACATTGGAACTATACAAAGAAGACAATTCATATAATTCGGTCAATTTTTGTTTTGTAATAAATCCTATCGACGTCAGAGAGTCCATTTTTGAGGCTGGAGTACTGTGATTTCTGTATGTTTTGATTACTTCAGGATCATGTTTACCTTTAAAAGTCGGCTCGTCTTTGCAAGACCAAACGACAAAAATTAATCCTAAAGCAAATATGATAAGTGACTTAATTTTCATCTGAATGGATTTTAAATTTAATTTTTACAATTTTCCCGCGATTCCTTTCTGCTTCTATCAATGTAAAGTTTTTCAAGGAAGTCGTGGGTAAAGAAACGAGATTAATATACTGCTTTTTGCTCAAAACTTCAACACCAAAGTACTCATTATCATAGACTTGATAAATTAAAGCATCATCAGAAATCATTTCGTCCAGCATTTTTATTCTCTCTTTCACACTTTGAGAAGATTTGGAATAATGGCGCAACATTACTTTATAATCATCGGGCTCCAAGCGAATGTTTTCTTTCCCTTGGTATTGATGAAGATTGATTTTGAAGGTATCTTTTTTGTAATAAGTAGAATTTACCGTCAACAATAAAGTATCCTCAAAAGAAGAAAACTCAACACAACCGTTTTGCGTCAATAGTTCCAAAGGCGTAGATCCCTTTCGCGCTACGGTGATCTCAATAGGTTCTTTGATAAATGAATTACGGTCTGCGTCTATGAAACAGAATTCATAGGTCTTGGTGTAGAAAAATCCAAAATACACTCCAGCAGCAATCGCAACCAAAGCAAGAATGGAGACTATACTAATGAGCGTATAGTTCCTTTTACTTTTGGGAACGAATTCAATTTGCTTGCTTTCTGTTTTATCTGTTTTCACTTCCTCCCTTGAGGTTTCAGCCGGAAGCACTTCCTTCTTTTCAATCGAATTTTCTGATTTTAAGTCTTCTTGAAAAGGTTCTTCAGTCGCTTTAGAAACTACTTCTATCTCGGTTTCTTCAGGTGTATCATATTTGCTTAAGAATTCAGACCAACTGGAATAACCCGCATATTGAGCCAAAAGGTTCAACATGTCGATTCTTGGAAGTTTCTTAAAGTCCGATTTGAAATAAGTATAAAACCATTTTTCACTTACGGTAGATTTGGTTTTATTGAAAACATCTTCCTGAAATGTGACAATATCTTGTCCTTTCCACTCAGAAATGTTCTTAGAGGAGGCAGAATTTGACTCAAAAAAGCGCTTCGTGATGTCTTTTTTGAGATTTTCAAACAATTCTATATCGGAAATTTTATTCAATTTTCTATAGTTATTTATCTGATTTAAAGCGTTTTGTAAATTGTAAATTATTTTACAAACTGATTACAACACATTTTCAAATCATGAGACACAAAGCTAATGTACTTTTGGAACAAATAAAAACCATTAAAAAATTATTAGTTATGAAAAATGTATTTGTAAAAGGATTCGCTTTATTAGCAGTTGTTGCTTTATCTTTCGCTAACGTATCATGTGAGCAAAAACCAGCTGCTGAAGAAGCTGTAGAAGCTGCTGCTGACGCTACAACTGAAGCTGCTGAAGCTACTGTAGAAGCTGCTGAAGCTACTGCTGATGCTGCTGGAGAAGCTGTTGTTGACGGAGCTAACACTGCTGTTGAAGCTGCTGCTGACGCTACAGTTGATGCTGCTCAAGCTACTGAAGCTGCTGCAAACGAAGTTAAAGAAGAAGTTGCTAAATAATTTAAAGCATCCTTTATATAACTTAAGCCCTGAGAATCTCAGGGCTTTTTTTATGTCCCAATTTCACGATAGATTTTAGTATTTTTGGCTCTTATGAAAATGCTAACAAAGTATTTAACCTATTTGTGGAAGATCTGGTTTTACCTACTCACTTCCCTATTGGTCATTATCATCGGTGTTTTTTGGACTTTCCCACTCGCACTTTCCAATAAAACTTTTCCTTTGGCTTATAAAGGAATTCGCCTTTGGTCAATTTTAAGTTTTTATGGTGCTGGATTTCGATTAAAATTTCATCCAGATCAAAAATTAGATACAAATCATCCGTATATATTTATTTCCAATCATACCTCGTTAATAGATGTTTTGGTGATGGCCATCATCCATCCTCATCATCCGATAGTTTTTGTTGGAAAAGCTGAATTGGAAAAAATTCCATTATTTGGAACTATTTATCGAAAAATCTGTATATCGGTAGATCGAAATGATTCCAGAAGCAAATCCAGAGTATTTCGTTTGGCGAAACAAAAAATAGCATTGGGAAATAGCATTGTTATTTTTCCAGAAGGAGGAATTCCTGATGACCAAAACATTGTATTGGATCATTTTAAAGATGGAGCCATTTCCATCGCTATCGCTTCCAAAGTTCCGATTGTCGTCTACTCAATAAAAGGCTTGAAAGAAATGTTCCCTTGGTCTTTTGATGGCGGTTATCCAGGAAGAGTTGAAGTAAAATTACTGAACATAATTCCTACGGAAGATTTATCTTTGCGCGATAAAGATTCTTTGAAAGAGTCCATTTATCAAAACATTTACCAAGATCTCATTCACTCTTAATTTCAACTTATGGCAATTATAGCATATACCGACGGTTCTTCATTGGGAAATCCGGGTCCTGGAGGCTATGCCACAATTTTGTTGGAAACGGAATTAAAAATCAAAAAAGAATTCTCTCAAGGTTATCGACTTACCACCAATAATCGAATGGAATTATTGGCCGTTATAGTGGCATTGGAGAAATTAAAAAACCCAAAAACAACCATTACCATTTACACAGATTCCAAATATGTGTGTGATTCGGTCGAAAAAAAATGGGTTATGGGTTGGGAGAAAAAGGGTTTTAAAGGCAAGAAAAATGAAGATTTATGGCGTCGATTCTTGATTTTGTATCGCAAACACCATGTTTCTTTTCAATGGGTAAAAGGTCATGCTGGAAATGAATTTAACGAACGTGCAGATGAATTAGCCGTTGCCGCAGCCAATTCCAAGGATTTACTAATTGATTCCTTTTTTGAAAAACAACAAGAACAAGAAGAAGGAATGTTTTAGTTTTCTGCTTTAAATTTCACAAAAAAGGATTTTGCGTCTTCCGAAATAAAATTCTCTGGACAAGATTTCATTTCAACCAAAGCTGTTTCGTCTTGAAAATTCAATTCGGAAGGATTCGTATAGCTAAAAACAGAATCTTCACTCATAGACATATCGCCATCTCCCAAAGACAACACCGTTTTATCCTTTAGAAAATGTTTTTCCATTTTTGAAACCACACCTTCTGCAAGAAATTCATAGGTTAATTTCAAAGTATCCCCAATCTGTTCTCCATCCACTTCTCCAAAAGCTCCATCTTTTTCATAAAAACCATAGACCATCCATCCTTGAATCTTCTTATCAATTTCACGAATTTGTAAGCGGATTGTATCTTTATTCTTAGCGTAAATATAGCAGTGATAAGGCCTATCAATGTGTTCTACAGCTCCTTCATTGCTCATCACAACAGGGCCTTGAATTTCTTTGTCATCTTTAATCGTGCAGGAAAAAATAACGAAAATTAGACTTAAGGTTAGGAAAATTTTCATGTCAATTGGTTTCTACCAAATATACCAAAAACAATGTTTCGGTTTTGAAAATAATTTCAGAAATTATGGTTAGTTGAATTTAACAAAACAAGCTTTTTTGCTTTCTCAAAATGCCGTAGGTTTGAATCTTAAACAAATCATTCATGAAAAATATAATTCTGTCCATTATTATCATAACGAGCATAGTTTCTTGTACACAAAAAGAGAAGGAATTTACACGAATTGCTGGAAAGTTGGAAAACATCCAAACCGATAGTATTTATCTTATCAAGGACAATTATAGAAAAGCGATTGCTGTAACCAACAATGCGTTTTCAGATACTTTAAATTTAGAAGATGCATCTTATTTAACGTTGAAAATGGGAAATGAAAGTACACAAATTTTCCTTCATCCGTCCGATAGTTTGCATGTAACAGTTAATGGAGAACAATTCGACGAAAGTGTAAAATATGCTGGAAATTCGGCAGCTGAAAACAATTATTTGGCAGCTGATTATTTAGCAGAAGAACAAGCAATGCAAGATCCTAAAGCATTCTTTAGTATGGATCCCGTTGCATTCAAGCAAAAACTAAAGGAATTGCGTGATGCTTCCAATCAATTATTAGATCAATCTCAATCGTCCGCTATTTTCAAGGAATATCAGAAGAAAAACAACGAAGCTAGATATTTGAGCGCATTGATTCAATATCCAGAAGCTTATCAATATTTTGCAGGTCAACCGGTTAATCTACCATCAGATTTCACAGAAGAATTTGAAACTTACGATTTTGAAAATGAAAAAGACTTTATCAACATCCCTAACTACAAAGATTTAGTGTTGATGCGATTATCTGAATTGATTGAAGGCGTTCCTCATTCAGAAGGTAAAGAGACTCTAATTGGTAAAATTCAATCTCAAAAAATCAAAGATGCCTTTTTAAAAGGAATGATCTACCAAATCAGTAGCACCAATCCCGATTCAAAAGCGATTCAAGATCTAATTGTGAAACATAGCCAAGATCAAGATTTGGTGAAAAAAGCACAAGATAAATACAACACCATCCAAGCCATTTTGCCAGGCAAACCCTCTCCGACATTTGATTATACCGATATTAACGGAAAACAAGTTAAATTGGAAGATTTAAAAGGGAAATTGGTATATGTAGATGTTTGGGCAACTTGGTGCGGGCCATGCATTAGAGAAATCCCTTCTTTGAAACAATTGGAAGCCGATTACCATGGAAAACCTGTGCAAGTTGTGAGTATTTCCATTGATGTTAAGAGAGATTTTGAAAAATGGCAAAATATGGTGAAGGAAAAAGACTTGAAGGGGATTCAATTATTTGCCGATAATGATTGGAAATCCGAATTCGTTCAATCTTATGCCATAGATGGAATTCCACGTTTTATTTTAATCGATCAAAATGGAAATATACTCGATTCTGACGCTCCAAGACCTTCTGATCCAGAAATTAGAACCTTGATCGATGCAAATCTCTAAGAGATAAATCAAACATACATACAAATCCTGTTGAGTTTAAGCAGGATTTTTTTTTGGATTTAGGAAATAAAAAATCCCGCAAATTGCGGGATTTACAAACGTTTTATGTGAGTTAAATTTATTTTACTTTTTCAACAATTGCTTTGAAAGCCTCTGGATGATTCATAGCTAAATCTGCAAGAACTTTACGGTTCAATTCGATTCCAGCTTTTTTGGCAGCACCCATAAATTGTGAATAAGACATTCCATGAAGTCTAGCTCCCGCGTTGATTCTTTGAATCCATAAAGCACGGAAGTTTCTCTTTTTCTGACGACGGTCACGGTATGCGTATACTAAACCTTTTTCAACTGCATTTTTCGCTACAGTCCATACATTTTTTCTGCGTCCGAAGTAACCTTTGGCTAACTTCATCAACTTTTTTCTGCGCGCTCTAGACGCTACTGAATTTACTGATCTTGGCATAATTTTTAATTTTTTTGCGGCGGGCGGATATTTCTATCACTTGATAAGCTCCGACACAGGGTTAATAATTTGAATTAATAAACCTGAGAATTATTTCATTCTCAACATGAATTTTACGTTTGGCTCATCTGCTTTATCAACTAAAGTTGAATGAGTCAAGTTACGTTTTTGTTTTGTTTCCTTTTTTGTAAGGATGTGGCTTTTGTAAGCGTGTTTTCTTTTAATCTTACCTGTTCCAGTAAGTTTAAAACGCTTCTTAGCACTTGAATTCGTTTTTAATTTTGGCATAACTGTATGGTTTTATAAAACGTTTGTCTTTTTTGCGAAATTCGAGTTTCGAAATTCGTATTATTTTTTGGGAGCCATCATCATAATCATACGCTTTCCTTCTAATTTAGGAAGTTGTTCAACCTTTCCGACGTCTTCTAATTCTTGAGCCAATTTCAACAAAAGAATCTCACCTTGATCTTTAAAAATGATCGATCTTCCTTTGAAGAAAACATATGCTTTCAGTTTGGAACCTTCTTCCAAAAAGCTTCGAGCGTGTTTCTTTTTGAATTCGTAATCATGATCATCTGTTTGAGGACCGAAACGAATTTCTTTGATCACAACTTTCTGCTGTTTTGCTTTAAGTTCCTTGTCTTTTTTCTTTTGTTCGTACAAGAATTTTTTATAATCCACAATACGACATACAGGAGGCACGGCTCTCTCGGTAATCATCACCAAGTCCAAACCTTGCTCCTGAGCCATTTCCAAGGCTTTCTTGGTCGGATAAACTCCTGGCTCAATTCCTTCACCTACGACCCTAACTTCTGGGACAGTGATTTTATCGTTAATCTTATGTTGATCTTCTTTGATCACACGTGCTGGACCGCGTCCACCACCTTTTCTTCTAATTGCGATAGTTATGTATGTTTTTAATTAATCTCAATTTCTTTTAATATCAAATCTTTGAACGACTCAAGACTCATTTCACCCAAATCGCCTTCTCCGTGTTTACGCACAGAAACTGATCCATTTTCGGCTTCTTTCTCGCCTACAATCAGCATATAAGGGATTTTTTTCAACTCAGCATCTCGTATCTTCTTGCCAGTCTTTTCGTTGCGATTGTCAATTAGCCCGCGAATATCGTGATTTTCTAAGAATTTTGAAACTTTTTCGCCATATTCTTGATATTTCTCACTGATTGGCAGGATAGTAAACACATCTGGAGTCAGCCACAATGGGAAGTTTCCGCCTGTATGTTCCAACAAAATCGCTACGAATCTTTCCATCGATCCAAATGGTGCTCGGTGAATCATTACAGGTGTATGCGCTTGATTGTCAGCTCCAATGTAACTCAACTCAAAACGTTCTGGTAAGTTATAGTCAACTTGGATCGTACCCAATTGCCATTTTCTTCCCAAAGCATCTTTCACCATGAAGTCCAATTTCGGCCCATAAAATGCAGCTTCACCATATTCGACAACTGTTGGCAATCCTTTTTCTTCAGCAGCTTTGATAATTGCAGATTCCGCTTTTTCCCAATTCTCGTCCGATCCGATATATTTTTCTGTGTTTTCTGGATCACGAAGCGAAACTTGCGCCACGAAATTATCAAACCCTAAAGTATTGAAAACCAACATCACTAAATCAATTACTTTTTTGAATTCCTCCAACAATTGATCTGGCGTACAGAAGATATGCGCATCATCTTGCGTAAATCCACGCACACGAGTCAATCCATGCAATTCTCCACTTTGCTCGTAACGATACACAGTTCCAAATTCCGCGTAGCGTTTTGGTAAATCACGATACGACCATTGGGAAGTTTTGTAAATTTCACAGTGGTGAGGACAGTTCATGGGTTTCAACAAGAATTCCTCTCCCTCGTTTGGTGTATGAATCGGTTGGAAACTATCGGCACCGTATTTTTGATAGTGACCAGACGTGATGTATAAATCTTTGTGTCCAATATGTGGTGTAATCACCATTTCGTATCCAGCTTGTTGCTGAGCTTTGCTTAAAAAGTTTTCCAATTTCTTACGCAATGCGGCTCCTTTTGGCAACCACAAAGGCAAACCTTGACCAACTTTTTCAGAAAAAGCAAAGATTCCCAATTCCTTTCCTAGTTTACGGTGATCACGTTTTTTGGCTTCCTCTAAAAGTTCTAAATATTCGGTAAGATCTTTTTGTTTTGGGAAAGTAATTCCATAGACTCTCACCAATTGTTTGTTCTTCTCATCACCTCTCCAATAAGCACCTGCTGCATTTAAAATTTTCGCAGCTTTTACAAATCCGGTATGAGGCAAATGACCTCCACGACATAAATCGGTAAAATCATCATGCGAACAGAAAGTAATTTGACCATCTTCCAAATTTTCAATCAATTCCAATTTGAATTCATTGTCAGCATATTCTTTTAACGCATCTGCTTTGGAAACTGGGTATAATTTGAATTCAGATTTTTTCTGAGCATTTTCCAACATTTTCTTTTCGATTTTCTCGAAATCTTTGTCGGTAAAAGCTTCACCTTCGAAATCTACATCATAGTAAAATCCGTTTTCAATAGCAGGTCCAATGGTCAATTTTGCATTGGGATAATAAGCCAAAATAGCTTGCGCCAATAAGTGAGCAGAAGAGTGCCAAAAAGCTTTCTTCCCCATTTCATCATTCCACGTTAAAAGCTGTACGGTAGCGTCGGTGGTGATCTCGGTCGTTGTTTCAACTTGATTACCGTTTACCAATGCGGACAGCACATTTCTCGCTAGTCCTTCGCTAATGCTCAAAGCAATACCCATAGGCGTTATGCCACTCTCGTATTGTCTGATGCTCCCGTCAGGAAGTGTAATGTTGATCATTTTTATTGAATTTAGGGTGCAAATTTACAATTTTTGGTGATAATCATCATTTAATTTGATGAACTAAATAAGTCTTTTTATTTTTGGAGCCATATGGAAAATTCAATCTATATTTCAGCTGAAGAAGCTGTAAAAATCATTGAGAGTGGAAATCGCGTTTTCGTTCATGGTAGTGCAGCAACACCCCTGCATGTATTGAATGCCTTGTTGAGACGCGCAGGAGAAGTGAAAGATGTTGAACTTGTTTCCATCAGTACCTTTGGAGATATTGACTGGAAACAGCCTGGAGTAACCGATAGTTTTTATCTAAACTCTTTGTTTGTTTCGGCCAATGTACGCGAATGGGCCAATAGCTCAAGTGGAAGATACATTCCTATTTTCTTAAGCGAAATTCCTTTGTTATTTACCAATGGGTATTTGCCATTGGACGTAGCAATTGTTCAAGTATCACCACCCGATCAACACGGATATTGTAGTTTGGGAACTTCGGTTGATGCAGCTTGGACAGCAGTTCGTCATGCCAAAAAAGTGATTGCTCAAATTAACCCAAGAATGCCTAGAACTTTAGGTGATTCTTCCATTCACCATTCAAAATTCGCAGCAATGGTATTCCATGAAACGGAATTACCCGAGATTTTTTATGGAGAGAAAACGAACGAAACGATATTAAAAATTGGGGAAAATGTTGCCAGTTTAATTGAAGACGGTTCAACATTACAAGCCGGAATTGGAGCGATTCCCGATGCCGTTTTAAATTGTTTGCACAACCATAAAGATTTAGGTGTTCATACCGAAATGTTTTCAGATGGATTGGTTGATTTGGTAGAAAAAGGAATCATTAACAACGAAAAGAAGAAAATATTAACAGGAAAAACGGTAACATCGTTTGTGGCAGGTAGCCGAAAAGTTTATGATTTCGTAGATAACAATCCAAGTTTGTCTTTCATGAATGTTTCCTATGCGAACGATGCAACAATCATCCGTCAAAATCCAAAAGTTGTCGCTATTAATAGTGCGATTGAAGTTGATCTTACTGGACAAATCTGTGCAGATTCAATTGGAACCTATCAGTTTTCAGGAATTGGAGGTCAAATGGACTTTATGCGTGGAGCAGCCTTATCTGAAGGAGGAAAACCGATTATAGCAATTCCATCTGTCACCAATAAAGGCGTTTCTAGAATTACGCCAATGTTGAAACAAGGGGCTGGCGTTGTAACCACTCGTGGACATGCGCATTACATTGTGACCGAATATGGAATTGTGAATTTATATGGGAAAAATTTAGAGCAACGCTCCAAACTATTGATCAGCATCGCACATCCAGACCACAGAGAAGAATTGGAAAAAGCGCATTTTGAGCGTTTCAAATAATTAATAATTTACAATGGTATCAATAGCTCGAAGAAATTCGGGCTATTTTTTTTAGGCTCTAGCTCGTTTGATATAGAAATAAGCAGTCAACAATCCAAATAAGACATTCGGTCCCCAAGCTGCCACAAAAGGCGAAACATATCCTTGTGTGGAATAGGTAAGAGATATCTGATTGAAAAAGATGTAAACGAATGCTAATATAATTCCCAGCGCAAGGTTTAACCCAATTCCACCTCTTCTCTTTTGCGAGGACAAGGATAAGGCTAACAAGGTCAAAATAAAGGTTGAAAATGGTGAGCTATTACGTTGTTGCAATTCATTCATGTACGCATTGACACTCGCAGAACCTTTGAACTTTTGCTTTTGGATGAAGTCATTTAATTCGATGGAATTCATCGTTTCGGCTACATATCCTTCGGGGAGAATTTCATCTGGAGTAGCACTGAATTTTCGCTTCAGGGTAATTTCATATCCCAAACTATCTTGGATATCGGAAGTTACATTTCGAACGAAAACATTTCGTAACACATACATGGAATCTTTGGAATCCCAATTAAAAGAGGAAGCCGAAATATGTTCGACCAACTCTTCCTTTTCAAAACGTTGAAAAACAAAACTAGTTCCTCGTTTTTCTACACGGTCATAATTTTCAGCGAAAATATATTCATCACCCGAAATTTGCGAGGATATTTTCTGCCGTTCGTAGTATTGACCTTTTTTGGAGGAACTTAAAAGATACTCGTACTGGTATTTATTTTTCTTGATATTGGCCCAAGGAAGTGCAAAATTATTGACAAATAATGCTACAATCGCAATGACAGACGCTACCCAAATATAAGGTTTCGTGATTCGATAAAAACTAATTCCTCCCGCTTGAGCCGCAACAATTTCGGTTTGCATGGTCAAGCGAGACGTAAAATAAATCACGGAAATAAAAACAGCAACTGGCAAAAAGGTATTGACCAACCATACCGCCCAAAATGGATAAAACTGTGTTAATGCAGCAAATGGCGTTGAACCATTGTCTTCAATTCTTCCTAGTTTCTGACTCAAATCGATGATTACCGCAATCGTCGACAAGATGATGACCATGAAGAAGAAGGTGCTCACAAAGTTCTTGACGATATATTTATCAAATATTTTCAACTGCTCAATCTTAATTTATTAAAGTCGTTGTCTCAATCTTGGAACTACTTGATTTTTCCATTCGTTAAAATCTCCTTCTAAAATATGTTTTCTGGCGGTTTGAACCAAATCCAAATAAAAGGCCAAATTATGAACGGAAGCAATTTGCTTTCCTAAATATTCTTCCGAAATAAACAAATGACGTACATAAGCTTTGGAATATTCTTGGTCGACAAAACTTGTTCCCAATTCATCCAAAGGAGAAAAATCATCTTTCCATTTGGCATTTTTCATATTCATTACACCATTCCACGTGAAAAGCATTCCATTTCGTGCGTTTCGGGTAGGCATCACACAATCAAATTGATCAACCCCAAGTCCGATACATTCCAATATGTTCCATGGCGTACCAACCCCCATCAAATAGCGAGGTTTTTCTTGAGGCAATATATCGGTTACCAAATCGGTAATTTCGTACATAACATCTTCTGGTTCCCCAACACTCAATCCACCAATCGCATTACCATCGGCATTGAAATCAGTGATGTATTGAGCCGATTCTTTACGCAAATCATGGAAAGAATTTCCTTGCACAATCGGATAAAGTGTTTGTTTGTATCCGTACAACTCAGGATTTTCATTTAACCAAGTTCTACATCTTTCTAACCAACGATGGGTTACATGCATGGCGCGTTTGGCATCATGGTATTCAGCTGGAATCCCCGTTAATTCATCGAAAGCCATGAAAATATCGGCCCCAATATAACGCTGAATTTCCATGGATTTTTCAGGTGTAAACATATGGTAGGATCCGTCAATATGTGATTTGAAACGAACTCCTTCTTCGGATTTTTTACGACTTGTCGCCAAGGAATACACTTGAAAACCGCCACTATCAGTTAAAATTGGTCGATCCCAATTCATGAATTTATGCAATCCACCAGCCTGATGGAGAATGTCCGTCCCGGGGCGTAAGTACAAATGATAGGTGTTTCCCAAGATAATTTGGGCTTTGATATCTTCTTTTAATTCACGTTGATGAACAGATTTCACCGAAGCGACTGTTCCTACAGGCATAAAAATGGGTGTCTGAATTTCACCATGATCTGTTGTGATAATTCCTGCACGTGCTTTTGAGTTGGGGTCTTTTCCCTGAATTTCAAATTTCATCGATGCAAAGATAAATAACTTAATGATTAGAACTTCTAAATAGAAGGATGGAAAAAGAAATCGGCATTTCAGAACGAAATGCCGACCCTAACCTTTTTTGTTAAACTAATTCATTTTACGGCTAGTTTCTTTCAATAGACACATATACTTTTCAAATTAGGGGCTGAAATGCATATGTAATTAGCATTTCAAATTTACGTTATAAACGTTCAAATTTTATAACTAGAAATAGGTATGTTTTTAGAAAACTTTATCATTCAACACCCCAGAATGAGGAAAAACTGTTTAGGTTTTCTTAAAATTGAAGGACTTAGTGGAAGAATTGAATGGAGAAACTTTATTTTTGATAAATTTTAAAAAATGGAAGAATTAAGTGTCGGAAAATTTCAGTGGTTAATTGAAGAATTGATTCGTGTTGGAATTAAAATGGGGCTTGCCCTTGTTATCATTATTGCTGGATTTTGGATTGGTTCAAAAATCAAAGGAATTATTCGAAGACGTATGATTGCTCGAGATGTGGAACCATCTATTCGAGAATTCATCATTCCAATAATCGACGTTATTTTTAAACTCTTAGTCATTTTAACGGCAATCAATACAGTCGGCGTACAAATTACCTCATTTGCGGCCATTATGGCGGGTTTAGCAGCAGGTGTTGGTTTATCGCTTCAAGGAAGTTTATCCAATTTCGCTGGTGGATTGCTAATTATTTTGTTCAAACCTTTTAAAGTTGGTGATTATATTGAGGCATTGGGTCATGGAGGGACAATAGAAGCCATTAGTATTTTGTATACAACCATTACAACAGTAAATCAACAAGTGGTTATTTTGCCAAATTCAAGCTTATTAAACAATCCTGTGATGAATTATTCCATCAAACCGAATCGTAGGTTGGATATAAAAATTGGAATCTCCTACAGTGATGATTTAGAAAAGGCGCAAAAGGTTCTCAAAGAAATGTTGGAAAATGAACCTTTGGTTTTAAAGGAACAACCCGTTACTGTTGAGGTATTAGAATTCGGAGATAGTAGCATCAATCTTGCCGTTAGGGCGTTTACAAAAAGAGAAGATTACTGGGACGCTTATTTTAAATTGTATAAAAAAACCAAAATGATTTTGGATGATAATGGAATTTCAATTCCTTTTCCTCAAACAGAAATGCGAATCGTACAACCAAATGATGATTTTACAAAATGATGCGTATCAAATTATTTCTCTTATTTAGTTTTGTTACACTAAATCTATTTGCCCAAAATCACACCGAATGGGTTCGTAGACATCTGGAATCTGATTTTTACAAAACCCAGTTCACGGGTTTTTATTTATACGATCCTTCGACCAAACAGGTATTGGAAGATTATAACGGTGAAAAGTCTTTTACCCCTGCCTCCAACATCAAAATTTTAACTTTATATAGTGCCCTAAAAACTTTAGGAGATTCTATTCCTGCTTTGCGCTATGAACGAAAAAATGGGGACATTTATATCGAAGGTTTGGGAGATCCTACTTTTTTACATCCTGAATTCAAATCGGTCAACAAAGTCGTTGATTTTTTAAAAAATGAACCTGGAAAAATCGTTTTGCGATGGGGGAAATTTGAAGGTCCACGAATGGGATTGGGTTGGTCATGGGAAGATTATGAGAAATACTATTCAGCCGAAAGAAGCGAATTGCCCATGTATGGAAATATGGCAACCATCAAACGTGGAAAATCTGGTCCAACTGCATTTCCAGCGACTTTGGCTGATTCGGTCGAATACCAAGAAAGTTTGTTTAGCCGCGACTTTTTTGACAATAAATTTTATTTAGGTTCTCGCAATGGAAATTCAGCTCGTGTGCCTTTTGTCGTGAAAAATGAATTGATCAGACAAATGCTTGCAGATGCAACCAAAAAAGAAGTAGAATTGACCGATAAAGATTTGTCCAAATCGGCCAAAACCTTGTTTAGTTTACCATCTGATTTGGTTTACAAACGCATGATGGAAGCGAGTGATAATTTTCTCGCAGAACAAATATTGTTGATGGTTTCCGCCAAAGTTGGCGGCGGAATGAGTACCGAAAAAGCGATCCAACATATGGAATCTAGGCATTTAAAAGGAATGCCCCATAAGCCTGTTTGGGTAGATGGTTCTGGATTGTCACGTTATAATTTATTTTCCCCTCAAACCATGGTATATGTATTGGATAAAATGTACCAAGAATTTCCTCAAGAGCGTTTGTTCAACATTTTTGCTGTAGGCGGACGTACCGGAACATTGAAAGGTAATTATGGTGGAAAACGTCCCTATGTTTATGCAAAATCGGGAACCTTGAGCAATAATTATTGTTTAAGTGGTTATTTGGTGACCAATTCTGGTAAAACCTTGATATTTTCTGTTATGAACAATCATTATTTGAAAGAAAATTGGCAAGTTCGTCAAGAAACTCAAAAGTTATTGGAATTCATTCGAGACAATTATTAGTGAAACATAAAGGATCCTCCACCTCTACGTTTTCCTCCACCTCCACCAAATTTGTCCAACTTAAATCCAAGGGAGAACATCACATAACGCTTCAATACGTCGTTTTGCACATCGGTGATTGAAGTATCGGTAATCGTTCTTCTATCTCCTGTATTTTGGTTCAAGATATCGTAGACTTTTATTTTGAAAGTCAGTTGATCTTTCCAGAAGTTATAAGCCAAACTTGAATTCCACAAGAAGAAATCTTTCTTGAAACCGTCAGCAATATTGGAGTTATAGGTATAGGTAAAATCGTTTCCAAAAACAAAATTTTTCGGCCAATAATTGGTGGTCATTAATTTGAAATTATGCACAAAATTGGAGGTTTCGTCCAAACGGTAATTTTCATATTGCGTGATTTGATAACGCAAATTATAACTTGGATTGATGGTTAGATACGTTCCAAAATCCCAATTAAAATTCACGCGAGGTCCTAAGGAATAATTTCTTGCTTCATACAATTGACCATCTACAAAACCTTTGTTCAAGGAATGATTAGTGTTCAATCCTATGCTGTATCTAAATTTGTGCGAATCTTTGGAAAAAGATTTATTGAAATTGAATCCTGCCCACATATAATAAGTATCATTGACATTTTTGTAAGTAGTGGTGGAAGCAAAATTCTCGTCGATTTCTCTATAATTTACGATAATTCTGCTATTGTAAGTACCTCCTGCGTAAAAATTGAAACCAGATCTGGATTGCATGTTGAATTTGTTAAAACCTGCATAAAGACTATGAGAAATATTTGGATTCAAATCAGGGTTACCAACTATTGTGTTCAAGGGATTGGATAAATTTTCAATTGGTAATATTTGTTGAGCAGAGGCAAAACCTACTTCATAATTATAATTGAAATAGAATTTGAGTTGGTTTCTAAATTCATAATTAAGATTAAAATTAGCAGATGGAGAAATATAATTTTGTTTTACATAATATTTATTTGCTAAATAATTTCCATAATTGCGTTGTGTTAAGAATTGTGTACCCGCATTAAAAGAAATAAACAATTTATCTTTTGTTACTCGATATGCTAAATATGGATTGAATTTTTGAAATTCCGACGATACTTGCATCGATAAAAACTCATTTTCATCGGTATAGGTTTGATTCAAATCGTCAAAATCATAGGTAAATTGATCGTCACGATCATTTTTGAATTCCAATTCAGCACCCACATATAATTTTGTAGAGTCCATCACCTTAAAACCAAATTCTGACTCTATATTGTGCTTATCTTGTTTTTTTCTATTTTGAGTCAACTGATTTCTGATGTCGTCTGCCTGATCATTTTGGTAGAAATAAGTTTGTGAACGATTGGTTTCATCTGATCTATTTCTCGCACTTGACGAACTATAGTCCAAACTAAATTCCATTTTGTTGCGGAAAGTTTTGTAATAGTTCAAACTATTGGAAAAATCTTGAGTCAAAGATTCACGATTGGTTTCACCTAAATTCTCATTGGCCAATTCATCAACTTCATTCCATGTTTGTTTCAAAAACGTATTGCTCGATTTTGATTTGTTGTAGGAATATTTCGGTTCAAACCAAATGCTCGAAGTCGAATCAATTTTCACTTCTATACTGGTATTGATGTTGTGGTTAAATGATTGATTTCTTGTTTTGGAAGTCGATTCCGATGTATAAATGTTATTGGGTGTAAAATTTTCCTGTCTTGTGAAATTATTGTTTTTCGAGTCAGATTGGGTATAGAAATAATTTCCATTGAACTCAATGTCTTTTGCCCAAGTGTCGGAATAGCTAATTCCTCCTAAATGAGATTGTGTGATTCCTGAACCGCCACCAAATCGCATTCCATTCATACCAAATGAACCATCGCCACTTGACCAATAACTATTGTTACGACCCCCACCCATATTATCAAATATTTCGTTCATGGAAAATCCCGTAGAATTGATGTTATTGGACGACCCCAAAATACTGATTCGTTGATTTCCTTTGAAATAATTCAACATCATACTCGACTCATATCGCTCATCGGTTCCGTATCCAGCCAAAGCTTTGAGCATAAATCCTTTGTTTTTATTTTCGTCAATCGTCAAATTGATACTTGCATTGTTTCCGGAAGCTTTTTGACCTGAAATTTCTTCTTTTTTGGTTTTGGTATCTGAAACCTGAACTTTGTTGATGATGTCGGCTGGTAAATTTTGCAAGGCAATTTTCCCATCTTTGTCAAAGAATGGTTTTCCATTGACTAAAATTTGATTTACTTCCTTTCCGTTCACCGTGATTTTCCCTTCTTCATCGATTTCAACCCCAGGCAATTGTTTCAAAAGTTCTTCAACATTGGCATCTGGACGAACTTTAAAAGAAGAAGCATTAAATTCCAAGGTATCTGATTTGATTCGTATGGGTGGAGCGCCGGTAATCACCGCTTCATTTAAACCAATGGTCATCCCGATTTTTACTTCACCTAATTGGATATTTTCCTTCAGCGATTCCATTTCGGTATAGTATTCCCCAATTGCATCATCTGTAATTCGAAAGAAAACAGGTTCGTTAATCGGTTTTAAATTCAAATTGAAATTTCCTTCTTTATCGGTAATAGTATAATTCACCACCGAAGAATCTTTTTTCAAAGAAAGATAAACGGTAGCTTCCTCAACTGGCGTTAACAAAATATCGTCAATTGCTTTTCCAGAAATGGATACATTTTGTGCCGATAGTTGTTGCATGAAGAGAATAGCGAATAGAGTAAGGAGTAGGTTTTTCATGTTTATCGTTAAAAATCATGCAAGTATAAAATTTTTTCTAGGAATGAGGCGGTTAATGAAAGGTTAAACTGCTTCATTTTTCCAGTTTAATTACAATTTTTCACAAAAAAAGCCTTGAAATTCAAGGCTTCGGTCTATTTAATCGTTTAATTTCAAGATTTGATTGGATTTCTTTTGGTTTTCTTTCCATTTTTCCGATTCGGATTCAGGTAAGTTATAGGATGGAATCATCTCTCTGATTTTGGGTTCCCATTCTTTCAACTTATCGGGAAAGCATTTCTCAATTACATCCAACATGATTTGAACTGAAGTTGATGCCCCAGGTGAAGCGCCCAATAAGGCAGCAATTGTTCCATCTTTGGAATGGACGATTTCGGTTCCAAATTGAAGAATCCCTCCTTCTTTTTCGTCTTTTTTAATGACCTGAACACGTTGACCCGCTATGGCTTCCACCCAATCTTTTCCATCGGCATTGGGATAATATTCACGCAATGCGTCCAATTTTTCATCAGACGACTGACTTACTTGTTCAATTAAATATTTCGTCAAAGGTAAATTCTTCAATCCTGCTGCTAGCATGGGCTTGATATTGGACCATTCGATGGATTTTGGTAAATCCCAATAGGAACCATTTTTCAAAAATTTTGTTGAGAATCCAGCAAATGGACCAAATAGCAATTGGTTTTTTCCATCAATCACACGCGAATCCAAATGTGGAACTGACATTGGAGGAGCTCCAACTTTTGCTTTGCCATAAACTTTCACATAGTGCTGCTCAATAATTTCTGGATTTTTACAAATCAGCCATTCACCACTTACTGGGAAACCTCCAAAACCTTCCGCTTCTTCAATTTCCGATTTTTCCAACAACCACAAAGATCCTCCTCCTGCGCCAATGAACACAAAATCTGCTTCAACCTTTAGTTTTTTAGAAGTCGCCAAATTTTTCACTTTGACTTCCCAGCGACCATTTTCCAACTTTTTTAAGTTTTTAACTTCGTGGGCTACTTTGAGCGTAATGTCTTTTTGGATGAACAAGTCTGCGACAATTGATCTTGTCAAGGACCCAAAATTCACATCTGTTCCTTCATCCATTTTCGTTGCTGCAACTAATTGAGATGTGCCTCTACCTTCCATCACCAAAGGCATCCAAGATTTCAAGGTTTCAAAATCTTCGGAATAATTCATCTCCTGAAACAATGGATTTTTGATCAATTCTGCATAACGTTTGCGCAAGAATTCTACATCTTCCTCACCCCAAACGAAACTTAAATGAGGAGTTTGTCGAATGAAATCTTTCGGATTTTTGAGATGACCCGTTTCGACTAAGTGAGCCCAAAATTCTTTGGATAATTGAAAGGATTTAGCCACTTGAATGGCTTTTTTCACGTCGATGCTTCCATCCTTTTTTTCGGGTGTATAATTTAATTCGCAATAACCCGAATGTCCTGTTCCCGCATTGTTTAAGGCATCTGAACTTTCGCCCGAAACGACGTCAAGTTTTTCAAAAAGAGTAATGTTACAAGTAGGATTTAATTCTTTCAAGAGAATGGCCAAAGTCGCGCTCATAATCCCAGCGCCAATTAGCACAAATTCAGTAGGTTTATGTTCCATTTTTGAACGAAAATATTTGGGTGCAAATTTACGACCTGTCTATATTTAATCTTGGTTTTAGGGTAAAGTTTGGCATAGATTTAACATAAAAAGAACCCTCAAAAAAACGTTGGATTCTTAAAAACCCAACGTTCAATAATTTATCCAATTTCTATTATAATTTCCCAAACTTACCGGCATTGAAATCTTCAAATGTTTTCACCAATTGTTCTTGTGTATTCATCACAAATGGTCCGTAATGGCCAATTGGTTCATTAAAAGGTTGTCCACTCATAACCAACACAAGAGTGTTTTCTTCCAAAGCTTCCAATTCGAAAGTATCGCCTTTGCCATTTTCAAACATGGCAAAGCTATCTTTTCCCAAAGTTTGATTAGCATTTTCTTTGACAGATCCTTCCACCACTAAAATTGCAGTATTGAAATCATTTGGGAATGGGAAGGAAACCTTCGTTCCGACTTTCAATTAGGCGTTGTATAAATGCATGGGAGAGAAAGTAGTAGCTTTTCCTTTTTGACCTTGAAATTGACCTGCAATCACATTGACATAACTTCCTTTCTCGTCAATTCTAACCTTGACCATGTCATTGAGTAGTAAATCTTGGTATTTTGGAGTGGTTTCTTTGTCTTTGGCAGGAAGGTTGACCCACATTTGAACCATTTGAAATGTACCTCCTTTTTTGGGAAATTCTTCTTCATGGTATTCTTGATGTAAAATTGTCATCCATTGTACATCACCTTCTCCTATGACGCCATAGTTTACGACTATCTTTGTGTTCAATCTTTCCTTTATAGGCAATGGTAACTGTTTCAAATCCCTTGTGTGGATGGGCTCATATACCAAGTGGAATTTCTTTCGCTTCGAAATCTATGTCCGCATTATAACCCAATGCAAAGAAGGAATCCATACATCTTCTTGGAATTTCACCTCCAATAAAAGAGGTGGTATAAAAGGCATCTCCAACCCCAAAAAAGTTATTTGGAGTTAGAATCTTTTCTATATTTATAGTGTTCATAATTACCTGTTTTTCCAATTCTTATACAAAGTTACGATCGCCTATTTATATCTTTACCATGCGTTATTTCGAGGTAACTAGTAACCAAAAAGTAAGTCACATGTTCAAAAAACCGAAATCATAACCACTAGGTTGTACCAATGATATTATGGCGATTCAAGATACGCTTGAAGTTTTGGGTGGGCGATAGAAGATTTTGATTGTCCATTATTTGATGCTTCGCGAAAACGAAATCGTTACGTTCAATAAAATGGAAAAGGACATTGGAGGAATATCGGTTAAAATGCTTTCCAAAGAAAAGAAAACACTCGAAATGAGCCAATTAACCCATCGAGAAGTGATGAATACAAAGCCGATAATGGTATAATATTCCATTGCCGAATATGGTAAAAAAACCAAAGACGTAATTCGAGCGATGGTCAATTGGGGCGAAATGCACCGAATACATTTATTTCAAACAGAAGATTAGGAATTTTTCAAATCGGTCACGATCATTTCTGCTGTTCGAGCAGATGCTCCAGGGCCACCTAGTTTTTGTCGCAATTCAGCATAATCCGATAAAATCTCTTGTCGTTTGGGTGAATTCAGAATCAAATCCAATTCTTTTTTCAAATTGGTATAATTCAAATCTTGTTGGATCAATTCTTTGACTACTTCTTTGTCCATAATCAAATTCACCAAAGAAATATATTGAATATGTTTTACGACACGTTTCCCAATTTCGTAGGAAATTCTGCTTCCTTTGTAGCAAACTACTTCCGGTGTATTGAGCAAAGCAGTTTCCAAAGTAGCCGTTCCAGATGTTACTAAAGCCGCTTCTGAGTTTCGTAGTAAATCATAAGTTTGTGCAAATACAATGTTCATTTCAGTTCCATTGGCTACTTCTTTGTAAAAGGATTCTTCCATTGAAGGTGCGCCCGCAACAATGAATTGGTAATCGGGATAGTCTTTTACTACCGAAAGCATAATGGGCAATTTCACGCGAATTTCTTGCTTTCTACTACCGGGAAGCAAGGCAATGATTTTGCGATTGTCTAATTGATTTTTTGCTTTGAATTCTTCCGAATTGATTTCGGGTAAATTTTGCATAGCATCTAACAAAGGATGGCCCACGAAATCTACTTCATACTCATATTTCGCATAGAAATCCTTTTCAAATGGTAGAATGACAAACATACGGTCCACAAATTTCTTGATGGTGTGAACACGTCCTGTTTTCCAAGCCCAAATTTGAGGAGAAATATAGTAGTAAACTTTGATGCCTAGGCTTTTGACGAATTCTGCTACGCGAAGATTAAAACCCGGATAATCAATCAAAATGACCGCATCAGGCTGATAGGCTTGAATGTCTTTTTTACAAAAAGAAATATTACCCAAAATGGTACGTAAGTTCATGATAACCTCCGCAAAACCCATAAAAGCAAGGTCTCGATAATGTTTGACTAGAGTGCCACCTTGTTCTTGCATCAAGTCGCCACCCCAAAAACGAAAATCTGCTTCTGGATCTTGAATTTTGATGTTTTTCATCAAGTTGGAACCGTGTAAATCGCCCGATGCTTCGCCTGATATGATGTAATATTTCACTTGTGTTTTGCTTAAAACAAAGATAGATGTTTGAGGGACGTAAAAAAACTAGAGCTTCAAAATTTCTTCTGAAGCTCCTGTATTCATTAGGTGGGCAATAATAAATCTTATTTTTTGATGAGTTTTTGAAAATGAATTTTTCCTTTTTCGGTTTGCATTTTCAATAGGTAAATTCCTTTTGGCAATTCCGAAATATTCCAATTTCCATTAAAAAGTGATTTCATTTTTTGACCTTGAAAATTAAAGATCTCAATTTGTTGAATTCTTTCATTGGATTTCACCTCAAATGGACCTGAACTTGGGTTTGGATATAGGGTGAATTCTTGGATGTTTTGATCGGAAATTGACATCACTTCTAAATCAACTTCATATCCAACCACACCCAAATCGGGTGTTAAGAAATATACGGTTGCAGCATCTTCATAAAATAAAACATCTGAGTTCATGGTGCGCATAAATCCAAATATATCGGTTGAAATTTCCTCCCAAGTTTCACCATTATTGGTCGTAAACACCAGTTGAGAATGAGCAGATGGATAAAGGTAACCGTCTTCAAAACGAGACGTAGCAATGATTACACCTTCGTTGCCGTCAGAAAAACTGATTTTATGATAGGATTGTCCCACAAAAGAATGGATCCATGAATTCCCGGCGTCCTCCGTTGTAAAGATTCCCAAAGAAGTTCCAATGGCCCATTGTTGCGGATTATTGGGATTTATAGCAAGATCAAAAATGAATTCATTGTTCAAACTTTCCAATCCATTGGATAACTCTGTCCAATTGGCTCCATTGTCCAAAGTCTTGTAAATTTTTTTCCCTTGTACGATGATCAATTCATTTTCATTTTGTCCAAATTGAACATCTTCCACAATGTCAAATCCCGGTAAACTAATTTGGGTTTGAACAATGTTTTCTAAGTCCGTTACATCAAATTTGTATACGAGTTCCCCAAATGAAAGCATAATCAAATTAGGATTGGCTTTGAAGGAATCTGCTGCCATCAAGAAAATATAGCTGTTGGAATGGATTAAAGTGGAATTTTCACCATGGTCATTGGACATCATGATTGAAGCATTTCCCATCCAGTTGGAATACCCTACAAATACACGACCTTCAACATTTGGATCTACATAAGGCCCCATCATGGTAGTATTGGGTGTGAAACCAAGCTCTGAAAGTCCAATAGGCAATTCCTCTCCTGTAGCCATGTTCTTATGAACGAAACCTCCTCTAACTCCATAATAAAGATGCTGATTTTCTCCTCCAAAAACTCCCATCCTTCCTGTTGAATTGACAAATGGAGTCTCTAATTTGGCTAGATTCACGCCACCATCTGTGGAAATAAACGGATAATAATTAGCCGAGATAATCAATTCATTTTCTTCAAATGGATTAAAAGAACCATTCACTCCATAATAATATTGTTCTAAATTCTCTCCATCATACACATGAGATTCCCAATTAACACCACCATCATGAGAAATGACGATTTCGTTCTCTTCCAACACCACAATATTTTGATCATTGTTTGGATTGATAAGAATATCTTGAATACTATTGCTACTTAAATCTGTCCAGTCAATCACCATTTCAACCCAAGACATTCCATTATTAGTAGTTCTGTATAACTTTTGAGTTTGATCTAAACCCAAATAAAAAGAACCTAGGTAGACAGTATTGGGATTGGACTCATGAAAGGTTATGGGCATTAAATTGATGTTGCTCAATGCTTCTTCCCATGATTGACCAGCATCTTCTGAAATCCACAATCCTCCTTCAATACCCCAAGGAGATGGACCTCTCATCATGTATAATTTTTGTGAATTAAAGGGAGAAATCGCCACGTTGTTCACAGCAACATCGCTGTTTGATGGGCTATAATAAACAGATGTCCAATTTTCTCCACCATCTTGGGTATAAAATAATTCGGTAACCAATCCCCAATTAATAAAACGAGTCGTATGCAAGAAAATGACATCTAAATCCTCTTTGAAAATCGAATAAGATTGAATTAAACTTCCAGATTCTTCTCCAATTGGGGAATAAATTGTTTTCTCGACTTGCTCGGTTTGAACATTGAATAGTTCAATTCTATTCATGGCTGTACCTTCTGCAGTACAGATATACGTTAAATAATTTCCATCATGGGTAATTTTCAAGTCTTTCACTTGAATGAAAAAATCATCTTGAGGAACGGAATGGATTATTTCCCAATTTTGTCCTCCATCTGAGGATCGAAGGACATGGTTAGTAAGCGAACGAGCAAAAAGCAAATTTTCGGTTGTGGGCGAATAACGTATATCCAATAATTGTCCATATTCTTTGGAACTTTCAAATTGGAATTGGGCATTTCCACTATTAGGAATAAAAAGGCCAAGGACTACCACTAAAATAAATAAAAGAATTCTCATGTTTGTTTGGATTTAATTTGTACAAAATTCATCTAAGATTCTGGTAATCTGTTGTAAATACCTGCGACATTTTGTGACAAGACTAGGAGAGAAATGAAGCTAAATACCTGTTAAATAAGTATATAAATTTCCTCCATCTGGAAGATTTAACTTTTTGGAAATTCTTTCTTTTCTTTTTCGCGTAGATTGAGGAGTAATATTTAATAAAGATGCAATTTCCTTATTGTTTAAGTTCATATACACATAAGTGATGAATCGAATTTCATTTGGATTGAGATCGGAATGCTTTTGTTGCAATCGATGGATGAATTCTGGATTGGCTTCTTCAAAGTGCGTAAAGAAGGATTCCAATTGGTTTTCATTTTTCAATTGGATTTTCAAATCCATTAAATTTCGTTTAAGAGCTTCATTTTTGGAAAATTCAGGAAGAGAACTCACCATCTTGATAACTTCTTCAATGACATCGTTCTTGTTGGATAATTGCAATGCCCTAGTTGCCAATTTCCTGTTTTTCTTTTCCAATTCATTTTTTAATCGTTCATATTCCAAACTTGCAAAAACTTCTTTTTCTTTGAGTTGCTTTTCCAACAATAAATTATCAGCTTTTTCTTTGGCCAATTCCAATTCTGCAATTTTTTCCTTTTGTTTGAATTTGATTCCGTTTACGCGAAACGCCCAAAATCCAATCAGCATAATCAACAAACTCGCAATTGAGATCGTATAAATGAGATATTGAGAGGACTTGACTTTGCGGTTGCTTTGTTCTAAATCGTATCGATAGTTCTGAATTTCAAATTTGATTTTACCATTTTCATAGTACATAGAACTTCTTTTACGGCCCAAAGAATCTTGAGAAACGATAATGCTATCTTGATAACTGATGGCATTTTTCCAATCATTTCCCTTAGTGAAAATTTTGACCAAAATCTTATAGCAATCTATTTTTGATTCTGTAGAATTTGCATCTTGAAGTGCTAATGCCACCTGATTTTCTGCTTCTTTTAATTGATTTTTCTCCATGTAGACTTGAGCCAAAATCAGATGAGTAAACACTCTATTTTCGACATGTCTTTTACCAATTAGTTTTTGCAACACATTTTGAGATTGCTGAAAGGCCAAATCCAAATTTCCTTGAAAGAGATTGTTTTCGGCAATGGCCATTTCTATGATTTCTTTGAAATTTGAATTTTCAGTAGCGCTTTTTTCGGCTATTTTGATGAATTGAGATGATTCTTCTAGTCGTCCTATTTTGTTTAAAACCAAGGCCAGATTGGTTGCATAAATGGCCATTTTTTCCTGATTCTGTGTTTCCAAGGCCAATTCATAGGCTTTATGAAAGTATTCATACGCCTTGTCCATTTTTCGCTCATGGAGATACAAAATGGAAATATTGTTCAAGACCGCCATGATGTTGTCTTTGTTATCGTGTTTGATCGCGATATCGTAGGCTTCCAAATAGAAATTTAAGGCTTCTCCAAAATCGGACATCATGAAATAATTGGCCGCAATGTTGTTGGTTGCCATAAATTCTTGTTGTGCCAATTTTTTTTGATTGGAAATAGATTTTGCTTCCACAAGCATTCCCAAAGATTGCACATGGTCTTTCTGATACATTTTGGAAATAGCAGAATCGATCAAAGATTGAACCTCATCTTTGGAGTCCGATTGAGCATATAAGGTTAAAGTTGGTAGAATTATAAGAACAGTAATTAAAACTGCTAGAAATCCAGATTTCCTCATGGATGGTTTTTTCTTTGTAATTTTACATTTCTAAAAGTAATTAGATTTTTCTTAAAAATGGACGAAATCATTAACAGAGTTGCCAATAGTCCTTTGGTCACGATCGATTTAGAAGAGTTTTACCCAGAAGGTAGACGAATGGTGTTTGACCTTAAGGATTTTTTGTGGGAAGAATTGATTTTAAAGGAAAAAGTCTTTCGCGAGAATTTAAAGAATCACGATTGGTCACAATATCAAGATGCCTATGTTGCCTTGGATTGTACAACCGATGCCATCATTCCTTCATGGGCATTTTTGTTGGTTGCCACTCATTTACAACCTTTTGCTAAACGTATTGTGAAAGGAAATTTGGTCGACTTGGAAACTTCTCTGTACCAAGAAATCATTTCCAATCTGGATGTTTCGGCATTTGAAAACAAAAAAATCATTGTGAAAGGATGCAGTCGAAAGCCCGTACCAGATGCGGCTTATATTTTGTTAGTCGAAAAAATTCAACCGCATATTCAATCCTTAATGTACGGAGAAGCTTGTAGCACTGTTCCTTTGCTGAAGAAGAAATAAAACCCAGTTTTCAACTTATAAAAAATGCCTTGATGAACTCAAGGCATTTTTTTATATCGGTACGAAAGGATTATTTCATCTCTCTCAATAAAATTGTATACACTGGGAAGTGATCACTGTATCCTTTTGCATAGAAGGTGTCACCACCGTACATTCTGAATGGATACCCTTTGTATTGTCCTTCTGGAGTGATCAAGTAAGGAGCAGAAAATATAGCTGTTTTGAATACTTTGTAAGAATCAAATTTTTTGTTGTTCTCCACTAAAGTTCCCGTTACCAAAATTTGGTCAAACAAATTCCAAGAATCTCTATATCCCAAAGTTCCCATTCCTTTTTTGAACATGGCTTCCATTGGATTGAAGATGTCAGCATTTTTCACTCTTTCTTTTTTACCTTCAGTTCCCATTACTTGTTTGATAGAAGGACTTGTTGGGTCATCATTGAAGTCACCCATAGCGATGATTTTCGCGTTAGGGTCTTCGGCACGGATTTCATCAAAAATTCCTTTCATAACTTCAGCTGCTTTCTTACGCTTCGGCATACTTACTTGTTCTCCTCCACTACGAGAAGGCCAGTGATTCACCAAAAAGGTAATTTCCTCACCATCCAACATACCTGTTACACGCAAAATATCACGTGTGTACTGTCTGTATCCGTCGCTATGAAAAATTTCCACAAAATATGGTTTCGCTTTGGTCACTTGAAAACGACTCTTTTGGTAAATTAACGCAACATCCACTCCACGAGCATCCATTGAATTGAAATGAACCACCCCATAATCAAAACGTTTCAAGGCTGGTTGATTGATCAAATCCTCTACCACTTCTTTGTTTTCAATTTCGCAAAGACCTACGATTACGGGTGCCGTTTGAGTATCAGTTTTTCCTAATTCCGCAATTACTTCTGATAAGTTTTTCAACTTTTGGTTGTAGCGTTCTTTGGTCCAAACTTTTTTCCCATTCGGATGAAATTCTTCCGTTTGCAAAATTAAAGGACGAATGATCTTTTTACCTTCTAAATTTTCATAGGTATAACTCCCTCTATAAGCAACGGTATCGTACTTCGAAATATCGCTTGCCTTAATCGAAATGTGGTAATTAGGATCGTTTGGAGAGCGAGTTCCATCTATATAACCTACAGAGGCTTCCGTATCAAATAGGTTTTCCAAATTGTAGAATCCTACGGCGGCAGCTTTAAACTTTTGCTGTCCAAAAGCATCAAGAGAAAGCAATAACATCAACAATGTTAAGAAGCTTAATGATTTATTCATTTTTGACATCATAATATTTATTACATTTGTGCCCTCAAATTTTACTGAGGTAACTTTTTTAAAAGCACAAAAGTAAAGATAAAAATTCGTTGAATGAATAAATTATTATTAAGTGTAGTCTTTGTCATTCTGATGGGAATAGCATTGATGGGTCAAACAAGAGTATCGGGTATTGTAAAAGATGCATCAACCGGTAAAGAAGTGTATGATTTATCTGTATTGTTAGTCGAAACAGGTGAGGAAGTGAGAACAGACAGAATTGGTTATTTCCAATTTGTCGATGTGAAACCAGGAACCTATACGATTCGTATATCTGGAACAGGATATTCGCGTATGGAACAACCTTTAATGGTTGGAAATGAAAACAGAATTGAATTGGGTGATTTGAACGTTCAATTCAATCCAATCAGTGACACTTTGGGTGTGATTACATTAACCGAGGATGAGTTAGATGATGATGAATCAAGCTCTCAATCTTCTGTTGGATTATTGCAATCCTCTCAAGATGTATTTGCTTCTACCGCTGCGTATGATTTAGGAGCATATTGGTTCCGCGTAAGAGGGTACGACAACAAATACAATGACGTATTTTTCAACGGTGTAAAAATGAACAAAATCGACAATGGTCGAGTAACATTTAACAACTGGGGAGGTTTGAACGACATTACCAGAAGACCGTCTGAATTGACGTATGGTTTAGAGCCAAGTTCAACAGCTTTAGGTGATATCGGAGGTGTTACCAATTTCGATACACGTCCTTCTACTTTACCAAAAAGAACAAGTTTATCATATTCATTTACCAACCGTTCTTACAGAAACCGTGTAATGGCAACCTACAACACAGGTTTGATGAACAACGGATGGGGATTCACCGTTTCGGGTTCAAGAAGATGGGCTGAAGAGGGAAGAATTGAAGGAACATTCTACGATGCTTGGGCTTATTATTTAGGTGTAGAGAAAAAATTCAATGATCGTCACACCTTGCATTTGACAGCTTTTGGAGCACCAAACAGAAGAGCGACCAACAGTCCAAATACTCAAGAAGTATACGATTTAGCAGGTACTGATTACAACTCATATTGGGGATGGCAAGATGGTGAAAAAAGAAGCGAACGTGTACGTAAAACACACGAGCCAATTGCTATGTTAACGCACCACTGGAACATCGGAAACAATTCAAAATTATTGACTTCCGTAGCCTACCAAATGGGTTCTGATTCTGGAACAAGATTGGACTGGTACAAAGCCAACAATCCTTCTCCTACTTACTACCGTAACATGCCGAGCTTTTATTTACAATCAGGACAAGACAATCCAGCAATGGCTGAAATGTTTACCAATATGTGGAAAGATGGAAGCTTTGGACAATTGGATTGGACAAGTTTGTATGGGATGAACCATTTAAGAAACTTAGCGGGTAAATCTGCTGCTTATGTTTTGGCTGAAGATTTTCAAGATGACAAAACCTTAACAGTTAGTACCAATTTCAAAACGAAAATCGAAAGCAACATCGATTTAGTAATGGCTGTTACGTACCAAAACACAAAATCTGAAAACTACCGTGAAATCGCTGATTTGTTGGGAGGAAATTTCTTCTCAAACGTAGATGATTTTGCAGATGCTGGTCAATCGGGTCAGTTTGACTCTATGAATCCAGACAGAGAAGTGAAAGAAGGAGATCGTTATGAATACGATTATGAAATCAACCGTCAATACGCTGATTTCTTTATTCAAACCAAAGCAAATTGGGATTGGTTGACTTGGACATTTGGAGCAACAGTTTCCAATACGTCATTCTACCGTGAAGGAAACTTCCAACACTATTTGTATATGAATGATTCTTACGGAAAAAGTAAAACTTACGATTTCTGGAACTTTGGGGTGAAAACGAATTTCTTATTCAAATTTGACGGAAGAAATTTCATCGCCTTGAACGGTCAATATAGCACAAATGCTCCAACGGCTGACGAAGTTTTCGTAAACGCAAGAGGAAACAGCTTATCTGTGCCAGATTTGAAAAATGCACAAATAATGTCTGGAGAATTATCGTACATCTACCGTGCACCAAGAGTGAAAGCAAAAGCGACAGGTTTCTATACGTTGGCTAAAGATGAAATGGAAAAATCATTTGGATACATCGACAATGAAGCGCAAACTTATTTCGCGGCTGAATTGTTAAACGGTGTTGACAAACAATATTTCGGAACTGAATTGGCGATTGAAGCGCAAGTGACAACTGCAATTTCAGTAACAGCTGTTGCGTCAATTGGTCAATATACCTACAACAACAATCCAGATTACTACTTGTTCTCTGATGATTTAACTGGCGGATACAAAGATTTCGGAAAGACGTATTTGAAAGACTATAAATTGTCAAACGGACCTCAACAAGGATATTCATTAGGAATCGAATACCGTAGTCCAAACTACTGGTGGTTGGGTGTTAGTGGAAACTACTTGATGGCAAACTATTTTGACGTTTCTCCATTTAACAGAACAAGAGATTTTGCTGATTTGGCAAACAACCCAGATACGAACTTTATTGATGAAGGTACATTACGTAGTTTATTGAAACAACATCAAACAACCGATGAGTTTATGTTAAATGTGAATGTTGGTAAAACATTCCGTTTTGGAAAATACAATATGGGTATCAGCGGTACCGTTAACAATGTATTGAACAACAAAAACTACATCACCAGTGGATTTGAACAAATGAGAGGAGGTAGCTACCAAAATATGTTGGACGAAAACTACCGTACAACCTTTGGTCCTAAAATGTGGTATGACCAAGGAATTAGCTACTTCTTAAACGTATACTTCCGCTTTTAATTCTTAATTTTAAACAATGAATATTTTAAATATGAAAAATATACTAACAGCATTCGCAGCAATTCTATTATTAAATTCCTGCGTAAAAGATGATGACTATGCAACTCCTCCATTTGAACAATATATTTGTAGTGAAGAATGGACAACCAACAGAACCATTTCTGAAGTAATTGCAGAAATTGGAAGTTCTTCTTTGTACACTTTCCCAGCAGATGGTGAAGAAATCGTATTTGAAGGATATGTGATTTCAAGTGACGAAACTGGAAATTTCTACAAAACGATTTCATTACAAGATAGCCGTGAAAATCCAACAAAAGGGATTCAAGTAGAATTGAACAAAGTAAGTTTGTTCAACAACTTCCCAATCGGATCTAAAGTTCGTGTAAAATTGAACGGAATTAACGGTGGTATTACAAACGGAGTTTACAAAGTAGGTGGAACTTACCAAGGTGGAGTAGGTCAATTGGCTGAAATTTTGGTAGCTGACCATGTAAAAAGAGCCTGTGATGATGATACTTCATTAACTCCAAGAGTATTCCAAGGAATCACTTCTGTTTTGAACAACAACAATGTGAACACATTGGTTACATTGGAAGGTGTTCAGTTTGTACAAGCTGAATTGGGAAGTACTTATTCTGAGCCAAACCAAACAACAAACCGTACGTTACAAGATGCGGAAGGAAACGAAATCATCTTACGTAACTCTAGCTTTGCAGATTTCGCAGGAGATTTATTACCAGAAGGAAGTGGAAGAATCACTGGGGTAATGAGCAAATACAACAGCACATGGCAATTCTACATCCGTGATACATCTGATGTACAATTTGATCAACCACGTTTCGATGTTGGAGACGGTGGCGGCGGAGGTGGTGACAACGACCAAGAAGCTGCTAATTTCTTATTCAACGGTGCTGATTTCGAAAACTGGGCAAATTTCTTAGCTTCTTTGAACCAATATGGTTTGACTTCAGGATTAGCTGTACAAGGAATCGGAACTGGTCGTGATGGATCAAACTCTTTCCATTTTAACGGAACAACTGGAGATACCAACCCATATGTATTTACTGTGAAAGCTTCTGCTGCTACAATTCCTGCAAATGCAACAAAAATCACCATGTGGATCAAAGGTTCTTCAAACAAATCTTTGTCTTTTAACTTGGATACAGCTGCTGGACGTGTTTATTACAATGTAGGTGAGTTAAACTCTTCTAACAAGACGTTGACAACTTCTGCAAACAACCAGTACACTGGGGCAATCAATACCAACAATGAATGGAGATTGGTTACCTTGGATATTACAGGTATGACGTTGAATACTGCAAATGACCTATTGGCAATGAAAGCAGGTTCAGGCACTACCTACAATTTGCATATTGACAACATCAAAATTGACTAATATTCATTAGTTAAATGAAAATACAAAACCGCCTTGTTCAATTGAATGAGGCGGTTTTTTTGTGTTTTAAATTTTCTAAAATAAATATATAGTCATATTTCTTCTATTTCCCTTGGCGCTCCACTTTGAACTAATCAAAACTGGATGCCCAATATTTTTTTCTGTTTGATTTGTCCCAATATCCTCCTTTTAGTTGATAACAAAACTGCGTGAGGGATGGAGGCATTTGTTTGACTACGTCGAACCACTTCGTTAGGTTTGAGCTCTTCCCGATAGTTTTCGGGAAAGCGAGTGCCGAGAGCTTGACCAGTTTTTGTGCCATTTCGGACAAAAAATGCGCACGCTCCAATTCTGATTTATGAGGAAAACAATAATTGGGTTAATAATAAAAAAAGCGGACATCTCTGCCCGCTCCTTCCATTAAACCACTAATTTATTTGTATAAAAATTTTAATCCTTTGATGGTGTGCAATGCGTCTTGTACGTGGATTTTTTTGGTCAAAGGCGCATAGACAAAACTAAGTCCGCCCGTAGCAATGACATGACAATCGTCGTTGACTTCTTTGTTGATGCGGTCAATCATCCCTTCAACCATCCCAACGAATCCGTAGACCATACCGCTCTGCATACAAGTTACGGTATCAAATCCTAAAACACGTTCAGGTTCTTTGAGTTCAATTTCGGGAAGTTGTGCGGTTTCGCCTACCAAAGAATTCAAAGCAGTCTGAATGCCTGGTGCAATGGCTACGCCCATGGTGTTTCCGTTTTCGTCAATTCCCGTAAAAGTCAAAGCAGTTCCAAAGTCGATGACTATCTTTTTGCCTTTGTACAGTTCTTGAGCCGCCACGGCATTAGCATACAAATCAGTCCCCATTTGTTTGGACTGATGCGTCACCGAAGATGGTGTTGTGCGGTCTACAACCTGTGGCGTAATTTTATGAATTCGCTCCAAAGAATTGGCTACGGCTGCGGTAAGCGGAGGCACAACGGAACCAATCACAATTTTGGTGATGTCCTCCTTCTTTAACCCAAACGGACTGTACATACTTTTGAATTTGGCATAGCACTCGTCTTCGGTACGATAAGGTTTGGTATTGATGGTCCAGGAAATAATGTCTTCATCGTCTTTAAAAACGGCAAAACGTACATTTGTATTTCCTATGTTGACTGCTAATAACATCTTTTATTTTACGTAAGTATTATTGGAATAATCAATGTCTGCTAAACGTTTGGTTGGATCAATGATGACGCGTTTTACTTCTTTGTTGACGCTCACTTTATAATCTGGCGTTGTCCATTTCCATGGTTCTACAACCGTACGTTTTACTCCTTTGTATAAATCAAAGTTTTCCACTGGTTTCTCACCACGCATTTCCAATGCTGGGATGTAGAACAATTCTTTGGAGCCATCTGCATACTCTACATACAAATCAATCGGCATGTTGAAATTGCTCATGTTTTCCAAATGAATTTCTTTGTTGTTCACTGCTTTTACTCCGTAATTGATGACTCTAGTCGTATTGACAAAAAGGTTTTGGTACCATTTCAAATTGATGCCCGAAACTTCTTCTGCAACACGTTTGAAATCGTTGGGAGTTGGATGTTTAAATTTCCATTGTTTGTAGAATTCATGGAATACCTTTTTCAAATTGTCTTTTCCAATAATGTATTCCAATTGAATCAAATATACTTGTCCTTTTACATAAGCTTGAACTCCGTATGCATAGTTGTAGTTGTAATAATCTGCCAACAAACTCATCGGTTCTTCTACACCTGATTTTGCTAAGTCAAAATAACCTTCGTAAGCTCCCCAATTTGGATTGGACTCAATTGGTTTGTTGAAAATTTCTAAATACGCAATATGTTCTGCATAGCTACCGAAGCCTTCATCCATCCATTCGTCAACCGTTTCGTTGAATCCAAATAAATGTTGGTACCAAGCATGTGCGACTTCGTGGAAAATGACTCCTACTAAACTTTCAAAGTTTCGTTTACCTGTAATTAAAGTAACCGTACCATATTCCATACCACCGTCTCCACCTTGAACAACGGTATACGTATCCCATGGGTATTCACCAAAATGAGTGTCCATGTATTGGAAAAATTTCACCGTTGGAATTTCTGCATCTGCCCAGTTTTTGGCAATACTATCATCATTTTGACGAACGAAATATAGTTCTGGTCCATTTGGAACCTGTTGTTTGCTTACAATAAAATCTTTGTCTGCTGCCCAAGCGAAATCATGAATTTGTTTGGCAAAGAAATGCCAAGTTGCTTTTCCTTTGGTCTCTTTTATTTTTGCTCCAGAAAGGTATCCTTTTACTTCTGTTGGATTTTGCAATTTCCCAGAAGAACCAATTACATAGTCTTTTTGGATATGAATTTTTACATCGAAATCACCAAATGGTGCAATGAATTCGCGTCCGATGTATTCGTCCAAATGCCATCCGAACTCATCATAATGTGCCATCTTTGGATACCATTGCGTCATGGAGAAATCTACTCCTTCGGTTGTGTTCTTCCCTCCTCTTCTGATGATTTGTGGAATTTGAGCCAACCATTCCATGTCTAATATCGTGGTAGTATTGGGCGCCATAGCCTCTGCCAATTCTACTTCCAAAATGGTTCCCGAAACTTTGTATTTAAGGGTTTTTCCGTTTTGTTTGATGGATTTGATTTGGTGAAACCCTTGATCTTCTTGTTTCAATTGAGCAATTTTACTTTGGATAATCGGATTTTCTTTTGTTCCTGATTTGATCACCATACGTCCGTCTGGATCTGCAATGTTGACCAATCGATGATCCATGGCGCTTCCTGGTTGAAAGGCATTGTAGTACAAATGGAAATACACTTTCTTAAGCGTTTCTGGCGCATTGTTGGTGTATTTCAACGTCATCTTCCCATCATACTGAAACTTTATTTCGTCCACATTGATGTCCATTTTATAGTCCACCGCTTGCTGCCAATAACCTGCTCTTTGACCAAAAAGATTGGCACAGAACAAAGTAAAAATCAAAAGAAAACTAATTTTATTCATATCCTAATTCATTTGTGGCTAAACTTACGAATTTTCAACAAATTTGAATCGATTCAATTCTTCTCAATTCAAATAAAACCCAACTCTATCTTCTTAATTTCTTTAACGGATTTTAATAGAATGGAATTTGCAACGTTAAATTCACGCTAAAATTTGAAGAAAATTCTTCTTTTAGGTTTCCGAATGAATGAACTTTAAGGAAGTTAAAATCAAGTTTCACCAAAAAACAAACGATTATAATCCCAAGTAACCCCAATAATCCGAAACAAACCAACCTCATCAAACGTCCACAAAACAAAGACGATTTAGATAGTCGAGAAAGAGAGGAACAAATGAACAAAGGCAAACATACCACGCACAACAAAAAAGAGAAAAAAGATGATAAGTAAGATTTAAGCTTTTCGATTGGGATTTGCCTTTACGAAAGCATCCCATCCAGAATAAGATTTCGGAGCGGTTTCTGACCCCATATTGAAATAGTGGCAGACAGCAGCCGCTAATCCATCGGTGGAATCAAGACGCTTCGGAATCTCTTTTAAATTCAATAAATTCTTTAGCATTCCTGCTACCATTTCTTTGGAAGCATTTCCGTTTCCGGTGATGGATTGTTTGATTTTCTTTGGCGAATATTCGGTAATTGGAACTTCCCGATACAAACCAGCTGCCATGGCAACGCCCTGCGCTCTCCCCAACTTTAACATCGATTGAACGTTTTTACCGAAAAAAGGTGCTTCAATTGCTAGTTCGTCTGGATGATAGGTATCGATGATGGAAAGCGTTCGTTCGAAAATCTTTTTGAGTTTCAATTCGTGCGAATCGTATTTGTGCAACAACAATTCGTCCAACAAAATCATTTGCATTTTTTTGTTTTCGACTTTGATTAGCCCAAATCCCATCACGGTTGTTCCAGGGTCAATTCCCAGAATAATTTTCTCCATACTGCAAATTTAATCTTTGAGATTGAATTATAGGTTTAATTGGTTATATTTAAAATTCTTAATCAAAATCCCAAATGATGAAAATCCTAACTTTCTTAATCCTTTTAATCACAAGTTTCGCATCTGCTCAATGGCATAATGCTATTGTTGAAATGAAGTCAGGGGAACGAATAGAAACCAAAACTTTTGTGGTAGACGAAGAACAAAAAAGGTTCAAATTGAAATCTGCCAATTCTGAAACCCACAATGTATTGCTTGCCAATTCTGAAAATGTCGCCAGCATTTCCTATCAAATGGAGGGTCGAGAATTGATTTTGAAGAAACTTCCAGTCGATAAGAAAGGAAAAAACAAGCCCATTGATATTTTTGCCGAAACCATTTTTGAAGGTGAAAAGATTTCCATTATTGTCGGGTACAAACCCTATTTCGAAAACAATCGAGTTACCGGTAAAATTACTTCTACGAATTATTATATTTTCTTGAATGGAAAAGAGTTTTCGGTGCCTATTGGGAAAATAAATTCCAACAACAAAGGAAGGTTTCTTGATTCAAATCAGCTTCGAAATTATTTAAAAGACACTTCTTTTAACCTATCTGTTTTGAAAGATGATTTCGACGCTAATAGTTTGGTTAAATTGGCAACAGAATTTGAAAACAACTAAAAGAAAAAAAAGCGATTAGAAGATCAACTCCTAATCGCTTTTTGCCTATGTTCAATTCAGTATTAACTTAAACTAGCCTCATACGCTGCCCAACCTAAAGATTGGTATTCTTGCGCGACTTCTTTTGGATTGGCAGATTGGTAAATTCCTCTACCCACAATCATGAAATCGGTATGATAGCCTCTCATAACACGCTCTGGCGTATTGTATTGTTGTCCTTTGTTGTCTCCGCTTGTGCTGATATTTACGCCTGGTGTGAACAACAACAAATCATCAGACACTTTGCGTTGCGCCACAACTCCCATGACATTGGGTGCTGATTCTGCTACATTCAAAGCTTTTCCGATGTAATAATCATCGGTCAAGGTTCCTTTGGAGGACATTTCCACGATGGCAACGACTCCTACGTTGTCAAATACTTTCAAACTTTCTTCACCCGCAATCACATGCGAGGTGATCATATCTGCCCAAGAGCCAATTTTGTAAATTCCCTCTTTATATTGTAATTCTTGTGTATTTCCGATATCAGCGAATTTGCGGTCTTCAAATAACAAGAAGTCCTTTTCTTTCGCAATTTTCTTCAAGTTTTCGATGAAATCCATGCTGAAATCTTTGATGATGTCGGTATGCAATTTCAAAGCGACTACATGATCTCCTACTTCTTCTGCTAATTTCAATAATTCAGCCGTTGTAATCACATCTGCAGACGCAATCAAATTGGATTTCTTTTTCAATGCAATATCCACCAAACGTTTTCCAACTGGATGCTGAATTTGTTTTTGTTCCAATGGAACTCTTTTTACTTCTGGTGGTGCTGGAGGATTGTTCAAGAAGTTTTTCACACGACTCAATTCTCCATCGCTCAAACGATGGTAACGGTGCAAGATTTCAATTACTTCGTTGATGGTAAACAAAGTTTTGACCGTGTATCCTTTTTTCTTTAATTTTTCAATTCCGCCTTGTTCACGGTCCAAAACCACGACACAATCGGTAACATTTAGTCCTTCGCGTTCGATTTCATCAATCGTTTCCAATAAACTTTGACCACTGGTGATCACGTCTTCTACCAACAAACAGTTTTGTCCGTCTTCATAGACACCTTCTACCATTCGCTTGGTTCCGTATCCTTTGTTTTCTTTTCGTTTGATAATCAAAGGCGTTCCACTTGCCAAACTCATGGTGGTTCCCATTGGCAAAGCAGCATATGGCACACCACAAATTAAATCATAAGGTGCATCATCTGCCAATTCCAATAGATTATTGGCCAAAGTTTTTAAAAGTTGAGGACTAGATGATAGTGGACGAAGGTCAACGTAGAACGGTGATTCGATCCCACTTTTTAATGTAAAATTCCCGAATTTTATGATTCCGAGTTCGTAAGCTTTTAGAAGAAAATCTTCACGTTGTTGCATGACTGAAAGGTTTGAGCAAAGTTAAAAGATTTCCTATTTTTACGCTTCTCTTTCCAGAAGGAGTTTCATATATTTATTCACAAAATACACAGAAATGAAAAAAATCACCATAATCTCCTCATTTTTATTGAGTTCAATCCTTTGGGGACAAAATATAAATGAGTACCAATTCACACCAATTGTGAATAACGATCATACATCTGTATTGAATCAGGGCCAAACGGGAACTTGTTGGAGTTATGCGACAATCTCTTTTTTAGAATCAGAAGTGAAACGAATCACTGGCAAATCCATCGATTTATCGGAAATGTACATCGTAAAAAACACCTATCCCGACAAAGCCTATAATTATGTGTACCGACAAGGAAAAGCGCAGTTTTCAGAAGGTGGATTGGCGCATGATGTGATGAATGCTGTCCGAAAAGGTGGTGTGGTACCACATGCAGAATACTTAGGATTATCGCCCGATGCGGAAAAACATGATCATTCAATTATGGTAGCGAAATTAACTGCTTATGTGGAAAATTTGGTGAATCACCAGAAAGCTTTCTTACACGAGAATTGGCAAAAGGAATTCGATGCGATTTTGGACGAATATTTAGGAAAAGAGCCTACTAGTTTCCAATTCGAAGGAAAAACCTATACACCTCATCAGTTTGCGGAATTTTTGAAAATTAATCCAGACGATTATGTTTCGTTTTCCTCTTTCACCCATGTTCCTTATTACAAACCTTTTGTTTTGAGCATTCCCGATAATTTCTCTAACGGATCTTTTTACAATCTGCCCCTAGATGAATACATGCAATTAATGAATGACGCTTTGAACAAAGGATTTACACTTTCCTTTAGTTCCGATGTGAGCGAACCAACCTTTAGCGCAAAACAAGGTTTAGCGATTTTACCATTGGAAGGGAAAAAAGAAGATTATTTCAAAGTATTACTTCCTGAGAAATGGGCAACTGCCGAGGAAAGACAGAAGAATTTTGAGAATTTCACTACAGTAGACGACCATTTGATGCATATCACAGGAATCTTGAAGGATCAATTGGGCAATCAATATTACGATGTGAAAAATTCTTGGGGTTCTGATTTGGCCAATGGCGGAGACGTATATATGTCAGCTGCTTTTATGCGCATGAAATCGATTGCCTTTATGGTTCACAAAGATGCTTTGAGCAAAGATTTGAAAAAGAAATTGGGAATTCAATAATTAGTAGATTTACGAAAGTAGATGGTAGATTTAATTCTGAATACCAAACATTAAATAAATAATCGGAATGAAACTTGCTTTCTTCCAATAGAACTTGACGAAAAATAAGATGCAAACAATAGAAAAAGCAGTATCGACACTACCTATCAAAGGATATTTGGACATGGAAATTCCAGAAGGAATTGATTTGGTAGCTGAAATCAACCGACTTCGCAAAGAAAAAAATGCCATCATTTTGGCGCATTATTATCAGCCTGGAGAAATTCAAGATATTTCCGATTTTTTGGGTGACAGTCTGCAATTGGCACGTGCTGCAGCCGATACCGATGCCGATATGATTGTTTTTTGCGGTGTTCATTTCATGGCCGAAGCGGCGAAAATTTTGAATCCAACCAAAAAAGTGGTTTTACCCGATGTTTTGGCGGGTTGTTCTTTGGCAGATTCTTGTACAGGCGAAGGATTGCGTGCGTTTCGTGAAGAACATCCAGGTTCAATTGTCGTGAGTTATATCAATTGTGATGCTGGCGTAAAAGCAGAAAGTGACATCATCGTCACTTCTTCCAATGCCGAAACAATCATCAATTCGCTTCCTGAAGATCAAAAAATCATCTTTGCTCCCGATAAAAATTTAGGTCGTTATTTGAACCAAGTAACAGGACGAAACATGATTTTATGGGACGGCGCTTGTATGGTGCATGAAGCTTTTTCTTTGGAAAGAATCGCCAAGCAAATGGCTGAAAATCCCAATGCGAAATTGATTGCGCATCCAGAATCAGAAGAGCCTGTTTTGCGTATGGCGCATTTCATCGGTTCAACTTCCCGATTATTGGATTATGTTGCACAAGACGAAGCACAAGAATTCATCATCGCAACGGAAGAAGGAATTCTTCATGAAATGAGAAAATTGGCTCCGCATAAAAAATTGATTCCGGCTTTGACACAGGATGAATCTTGTAATTGTAGCGAATGTTTCTACATGAAACGTAACACGATGGAGAAATTGTATTTGTGCATGAAATACGAATTACCTGAAATCCAAATCGATGAAGAATTGCGTGTAAAAGCTTTAAAGTCCATCAATCGCATGTTGGAATTGTCTGCGAAGGTGAAGTAAGTTGGAAGTTGGATGATGGATGTTGGAAGTCTATTTAAAAGATTTATCTAAAAAATAAAGAAAGCCTTGTCAAGATTTGAAACTTTGACAAGGCTTTTAAGTTTACTATTACTTCACTATCAATTTCTTGGTAATTTTCCCAAATTCGCCTTCAAAGCTCACCAAATAAACTCCTTTCCATGATGAATTCAGATTTAGTGTCACGCGACCATTTGGATTTTCGATTTCTCTTTCCATCAAACTTTGACCTAAAACGGTATGAAATTTCACTTTGACTTTTCCGTTGATGTCTTTCAAATCAAAATGTACTTTGTTTTTGGCTGGATTCGGATAAGGTCCACGAATGGCGTTTTTCAACCATTCTTCAGATCCCATTGAGGTTATGTTAAATGTCCAAAATCCTTCTGGAGCTGGCAAAGGGCGCGTTAAGGTTTTCCCTGAATTGGCTTCTGCCCAAATGTAATAATGGATAGTTTCCGCATCGCTTGGTGCCGTCAAGGTTGCTGTCCAATTATCTCCAGAAGAATTTGTCAAAGACAATTCTTGGAATTCTGAATCACCTTCTTTTTTCCAGAAAATTTTTGCTGCTTCAATCCCTGAACTATGCTTGATTTGCGCTTCAAAAGGAATGTTCACATTGGATGCAAGATCACGCACTTTTTCGTGGACAATCCAAAGCGGATTTTCAACTCCAATGGTATGCGTAATGCAATGAATCGCTCCGCCTAAATTGATCAAATTTTCGCCATTGTTGTCCACATCAATTCCAACTACACGATAACCCGGCATGGCGTCGCGCCAAATTTCCAGTGCTTCTTCGTCCACTTCCGGTCGATAGGTAGGAACCAAAATCGTTTTGTTGATGATGACCGCGTTTGTATAAGTTCTATATGCTCCACCATTGTGCGGATGTTGACCAGTTGGACTTGGAGGCGCTGGAATCCATTTAATGTCGTAATTATTTCCAAATGGGGTTTGAAAATTAGTCGTGATGTATTCAATATTTTCGGTAATTTGAGGTCCGTCTGCAATTCCCGTTGGATATTCGCTTACCAAAATCGTTTCTTCGTCCAACAATTTCATATGCATGTCAATGTGGTGAATGCCATCATAGGGCAAAACGGTCATTTTACGATAGGAATCAATTCCCATATAATCCTCTAAAATCTGGTCAACTTGCTCTTCTGATTTCGTAGAAACTCCATACGGATTTCCCGCTTGATTTTCGTGCAAAATCAATTCAGAAGCAAAGGCATTCCCCATTCCGTCTGACATGAAATTTCCGCCTGTATTGACCAAATCAGCAGGTGCCGTATCGGTCACATATAAAGGAACCCCAACGTGTGTCGCATGATACGTCGGCAATAAATTATCGGCTGGACGAGGTCGATTGTAAATCCAGTCCACCAAGGCGCGTTCTCCTACATCGTTGGTATAGACCGTATTTCCTGCATAATCACGAATCCAAATACTATTGGAAGGCGCATTTAAGAATTCGACATTCGTCAAATCAATTCCATTGGAAGTCAAATAGGATTGAACGGAAGCTTGATTTTGGGTTGCAATCAAAACTTTGCATTCATCAACAGCTGCTGCTACAATTTGCCTTTGAATGTTTTGAAATTCAGGTGTCCAGCGGATCACTACGTATTCCACTTCTTCCCATTGTGCAGAGGTTCGCACTTCTTGTGCCGGTGGTGGCGTTACGAGATTTCCTCTAAATTGATAATTGGGTAGTAAGGTTCGTTCGTGTTCGGTCAATCCTTTGGGTAAAATTTCTTGTGCATTCAAAAAAGATGAACTCAAAAAAAGACCAAAAAAGATTAATCTAAAGTAAAATGATTTCATTGTCAATGTGTTAGTTAAAGAAGCTAATTTACAAAATAATGAAAACCAATTGTAGATTTAACAAGTTGTAAATGAAGAAAATCTAAAGAATCCTTTTTACCTTCGCCACATGTCAGGAATTTTATACTTGGTGCCAACGCCTATCGGGAATTTAAGTGATATGACGTTTCGCGCGATTGATACGTTAAAAGAATCCGATTTGATTTTGGCTGAAGACACGCGCAATAGTGGAATTTTATTGAAACATTATGAAATTTCCACGCCCATGAGAAGTTATCATGCGCACAATGAACACAAAGTCACCGAAGAAATCATCCAACAATTAAAAGAAGGACGAAATTTTTCGTTGATTACTGATGCAGGATCTCCTGGTATTTCAGATCCTGGCTATTTGCTAGCAAAAGCTTGTGTTGAAAACGATATCGAAGTCATTGCACTTCCTGGTGCTACAGCATTTGTTCCTGCTTTGACGGTTTCGGGATTGATTTCGAATGAATTTACTTTCGTGGGATTTTTACCTGTGAAAAAAGGCCGTCAAACGAAATTGAATGAATTAAAAGAAGAAAAAAGAACCTTGATTTTGTACGAATCTCCGCATAAAATCACCCGAACACTGAAGGATTTAGCAGAATCATTTGGTCCAGATCGAAAAGCAAGTTTGTCACGTGAAATCACGAAAAAGTTTGAGGAAACTTTACGCGGAACTTTGGAAGAATTGCATAAAATTTCTGAAGAACAAAATTTAAAAGGCGAAATGGTTTTAGTGGTGGAAAGATTTAATCCTTAAAACGAACATCACGAATCGTAAATTGCAAATAGGAATTTCCTTTCCAATGGTTTTCATCGATGGTGTAGACAACATCAAATCGACGATAACGGAAATCGGTTGCCAAATGTCCCATCCCAAATCCCACTGCAGAATATTGTTTTTTGGATTTTTCGTCCCATAATTGCAAACGCAAATGCTCGCTTTTTTTCCCCATTTCCTTTACTTCACCACCGATCAAATTCTTAGTCATAAATACAGGTGTCATATTTTCTGGTCCAAAAGGATCCATCTGTTTCAAAATGCTTAAAAAATTGGGCGTGATATCTGAAAAAGAAAGTTCCGTATCGATATCAATAGTCGGTTTTCGTTGAATTGGACGAATTTTGGATTTCACTAATTCTTCAAATTTTTCCTTGAACGGAATAAAGTTTTCTTCAGGCATGGTTAATCCCGCCGCAAATCGATGTCCACCATATTTCGATAAAAATTCAGAACAAGCATCAATTACTTCGTACAGATCAAAATCTTTGATAGAACGAGCAGATCCGGTTATTTCACCTTCATTTCCTTGTGTCAATACCAAAGTTGGTCGATAATAAGTTTCGATCAATCTCGAAGCCACAATTCCCAAAACACCTTTGTGCCAATCGGGATTGTACACAACGGTTGTAAATCGATCTTCTTCTCCATCCTCTTTAATTTGTTGAATCGCTTCTACCGTTACATTTCCATCGGTTTCTTTGCGTTGAGCATTCAAATCGTTGATTTGTGAGGTAAAAGTTTTGATTTTTTCCGCGTCTTTTGATATCAGTAACTCAACCGATTGAGAAGCATGTTCCAATCGACCTGTTGCATTGATTTTGGGCGCAATGGTAAAAACAATGTTGGAAACATTTAAGGATTCGCGCGATGTTTCGCCCAACAAACTTGCCAATCCTAAGCGTGGATTTTCTTTTAATTTTTTCAATCCATAATAGGCAAGAATCCTGTTTTCATCAACAATTGGAACAATATCGGCGGCGATGCTTACCACCAAATAATCCAAATAGTTTAAGATTTCCTCTTGAGGAATTTCTAGCTTTTTGGCCAAAGCTTGAATCAATTTAAATCCAACGCCACAGCCACTTAATTCCTTAAATGGATAATCACAATCAGCACGTTTCGGATCCAAAACAGCTACAGCATCGGGTATGGTTTCACCTGCTAAATGGTGATCACAAATGATAAAATCAATGTTTTTATCGTTGGCATAGGCTATTTTGTCAATTGCTTTGATGCCGCAATCGAGTGCTACGATCAAGGAAATATCATTGTCGTCGGCGAAGTCAATTCCTTGAAAGGAAATCCCATAGCCTTCTGAATATCGATCGGGAATATAATAACTTACATTCGGATAAATAGATGTTAAGAAATCGTACATCATGGCAACTGAAGTCGTTCCGTCGACATCATAATCACCGTACACCAAAATATTTTCTTGGTTTTCAATTGCTTGCACCAGTCTTTCAACCGCTTTGTCCATGTCTTTCATCAACATTGGGTCATATAGCTGATCCAATTGCGGACGAAAGTAATTTTTAGCTTCGTCGAAATTTGTAATTCCTCTTTGCGCTAAAGTTATGGCAAGGGGTTTTGGCAATCGTACCTCATTCATGAGGAGATTGATTGTCTCAGTATTTGGTGTGGGCTTCATTACCCATTGGTGATTCATATCCAAATGGTAATTATTTCCCTAAAATACGATTTATTTCTTATTGGCTTCTTTCACATATTTCTCCAAGGCCATGGTCATGGAAGGAGTTTCTGGAGTTGGAACCTCAATGTCTATACGCAATCCCATTTCTTTTGCAGCTTGAACAGTTGTTTTACCAAAAACTGCAATTCGGGTTTTATCTTGGACAAAACTTGGGAAGTTTTCAAACAATGATTTAATTCCAGAAGGAGTAAAAAAGACCAAAATGTCATATTTAACATCTTCTAAATCAGACAAATCACTTGAAACGGTGCGACAAAGAATTCCTCTTTCCCAGTTGATTCCGGTTTCGTTTAAGAATTTCGGAACATCTGGGTTCAAAACATCAGACGAAGGCAATAAGAATTTTTCGTCTTTGTGTTTTTTAATGAAAGGAGCTAAATCTTGAATTTCCTTTTCGCCGATATAGGTTTTTCTTTTGCGATACACGATATACTTCTGTAAATAGAAAGCAATGGCTTCCGATTGACAAAAATATTTCATGTCATCTGGCACTTGAAAACGCATTTCTTCAGCCAAACGAAAGTAATGATCAATTACGTTTTTGCTTGTGAAGATTATAGCGGTGTACTTAGAAAAATCAATTTTTTGCGATCGTACATCACGTGCGTCGACGCCTTCCACTTTGATGAAAGAACGAAAGTCAATTTTGATCTTGTTTCGCTTACCCAATTCATGGTAAGGAGACGAATCATTGACTGGTTGTGGTTGAGATACTAGGATAGATTTTACTTTCATTTTTCATGCTATATTTACCACATTATTAGAAATTTAAATAGAACTAACAAGGGCAATATTTCCAGTGCGCAAAGATACAAAATATTATAATACCAAATTTTACTTTGTTTGTCATTTTGGTTCTGAAATTTATAGGCGTATTGCAACCCTCGTATGATGATTAAAATAATTCCTGTTCCAATTAAAAGAGGTATTTTGTAAGATATTCCTGAAAAATAAAACAATAAAACCGCAATCCAAAGTACTCCAACAGCGTAGGCGTGATAAAAATTTGAGGTTTTCAAATTGAAATTTTGATCAAAAGAAATTCCCATCGCATAGGCCGCAATCATGCCCAATAAATTTCGCAAAGCAAAAACCAACAAAATGATAAACGAAACAGCCAGAACCTTTAAAATTGGAGTATGGAAGATGAAATTATATTCATTGGTTAAATAATTCATGATCAAGGTGCTGACCAAAACTGAAAATAAAAGTTGACACACAAATGCAAAGGGACCTTGGTTATCATTGACCTCTTGAAATCGTTCAATCTTTCTCAGAGATTCCACATTATTGGCAAACAAAACACGCGAAATCACAATGACCAATAGACTGCCTACCAAAATATAAATGACCCAATCTAGACTTTCTGTAGGGCGTTCAACAAATATGGAGGCTGCTAATGTTTTCATAATCTTTGCAAAAATACAAAAGCCTTACCTAGATATGAAGTATATTAGCACCATATTTTTTACCTATGTCCAAAAGTTTGGTGATCATCCCTACTTTTAACGAAAAAGAGAATATTGAAAACGTCGTGCGAAAGGTCTTTGCGCTCGATGTTCCTTTTCATGTTTTGGTGGTAGATGATAGTTCTCCAGATGGTACAGCCAAGATTGTACAGCGATTGCAACAAGAATTTCCCAATTTATTCTTAGAAGTTAGAACGGTGAAAGATGGTTTAGGAAAAGCCTATACACATGGTTTTAAATGGGCATTGAAAAACGGATATTCCTACATTTTTGAGATGGATGCCGATTTGTCGCATAATCCAAAAGATTTGCCTCAATTGCTTTTGGCCTTAGAAAATGGAAACGATGTAGCCATAGGTTCTCGCTATTCGCATGGAGTAAATGTGGTCAATTGGCCAATGTCAAGAGTATTGCTTTCATTTATCGCTTCGAAATATGCTCGTTTTATCACGGGTTTACCAATTCATGATGCCACAGCGGGATTTGTTGGCTATCGTAAAGAAGTGTTGGAAAGCTTGGATTTGAATCAAATTAAATTCAAAGGATATGGTTTTCAAATTGAAATGAAATACAAAGCATGGAAAAAGAATTTCAAATTGATTGAAGTTCCCATTATTTTTACCAATCGTGTTGCTGGTGAATCCAAAATCACCTTCAACATCATGGGTGAAGCAGTTTTTGGAATTTTAATGTTACGAATTCGAAGTATCTTTGGAAAGTTATGAAAAGATTCATTCTAACATTTATACTTGGTTGTTTGTTTTGGAGTTGTTCGAAATCGATCGAAAAACCTGAAAACTTGTTATCGACGGAACAAATCGAAACGATTTTGACCGATGTTCATTTGTATCAACAACCATCCTATTTGACCAGTTTGTACAATCAACCTATCAATCATGCAAAGATTGATGCCCAAATTTTAGCCAAACACCAAGTTTCTTCCAAGGTATTTGAAGAAAGTTTTAAATACTATGTTTTACAACCCGAAATATTCAAAGAAATTTTGGTAAATGTGAGAAAGAAACTGATTGAAAAATTGCCGCAAGAAGAACGTGACAAAATCAATTCAGAGAAAAAATCGAAGGACGACTCCAAGAATTAATCATAAACTCTTTCGGCAATCGTTTTGATGAAATCCAAACTTTGTTCAGGCGCTTCAAGATGTGCCATATGACCTGTTGGCAATTTTAATTTCGTTAATTGATCGTTTTGTGGAAGTACTTCCAAAATTTCTTGGGGGTTGATCGCTTTGTCAAATTCTCCAATGATTATTCCCATCTCACCTTGAAATTCATCCCAAATAAAACTACGATCAGGACGTAATCTCATTCCTTTCAAAGCTGCCACAACTCCCTCCAAAGGTGTTTCTCGAGCCAATTCTTTAGTGAATTCAATTTCTTGTTTCAAATTCGGTAAATTCTGCTCTGCAAATAAAGTCGGAATGCTCATTTTGATCAATGTATCCAAACTTTTTTGAGCCGTTTCGACTGCTTTCAATCGTTGCGCTTTCTTTTCTTCGGAATCGGGCAAACTGGTCGAGTTCATCAAAACAAAAGATTTTACCAAGTTTGGAAACAGTTCGGCAAAGGCCAAAATGACATATCCGCCCATAGAATGTCCAACAAACATTGCTTCCGAAATCTCTAAATATTCCAAAGTTTTCTGAACCTCTTCCGCCATAATTTCCATGGTATGAACATCTGAAATGACTTCTGATTTTCCATGACCGGGAAGATCCAACAAGATTATCTGATAGTCACGAGATAATTCCTCTTGAATTCCGTCCCACATTTTGAGATTTTCCAAATATCCATGCAAAAAAACAATTGGTTTTCCTGTTCCCTTTACTTCATAGTTCAACATTTCGTCAGATTTGAAAGATTCCTTGTAAATTTACGGAAAGATTTGACAATGCATTGGGCGAAGTTTTCGATTTATTTCCTTTTATTCACCATGGTTTCATGCGAATTGAAACCCGATACTCCTGTGGTTAAGCCCAAAGAGTTCGATCAAAAAACCTATCAGGAATCTTTGCAAATCCAACGTTCGAAACATAAAATTCCGAAAAAGGATACGCTTATAACCAAACTGGATTCGACCAAAATTAAATCCGAACAAGAAATTAGTTATTCCGAAACGACCGACACCATACAAATCAAAATAGTTCAGGGCAAGGCCAACATAGATACAGTCAAAGCACCAAGACAAGGATTGATTTTTGTTTTGAATACCGATACAGCCAAAAAATTGAACTTAAAAATAACGCCTCAAGACACGATAGCCAACGTTCGAATTTCACAAATCATTGATTCCAAAGGTAACTCTGACGGACCTTTTGGGCAGGATGTTTCTTACCAAATTCAAGAAAAAGGAATTCATTACATCCTTGTTTCAGAAAGTCAAATGCAGGGAGATGCTTGGGGTGGACGCATTCAATTTGACGCAAAATTGGCTTGGTAAAATAAGGTTCAGATGATGAAAATAGCTAAATAAATCGCTATATTTCTTTCGGAAACTGTAACAAAAGCCTAATTTCACCAACAAATAGACAATAATTTAATAATCAATATGAGAAAATTTGGACTCGCATTCGCACTTATGGGAATTTTAGCAACCGGATCTTTCGCACAGGAAATCAAATTCGAGGAATATGATTTACCGAATGGACTACATGTAATTTTACACCAAGATCATTCTGCACCTGTGGTAGTGACTTCTGTTATGTACCATGTGGGAGCAAAAGACGAAACCCCAGACAGAACAGGTTTCGCACACTTTTTTGAACACTTGTTATTTGAAGGAACTCAAAACATCGGAAGAGGTGAATGGTTCAAAATCGTTTCAAGTAACGGAGGAAAAAACAACGCCAATACAAGCGATGATAGAACTTATTACTACGAAGTATTCCCGTCCAACAATTTACAATTGGGATTGTGGATGGAATCTGAGCGTTTCATGCATCCTGTCATCAACCAAATTGGAGTTGATACACAAAATGAAGTTGTAAAGGAAGAAAAACGTTTACGCGTTGACAATCAACCTTATGGGAATTTATTGAAAGCGGTAAAAGAAAAAATGTTTACCAATCACCCTTACCGTTGGACAACAATTGGGGAAATGGAACATTTAGATGCTGCTACTTTGGAAGAATTCCAAGATTTCTTTAAGAAGTTTTATGTAACCAAAAACGCAGTTTTGGTCGTTGCTGGAGACTTCCAAAAAGACCAAGCCAAAAAATGGATTGCAGATTATTTTGGGCCAATCCCAGCGGGTGAAGCACCTAAAAAACTTCAGTATGAAGAAGCGCCAATAACCAAAGAAATTCATGCCACTTGGGAAGATCCAAACGTTCAAATCCCAATGTTGGTAAGTGCGTACCGTACGCCTTCCATGAAAACGCGTGAAGCTCGAGTTTTGGACATGATTTCCACTATTTTGAGTGACGGAAAAAGCTCTCGTTTGTACAAACGTTTGGTTGACCAAGAGAAAAAAGCATTGGAAGTAGCCACTTTTAACTTCTCTCAAGAAGATTATGGAACCTACTTTATCTATGCTTTGCCTGTAGGTGAAACGCCTATGAGTGATTTGTCTAAAGCTTTTTCGGAAGAAATCAAAAAGATTCAAACGGAATTGATTTCAGAAAGAGAATTGGAAATGATCTTGAACAAATTTGAAAACGATTATGTGAATTCAAATGCAAATGTAGAAGGAGTAGCGCACAACTTAGCGACCTACTATTTGTTGTACAAAGACGTGAATTTGATTAACAATGAATTGGATATCATTCGTTCTGTAACCCGCGAAGAAATTCGTGATGTCGCAAGAAAATACTTGAACGATAACCAGAGATTGTTGTTAGAATACGGTCCTGAAAAAAAATAATCGCATAATCCTACAAAAAAATGACAATGAAAAATTTAGTATATCTATTCATTATGGTGTTTTTAGCTACTGGAGTAAATGCACAAATAGACAGATCGCAGCCTAAACCAGGACCTGCGCCAAAAGTAAACTTGGGAAAACCTCAAACTTTTGAATTGGCAAATGGCTTGAAAGTGATGGTGGTTGAAAACCATAAACTTCCTCGCGTTACCATGACGTTAAGTTTGGACAATCCTCCATTTCCAGAAGGAAATAAAAAAGGAATTGACGACTTAACAGGTGCTTTGATCGGAAACGGAACAAGCAAAATTTCTAAAGAGAAATTTCAAGAAGAAGTTGACTTTATGGGAGCTAGAGTGAATTTCCGTTCTTCTGGAGCTTCCGCTTCAACTTTAAGCCGATATTTCCCAAGAGTTATGGAATTAATGGCTCAAGGAGCAATTGACCCTAATTTTACACAAACTGATTTCGACACAGAAGTCGCTCGTTTTCTTGACGGATTAAAAGCGGAAGAAAAAAGTGTTGCTGCCAATGCACAACGCGTAGAAAACGTTTTGGTTTTTGGAAAAAATCACCCTGCGGGAGAATATACCACTGAGGAACGTTTGAAAGGTTTGACGTTGGCTGATGTAAAAGCGCATTATGCAAATTATTTCGTTCCAAACAATGCCTATTTAATTGTAATGGGCGATGTGAAATTCAACGAAGTAAAAAAATTGGTCGAAAAGAATTTCAACAATTGGAAAAAAGGAACCCTTCCTGCTTCTAAATATGAAGATCCAAAACCTTTGGCTAAAGCCGAAATTAATTTTGTGGATATGCCCAATGCCGTTCAATCTGAAATTGCTATTTTGGGATTGTCCAATTTGAAAATGACAGACAAAGATTATTTTGCAGCTATTATTGCGAACCAAATTTATGGGGGTGATTTCAACAGTTATTTGAACATGAATTTACGTGAAGCGAACGGATGGACCTATGGCGCTCGTTCAAGCATTAGAGGAAACAAATACGTTGGGAAATTCAAAGCGAATTCTCAAGTTCGTAACGAAGTTACCGATAGCGCAGTTGTGGAAGCAATGAAAGAATTGAATAGAATTCGTACCGAAAAAGTAACCGCAGAAATGTTGGCTACTGTAAAAGCTTCTTTAATTGGAAATTTCGTGATGGATGCAGAAAAACCAGAAGTAATAGCTCGTCAAGCTTTGTTGACCCAAACACAAGGTTTACCTGCTGATTTTTACGAAACCTATATCCAAAAAATCAATGCAGTAACGGCTGATGATGTTCAAAAAGCAGCGCAAAAATATTTCTCTTACGACAATGCGCGTATTTTGGTAGTAGGAAAAGCTGCAGAAGTTTTACCAGCCTTGGAGAAATTACCATATACAATCAATTATTTTGATCGTTTCGGAAATCCAACTGCAAAACCAGAACAAAAGAAAGTGGACGCTAGCGTAACAGTTCAATCGGTTTTTGACAAATACATTGCAGCAATTGGTGGAGACAAAACCAAAGCAGTTAAAACGATCGTTGCCAATTATGCTGGAGAAATCCAAGGAATGAAATTGAACATCAAAACCATCAATACCGTTGAAGGAAAAAGCGTTTTGGATGTAACGATGATGGGACAATCCATGCAAAAAGTTGTTTTCAATGGTAAAACCGGATATTCTGTTACACAAGGACAGAAATCTGAGATGAAAGCAGAAGAAATTGCAGATCAACAATACGATGCGCAACCTTTTGCAGAATTGACGTTGGCTAAGAAAGCTGGAGTAAAAGTTGGAGGAATTGAAAACTTCAATGGAAAAGAAGCTTATGTAATTGTCGATGGGAAAAAGAAATATTTCTACGATGTTGCAAGCGGATTGAAATTAGGTTCTTCTGCAGAAGTAGAAGCTCAAGGACAAAAAATGGTTCAAACTTCTATTTACGATGGATACAAAGAAGTTCAAGGAGTGAAAATTCCTGAAAAATTGATATTGAATATGGGAATGGATGTAACCTTTACATTGGTTGATGCAAAAATCAACGAAGGTGTTACAGACGCTGATTTCCAATAAAATTTAAATCGTTCTAAAAACTTATAAAGCACTCGGGATTACTCGAGTGCTTTTTTTTTTACTATAATTAACTTAAAATTAGTTTCTAAGAAACTTTTATAATATTAGTAATATTAGCATTTAAATAAAAAAAATGAAAAAATATTGTTTACTATTACCAATTTTCTGCGGATCTCTTTTACATGCTCAATGGAATTTCGTCACGCCTTTGAAACAATTAGGTGAAATCACCCATTTAGAAACCACCCCAAATGGACGTTTGTATATTATGGATCGGTACCGAGATTACATCGCGAGTACAGAAGATGGAGAGGTTTGGAAAAAAAATTACCAAGGAAGTGATTTTAGGGACTTACAATTCTTGGACAACGACCAAGGTTTTATTTTGAAAGACAATCGACTTCTGGTTAGTTCCAATCGCTTTTTACCTGGATCTATCAATGAATATTCGTTTAACCATCCTACAGGTCTAGCGCTTCATTTCCTAAATGAAGATATCGGTTTTATTAGCTGTACAAGTGGTGGAGTAAGAAAAACACTTGACGGTGGACAAACTTTTACCAGCATTTCAACAACTTCTACAACTGAAAATCTTAATGATATTTTCTTCATCGACGAACATATAGGGTTCGTTTGTGGAAACCAAGGTAATATTTACAAAACTGAAAATCAAGGTGATTCTTGGACAATTGTAGCAAATCACACTACACAATTTAAAAAAATATATTTTATAGATAGTCAGATAGGATTTGCAATAGGATCTGCACGTTTATTCAAAACAAACGACCAGGGTCAAAGTTGGGAATTGGCTTTAAGCAACTCAGATAACCCAAATTTCTATGGAGTAAATGATGTAAAATATTATCAAAATAAAATTCTCGTCTCCACAGATTCCGGTCGTATTTTTAGTAGTTCAGATAATGGCGAAAATTGGTCTGAACATAGTGTATTCACTAGTGGTACTACAAAATGTCTTGGAATTGGAGAACTTGATGGTAAAATTCTTGTAGGTGTTAGTGGCAATATTTCGGGAGTGAAAATCTTTCAATCAACAGATCTAAATAACTGGACTGTATTTGAGGATTCGGTCCGACCAACAGCTTTGCAAGATGTATCATTTTCCGATGAAAACAGAGGTGTCGCTGTCGGTGTGTTTGATCCTGCAAGACACGCCAACGGAAGCGGAATTTTAACGACCACTGACGGAGGTTTAACTTGGGAAGATACCTCATGGAATACCAATACCAATTCTTTTAAAGCCGTTGATATGAGTTCAAATGGACATGGAATTGTAGTAGGCCACTCGTCTAATTCCAATTATTCCTATACCTACGATTACGGCCAAAATTGGTATGCACTCAACACCCAACCTTTTACTTCTTTAAGCGATGTCTATTTGAAAGCAAATGGTGATTTTATCGTAGGAACTGATCCTGGTGGAGGAGTGAACGATGGTTTGATTCTTAAAACCTCATCCGGTTGGACACAATTCGATGAAATGAAACAAATTGTCAAAATTGAATTTTATACAGACGAATTAGGATTTGCAGGAAGTAAATACGGCGATTTATGGAAAACAATTGATGGTGGAAATTCATGGACAGAATTAACCAATTTCCCAACCAATAACGAAATTACGCGAATAGATATACTAGACCCTAACACAATTCTAGTGGCTTCCAATGGATTTTATTTGTCAGAGGATGGAGGAATTACTTGGAACGCTACTTCCTATCCTTATCCATTCGAATTTCACTATTTCGATAACTTAAATGGTTTTGGTTTTGATGATGAAGGGCTTTTGAAAACGAGCGATGGTGGAGATACATGGGAATTAATTCTTCCTCAGTCAGAATTATGGGGAGCAGGCGATTCAAAAAAGAAATATTATTTCGAAGATAAAATCATCAGCATCGGTAACAATTCAGACATTTCGATACTAAACATTCCCAATCAAATGGCGGTTTCAGAAGTTTCTACTTCCCCTCGTCTTTTAGTCGTTCCCAATCCAGTAGGTGCATATTTGGGCTTTTCTTCTTCAAAGGTTGATTTATCCAATGTTCAAATTTATAATCTATTGGGTCAAATTCAGAAGGTTAGCCTATCAAATAATCAAGTGAATGTTTCTTCTTTGTCTCCCGGAATATATTTTATTAAAGTCAATTTTGAAGGCAAAAGAATTTCAAAACGATTCATTAAAAAATAAAAAGATAGAAAAAAAGCCTGTTAATATTGCTAACAGGCTTTTCTATAACTACACGTTTTACTTCTTCAAATGCAAATCAAAGTAATCGGTCACTTTTTGCATCAAATGAACACGGTCTTTCCCACGAACATTGTGCTCATAACCCGGATACACAAAATAATCTACTTGAACTCCTTCTGAAACCGCATTTCGTAAGAAATCAATGGAATGTTGCCAAACCACAACCGGATCATCTGTTCCGTGGATTAACAATAATTTCCCTTTCAAGTTTTTGGTTTTATCCATCAAATTATTTTTCGAATACCCTTCTTTATTGGTTTCAGGCGAGTCCATATAGCGTTCGCCATACATCACTTCGTACAAACTCCAATCCATCACCGGTCCACCCGCAACGCCGGCTTGGAAAACGTCGGGTTTCATCAACATAAAGGAAGTCGTCATAAATCCGCCGTAACTCCATCCGTGAATTCCCATTCGCGAAGCATCCACAAAGGATTTCGATTTCAAGAATTCTACACCTTTCATTTGATCGGCCATTTCCACTTCACCTAAATTTCTGAAAATCGCTTGTTCGAATTCCAATCCGCGATTCGAAGAACCTCTTCCGTCCATCACCCAAACCACGTATCCATTTTGCGCCATATAATCGTACCAAAGATTTCCACTCGCTGGGAATCGATTCAAATTCATCTGTGCGTGCGGTCCATTGTACAAATACACAATTACCGGATATTTTTTCGATGCATCAAAATCAGTCGGATAAATTAATTTTCCATACAAATCGGTTCCGTCATCGGCTTTCAAGGTTACATTTTCAACTTTCGGCATTTGGTGCGCAGCCAACGGATTTTTAGCCGTCAACAAATTCTTTTTGAATTTTCCATCGGTTGAAAACACATCGATTTTACGTGGCGTCGTTTCGTTGCTCCAAACATCCAACACATAAGTTCCCAAATCGTTGGCCATTGCATTGTGGTAACCAGCATCGCTATCCAAACGATTGATTTTCCCGTTGGTCCAATTCACGCTGTACACGTGTTTTTCCATCGCTCCATCTTTGGTGGATGTGATGATCAATTCTTTCTTTTTGTCGTTTTTCGCCAAAATATCGTTCACCAACCAATTTCCTTTTGTGATTTGGTTGATTAATTTTCCATTTACATCATAACGATACAAATGCATAAATCCGTCGCGTTGGCTCCACCAAACGAATTCCTTTTCGTTCAAGAAATACAATTCGTTCTGAGGTTCAACATATTTTGGATGGGTTTCTTCGAATAAAGTTTTGATAAAATTCCCCGATTGAACATCGTATTGATTCAATTTCAAATGATTTTGATCGCGGTTCAAAACACCCACAAAAATTGATTTTTCATCGGGCGCCCAAGTCACCGAAGTCAAATATTGATCTTTCGGACCTTCCACATTTAAAAATATGGTTGATTTCGTTGTTGGATTGTAAACGCCCAAGGTTACTTGATGCGAAGTTCTTCCTGCAAACGGATATTTGATGTTTTTGTTTACCGCTGGAGTTGTGGACCAATTCACAATCGGATAATCCTCAACCATCGATTGATCCATTCGGTAAAAAGCCACGAAATTTCCTTTTGGAGAAAAGAAAACGCCTTTGTGGATCCCGAATTCTTCTCGGTGAACGGTTTGACCAACTACAATATTTTCACTTCCATCTTTTGTGATTTGGTGCGTCGAATTGGAATTCAAATCCACCAAAAACAAATTATGATCGGCTACATACGCGAATTTTTTACCTGTTGAATCGAATTCTTGGTAAACAAGATTTTCGGGTAATTTCACAAGAGGCGTCGCATTATTTACCTGGAAATTGTATTTGTACAATTCGTTTTCAACTTGAAAATAAGCTTCGTTGGCATTCATCCAACTCATGAAAGGAACCGCTTTCGGAGATAATTCGCCCAAATCAGCCGGACGCAAAATCGTATCGACCTTCATCGAAGGCAAACTCGTTTTGATCAAAGCATTTCCGTAGGAAGTTTTCACCGATTGGGTGAATGCATTTTGTCCTGGAATGAATTGAGTTTGCGAAAGAGATTCAATTCGCAGATTGGTTCCCAAGCCCAAAACGGCTTCTTCCATCGTAAATTTTTTGTTTTGTGAGAAGCCAAATTGACCTACCAAAACAATTCCTATTAGTATTTTATTCATTTATTACGTGTATTAATTGTTTAAATGTAAGGCTAAATCTTCCAAATTCTTCTTTTCATTTCCGATGAAAATTTGGGAACCGTCGATTACTACAGGACGTTTTAGAAAAGTATAATCACTCAAAATGTAGTTTTGGTAATCGGCTTCAGTAAGGGTTTGGTCTTTTAGGCCTAATTCTTTGTATTTTTTGGCTTTTCTGGAAAACAATGCTTCGTAACTTCCAGAAAGGGATTTCATTTTGTCTAATTCTTCGGGAGAAATTGCTTGAGATTTGATTTCGCGTTTTTCAAAATCTGAAAAATCAAGGCTTTTCATGATGCGTTTACAAGTGTCGCAAGTTTGGAGAAAATATATTTTTTTCATGGTTTAAAAATAACAAAATCGCTGCAATTTCTCAATTTGCAGCGATTTTAAAACTCTCTCTACTTTACTAAAACTAACTAATTGTTTTTGTCGATTTAAATAATATAAAAAAACTAATAATCATCGAAAATATATAGGCAAATAAGTGGTATCCAATTTTATTGTCATTGATGAATAAATACCCCCTTGAAAACCCTAAACTCTTAAATTGATCCAAACTTACAATCTCAATTAATAAATTGACAATTAAGAAAATAATGGTCATGATCAAGGTGATGCTCACGGATTCATTGATTTTGTATTTGGTTGAGTATTTCATTATTTCATTAAATTTTATTCTAAATTATCCTAAGGTTTATTGTTTTCGCATAGATGAATAATAAAAGGTGAAGGAAAAAGAAAGTTCAAGATGTCTTTAATACTTGTTGTAAAATGAAAATTCTAAGTGATACTAAATTTGCCCTAACTGTATCTAATTTGTGTTTTAAAGATCGTTGATAACGACAATCTTGTGATTGAGACTCCCAGTGAGTGATTATTTTTAGGATTCTTAATCCTTCACCTTTTTATTAATGTTTAAAATTTCAATTATGTACTTGATTCTAAATGAATCTCTTTCAAGAGACGTTTCCGTCCTAAAACTCACTGATTTTGATGTATTTTCCCTTTCCTATCAGCGTAATTATGTCTTTGTATTATCTACCAATTGAATTATCATTTGTTGGAGCTGGTTTTGCACCATTTCCTCCAATTTGTTTTGGTGGTGGATCATCTCCATTTTGAACATCCATGTCTGGTTCTGAATAATTGAAGGTATTTTCTACAGCTTCTCTATTTTCAAAATGTGCATCGTTTTGCCCCTTCAACGTTGCCTCTTGTAAAAACTCTGCATCGTCGTCTTGATGACAACTAACAGCAAAAAGAGATAGAATAATAAATGCTAAAAAATTTTTCATAGTGCTAATTTTATAATTTGATGAAATGTTCTCAAAATTAATTTTTTATATCTTGCGACAATATTTGTTGCTAAATTTTCTTCAAATGTATTTTCGTGAAGTCACGAAAGCAAATTTTTGACCTGCAGATATTTAAAACGTAGCTGCGGATTTATAAATTTGCACAGAATCAAAACCCACTTAACCTGTTTGTTTACAATCATTTAAATCAAGTGAAATTGATGTTAAAATGGAAATATGCAAAATTTCAAAAACAGTGTTTTATATTTCAAAATCATGCAGAAATTAAGGTTTTTAATCCTATTTATTTTCATTTTCAATCCAATTTTTCTGTATTGTCAACAAGCAGACTCTTTAAGTTCGATGCCAAATCGGTACTTAGTTGCCAAGTTAGACAGCCTTCAATTTGACAAAAACAACCCAATGGTCTGGGTATATTTGGGTGCTTACATCAAAAATGCCAAAATAAAAGAAGATTATAAAACACTTTTTTACGGATATAGAACAGCTGTTTTTCATTCTGAAGGTGACACCAAATTAGCCTATTCTGACAGCGCCCTTATGTCAGCAAAAAAAATAAACGATTCTGATTTTATTGGACAAGCTTATTATTTAAAAGGTCATATTTTCTACGAAAAGCGCGAATATAAGAATACACTCGATAATTATTTGTTGGCCAATGAAATTTTAAGTACTTCCAAAGATCATTTTACCATCCACCAAGTGAATTACGGAATTGCTGTGGTTAAATCCTATTTAGGATATTATTCAGATGCGCTACCTTTGTTACAAGCTTCAGCGGAGTATTTTCATAATCATAAATCGGCCGATGGAAATTTGTACTACATAAGATGTCTTTTTAGAAAAGGCGAAATCTACCAAAACATGGGAAATTTCGCAAAAGCCAAAGAAGTGAATTTGTTGGGTTTACAAGAATCCATTAAGTATGAAGAGAAAATTCAAGAACAATATTTCAACTTAGCAATTGGAGTCGATGAATTCAACGATAAAAATTATGCATTAAGCATTAAAAATATCGAAAAAGCTCTTCCTACCATGCAAGAAAACAGCTATTTTGAAATGGAGGGTAAGGCTTATTTCTATTTAGCAAAATCTTACCTTGAACTTAAACAAGAAGAAAAAGCGCTTGCCAATTTTGAAATGATTGATAGCCTATTTGTAAAACACAATTATTTAAATCAACAACTTCGTGGTACTTATGAATGGCTTATTGATCATTATAAATTAACATCCAACAAAGACAAACAGCTTTACTACATCAATCAATTATTAAAAGTTGACCAAGTAAATGCTGCCAATAATCAATATTTGGTTCATAAAATCAACAAGGATTATGATACCCAACGTTTGATCAAGGAAAAGGAACAATTGGAAAAAAATTTCTCCAATTGGCGTTATTACGCAATTGGCTTACTGATATTGTTTTTGTTAATCACTCTTTTGTATTTTCATAAATTCAGAAAATCACAACAATACAACCAAAAATTGCACCTTCAATACCAAGAATTATTGCGAAAAAACAGAGAAGAAAGAATTTCGGATAGTCAAAATTTAGATAGTCCTAAAAAAGTGGTAAAAGAAATCCCAGAAAATATTGTGGAAGATTTGCTCAATCGATTGGAGAAATTTGAAAACAATCAAGAATTTTTGAATCGAAATATTGACCTTAAATCTCTCGCAGACAAATTCAAAACCAACACAACTTATCTGTCCAAAGTTGTCAATACCTACAAAAAACGAAATTTCAATAGTTACGTCAACAAATTACGCATCAATTACATGATTGAACTCTTGAAAAAGGAACCGAAATACAGAAACTATACAATCGAAGCCTTGAGTGAAATTGCCGGATTTACCTCATCTCGCCATTTTTCGGATACCTTCCATGCGGAAACGGGTTTAAGGCCAACCTATTTCTTGGAAAAAATTCAAAAAGAGGAGAAAATATCTTTGTAATTCGTTTAGGGATAAACGATATGCCCCGTGTACATTTGTTCGACTTCCACAATAGGAGGCAGATTTTTTAAGACTAAATTTCCCGTACTCATAATCTTTCCTGAAATTTTTTCTACTGGAAACACTATCATATCATTGGTCGAACGATGATAAACCGAAATTTCTTTTGCCCTAAAATTTCCTGCTTCCAAACGGCCATTGGAACCCCAAAAGCTTACTTCTAACAAATCCGTGGTTCCTTTTATTTTGAAGACAGAGGAAATATTATCGTTGATTATCAATTTTTGATTCTGAATCTCCATTTCAAACAAACTTGCAGGTGTGTCTTCCACAATTCCAGATTCCAAAATCAATTCGGGATAGGTCAAAATTCCTTCTGAGCGAATGGAATATTGAGAGGACGAATAGATCTTTTCCAAAACGGGTGTCGAAACAAAAACTTTGGCAGTATGATAATTTCGAAGCATTTCACATCCGCTTTGGTTGCTAATTTTCAATTCCCCTTCAACCACTTCCAATTCAATATCATCCATCAAATTTTTTCCTGCTGTTACCCGAATGATTTGTTCTGGACTTTCCTTTACAATCAATTCGATACCTGTCGAAATGGAAATTTTGGAAAAATCCTCAACCCAAACTTCTTGGGTTTGAATCTTACCCTCTTTTTTGAAACAGTCTGTTCCTTCATCTGAACAACTCATCAAACAAAGTAAAAACAATAGGCTAACAAATAATTTGTACATGTTAATTGGTTTAAAATCGGATTCCTACAGAAAAATCCATCGATTCAGCTTTGGAAAAATGGGTTTTCAAGCCCGTTCCAGCAAATAAATTTCGATAGAAATAATACTTTAAGCCCAAATGCTGATACAAAGCAGTATGCGACTTATAATCATCGTAAATATAGGCGCCTAATTGCGCTTCAAAAGAAAGCCTATTGATGAACAATTCATATCCGGCAAATAAACCCAAACGTTTTGAGTCCGTATCGGCATCAATTCCTTTTTCTGGAAACGAAATGGCCATCATTTTGATTTCCTTCTCCAACATCCTTGACAAGAAAACATCCAATCCCAATTGAAAAGCACTCGAACGGGAAATTCGTTTGTCAAGATGAGCCGAAATATTGAGAAACGGATATTGGCCACTTCCAATAATATGGCTTTCATGAACACCCGAACGAACTGCAAGATTATAGCGGATTGGTTCTGTATATGCAGAGTCTTTGTTCACTCGTGGATGATAAGTTCTTTCGTTTTTGTGATCAAAGGTATAAGTCAATCCGATATTGGCTCCAACCGTATTGGCGCTTGTATTGGGTGTTTTGATCGTTCCGTTGGAGTGGTGAATCAAAAACAATCCTGACTTCAATCCCAATCCTTCCCAAATATTTTCCTTTTGGTAATTCAACATGAAAAAACTTGCCGGCATAAAATGCGAACCAAAAGCAGCGTTTCGGTAGTTTTTTTCTTTGTCATAGGGATTGGTATTGTAAGCCACGCCCTGCCCTATTTTCAATTGAAGATTTCGGTTCAGAAAATAAAAACTATAATGTCCATACAATCCATATAAATCTCCTAAGGTTTCATTTTTATTATTTTGGTAATGAAACGTCACGCCAAAATCGGGATAATTCATTCTCGATTCCCATTCCTCATTTCCAAAGGTCTTTTGGTTGGCCGAAATAAAAATCCCTTCTGGATGTTCGGTGATTAAATGCCTGATTTTTTCACTATGCGGCAAAATACTTCCATAGTAATAATTGACATCTACCGAATATTGGGTAGGTGTTTCTTGCGAAAGGATCAAACCGCCAATCGATAGAAAAATCAAGAAGGTAATCTGTTTCAACATAATAAATTGGGCTCAAAAATAAGACAAAACTTAAAAAGGCAGTATGTTTGCATAGACAATAATGACATCAAAAAATATCGAAATGAAATTCAATACAAAAACCATCCACGGCAATCAACAACATGACCCAAGTACAGGAGCAGTGATGATGCCGATTTATCAAACCTCAACCTATGTTCAATCAAGCCCTGGAGTTCACAAAGGATATGAATATTCCAGAGGTGCAAACCCAACAAGAACTGCGTTGGAAAATGCATTGGCAAGTATTGAAAATGGGACGCATGGTTTTGCTTTTGGATCGGGATTAGCCGCAACGGACTCTGTGATGAAATTGATGAATCCTGGAGATGAAATCATTGCAATGGATGATTTGTATGGTGGTTCTTATCGAATGTTTACCCGAATTTATCAACGTTACGGATTGAAATTTGAGTTTGTGGACATGACAGACGTTTCCAATATCGAACAAAAAATTACCGAGAAAACGAAGTTGATTTGGGTCGAAACTCCAACCAATCCCTTGATGAAAATTGCCGATATTCAAGCGATTTGTGAATTGGCAAAAGGAAAAGGAATTTTGGTTGCGGTAGACAATACATTTGCCTCTCCTTATTTGCAAAATCCATTGGATTTGGGAGCCGATATCGTGATGCACTCTGCTACGAAATATTTGGGGGGACACTCTGATGTTGTTGCAGGTGCTTTGGTCGTGAAAGATGAAGAATTAGCCGAAAAAGTTCATTTCCAATTGTTTGCAGGAGGAGGAATTTTAGGTCCTCAAGATTCTTACTTGGTTTTAAGAGGAATCAAAACCTTGCATGTGCGTATGCAACGTCATTGTGAAAATGGGAAAAAAGTGGTTGAATTTTTACAAAATCATCCTAAAATCGGACATGTGTACTATCCAGGATTGGAATCTCACCCAAATCATGAAGTAGCCAAAAAACAAATGCGTGATTTTGGAGGAATGGTCTCTTTTACCTTCAAATCTGGTAACGCTGAGGAGGCAAAAAAATTCTTGGAATATGTACGTGTATTCACCTTAGCGGAAAGTTTAGGAGGAGTTGAATCTCTTGCCAACCATCCAGCGACGATGACGCATGCTTCGATCCCTGCCGATGTACGTGCGAAAAATGGAATCACCGATGATTTGGTCCGTTTAAGTGTTGGTATTGAAGACATTGACGATTTATTGGCAGACTTAGAAAATGCGCTTAACTAAAATAACTATATGGTTGAAATCAAAAATTTAAAGGGAATTTCCACTTCCCAAATTTTAGAAATTTTTAATGAATCATTTTCCGATTATTTGGTTCCAATGAACTTAAATTTGGACCAATTGGAATCAAAACTATATACAGAAAACATCAATTGGGATTTCTCAATTGGTGTTTTTTTGGATCAAAATTTAGTAGGATTTATTCTCCATTTTGATGATTTCGAAAATGGAAAAAAGGTTCTATACAATGGCGGAACAGGCGTTATTCCCTCTCAAAGAGGAAATCGTTGGACGCAAAAAATGTATGATCAATTTCTTCCGATTTTACATGAAAACGGAATAGAAGAAATTGTTTTGGAAGTGCTCGCAGAAAACGAAAAAGCCGTAAAAGCCTACCAAAAAACAGGATTTGAAACGGAACGAATTGTCAAATGTTTCAAAGGTCCAATTCCAAAAGATCTACAAGAAAATAAAGAAATTGAAATTCAGGAAATTTCCACTCCAAAATGGGATACTTTTCAATCCTTTTGGGATGTTTTACCAACTTGGCAGAATACTCCATCGGTTTTGGATAGAACGTCAACAAAAAAGATTCTTGGTGCCTATTTAGAAGGAAAACTTGTCGGTTATTTGGCATTTAACCCAACAACCAAACGTTTGAATCAATTGGCTGTTGATCCACATCACCGAAGAAAATACATTGCAGAAACTCTGTTAGGTCATGCTGGAAAAGATGAAACTGCGGATTTTGTGGTGCTCAATGTCGATGAAGATGCGGTTGGACTCATTTCACTTTTGAACAAAATGAATTGGACCAATACAGTAGATCAATTGGAAATGCGTTTGAAAACGAAATAATCAGTTTTTTAACGTGCAATTTCGTGCGCTCCTTCAATAAATTCGACCAAACGAACAGCATATTTACCATCCAAAGCAGAAGCTCTATTAGTTTCTAAAGCCGAGACGATTTCTTCAATCGCTTTCGGATGGAAATTTCGTGTTTCAGTAGAATGATTGGATTCAGAATCGATTGCTTCTACATTGAAGAATTTGACTTCATTCAAATATTGATCTCCGATTTCGATGGTTCCTTTTTCAGCCAAAATTTCAATTCCACTTTTGAAATTTCGTTCATAAGTAGACGTTGTAAAAATCATACTCCCAACGGCTTCATCTGCTTGAAAATCCAATTTTCCACTATCGGCAAACTCGGTAATTCCTTGATGGTTAAAATTATAGAATTTCGCATTAGTACATTTGGTTTCCTCAAACCAATAATTGACAATGTCGATAAAATGCGAAAATTGCGTAAACAAAACGCCACCATCCATCGCATTGCTTCCATGCCATTCTCTAGTGTTGTAATAATTTTTATTTCGGTTCCAATAGCAATGGATATTCACCATATAGATTTTTCCCAAGGCTTTGTTTTCCATCAATTCTTTAACCCAACGAACAGGTGGTGAAAACCTCAATTGCATGGAAGAAAAAACGCGTTTTCCTGTCGCTTCTGCTACTTCCAAAATTTCTTTTGCATCTTGGGAATTCAAAGCGATCGGCTTTTCAATCAACACATGCTTCCCTCCTTTTAGACATTGAATTGCATGTTGTTTGTGCAGTCCATTTGGCGTCGCAATCACGACTACATCGGTTTGAGCATCTTTCTCTAAAAATTCTTCCAAAGACGAATAAAAAACGGTGTTGGATTCATCTGAAGAACTAGCAACATCAATGATCGAAATCAATTGAGCACCTTCTGTATCTTCAATCGCTTGTTTGTGGACTTTGCCAATATGGCCGTTGCCTAATAGAGAAAAATATAGCATTTGTTGATTTTAATAGCTTAAAATTCCGTGAAATTTCAGCAAATATACTCGTATCTGGAAAATTGAAAGTAGTCAATTTGCCCAAACTTTCAATTCCCTCGGAAAACTTCAATTTTATATCTTTGTTTGAATTTGATACACTAAGAATTGGAATCGTTTTTCATCAAGGTCTACCATCAACTGAAAAAGCAGAAAGTTCTGTTTTTTTCGGTTTGCTTATTGGTATTTGTATTGTTGGGCTACTGGGCTTCGCGGATGAAGTTCGAGGAAGACATTTCCAAATTGATTCCTTCCAATGAAAATTCGGAAATCGTTTCAAGGGTTTTACAAAATGTCAATTTTGCCGATAAAATTCTCTTCAACATTCAAAGCGATTCTCAAAATAACCTAGAAGCACTTCAAGCCTATACAGATTCAGTTGCTTCGAAGTTTCAAGACGATCCCAATGTAGCAAAATTACAAGCCAAATTTGATGAAAATCAACTGATGGAATTGATGAATTTCGTCTCGTTTAACCTTCCCTATTATTTAGATGAGGCAGATTATGCGCAAATTGATTCTCTTTTACAACCCGATTCAGTAAGTGAAAAATTGGAAGAAGCCTATTCCAACATCCTATCGCCATCGGGATTTGTGACCACCCAAATGATTCGCGAAGATCCTTTTGGAATTAATTTCCTTGGACTGAAAAAATTTCAACATCTACAAGCTGCCGACGGATTTGCCATTGAAAACGGATATCTCACCCATGAAAATGGAAAAAATATCTTTCTGTTTCTAACGCCAAAATCAGGTGCCAATGAAACGGCCAACAATGCAACATTGGTTGAGAAAATAGAACGAACGATTCAAGAATTGAATCAGGAATTTGCGCAACAAACCATCCATGCAGAATTTTTTGGCTCAACGCCTGTTTCAGTTGCCAATGCCAAACGAATCAAGTCTGACATCATTTTGACTTTGTCCATTTCCTTGATTTTGTTGTTTGCTTTGTTTCTGTATTTCTACCGTAAACCTCACATTCCACTAATTATTCTTGTTCCAGCCATCTTTGGAAGTTTACTAGGAATGGTTGTTTTGTACTTTTTAAAGGGAACTATTTCAGCGATTTCCATAGGAATTGGATCTGTTTTATTGGGATTAACCTTGGATTATTCCCTGCATATTTTGAGTCATTACCGAAGCACGGGAGATGTCTCCAAATTGTTTAGAAGTACGGTGAAACCCTTGTTGATCTGCGCCATTTTCACCGCAGCCGATTTTTTGGTTTTGTTGTTTTTGAAATCAGATGTTTTAAAAGATTTGGGTGTTTTCGCCGCAGTGAGTGTTTTGGGTGCTGCCGTTTTTGCGTTGATTTTCATTCCTCAAGTTTATTCGCCCAACAAAGAATTACAAGTCAAACAAAATACCATTATCGATCGATTGGCGGCTTATGATTTTAGTCGAAATAAAATCTTCATGGCCATTTCCATTCTTTTAATTCTCATCAGTCTTTTCACTTATCGTCAAGTCGGATTTGAAAATGATTTGAATAAGTTGAATTATATGCCAGAGCAACTAAAAATGGCAGAGAAGAATTTGGACGAATTGAATAATTATTCGGCAAAATCCATCTATTTGGCTTCTTATGGAAAAGATTACGACGAAGCTTTGGAGGCGAATTCTGAGTTGTTTCAAAACTTGCAACAAGAAGAAAAAAACAAAGAAATTTTAAACTTTAGTTCCATTGGCGGAATTCTTTTATCGGAAAAAGAACAAGAAGAAAAAATTGCGAAATGGAAAGAATTTTGGAATGAAACAAGAATTGAAAACCTACGAAATCAACTAATTTCAGAAGGCAGGAAATATGGGTTTAAAGAACACACTTTCCTCCCATTTTATGCGAAATTGGAAGAATCTTATCATCCCTACAATCTGGCAGAAAATGAGGTTTTGAATAATCTGTTTCTCAACGAATTTGTCAAAGAAGAAAACGGATTGGTGACCATAACTTCAGTTTTGAAAACCGACCAACCCAATTTGGAACAACTCATCAAGAAATTTTCCTCGATAGACAATACCTTGGTCATTGACCGAAAACACCTTCAAGAAACCTTTTTGGCCAATTTGGAAACCGATTTCAACAAATTATTTTTCATTTCTTCTATCGTTGTTTTCCTCATTTTGTTTCTCTTTTTCCGATCGGTTGAATTAACCTTGATCACGAACTTACCGATTTTTGCGGGCTGGTTTGCGACACTCGGTATGATGGGACTATTTGGACTAGATTTCAATGCGTTTAATATTATCATTACCACCTTAATTTTTGGTTTGGGAGTGGATTATTCCATATTCGTCACAAGAGGATTAATTGAAAAATACACCTATGGAAAAGATGAAATGCCTGCATTTCGATCGGGAATCATCATGTCGGCCTTGGCAACGATTTTATGCTTTGGCGTTTTGGTATTTGCCAAACATCCTGCGATTTATTCGATTTCATGGATTCCGATTATCGGATTATTGGTTGTCGTTTTGATGTCGTTCACGCTTCAGCCTTGGCTCTTCCGATTTTTCATTCAAAAACCACAAGACAACGGAAATACACCACGAACAATTTTCAATATCTTGATGACGTTCTTGACGTTCGGTTATTTCTTTGTGGTCGGATTTATTCTCAACATCTTGGCTCAATTACTCATACCGATTATACCGATTAGCCAAAAGAAAAAACTTCAGGTATTTCATTCGGTCATGCAGAAATATTTCTGGGGATTGATTCATGGAACGCCTTTTATTCCGATTGAAGAAATTGGAAAAGAAAATTTGGATTTCAAAACGCCCAAAATCATCATCGCCAATCATACATCCCAATTGGATACACCCACGATGGGAATGTTGAGTAAAAAAGCCATTTTCATGGTCAATAACCGTGTTTTACAATCGAAATTCTTTGGGAAAGCGATACAAATGGCGGGATTTTATACCTCATCTGAAGATTACGAAACGGGAACCAAAAAAATGGAAGAAAAGATAAAAGATGGCTATTCCATCATCATTTTTCCAGAAGGAACACGTTCCAAAACTTCTGCCATACAGCGTTTCCACAAAGGAGCTTTTTATTTGGCTGAACAATTGAAACTAGACATTCAACCGGTCCTTATCAGAGGAAATGCCGATTTGTTGCCCAAAGAAGACAATATCCTTAAAACAGGGAAAATGACCTTGGAATATTTGCCCATAATCCGTCATGATGATCCTAGTTTTGGAGAGAATTATTCACATAGAACCAAACGAATTGGTCAATATTTCAAGGAAAAATTCATTGAGTTAAAACGTAAAACCGAAGACGAAAACTACTTCAAAAAGAAGTTATTGTATAATTATATTTACAAGCCTCGATACATTCAAAAGTCTGCTCTGGCTGAATTTGAGCAATACAAATCGATCTATCATCAGATTTTATCTATTGTTCCGATTGAATCAAAAATCTTCCATTTTGGGTCGGGATATGGGGTTTTGGGCTTTTTGCTTGTGTACGATTCTGCGAAACGAACGGTTGCCGGATGGGACGAAGATTCTGATAAAGTTCAAATTGCACAAAACAGTTTTACCGTCAATCGATTTGCCATTTATTTTGTCAAAGAAGTTCCCACTTATTTCAAACAGTTTGGTCATATCATTTTACAAAATTCGAAAGAATATGATCGATTCAAATCTTTCTGTAATTTAGAGGAGTGGGAAGAGATTTTCGACCAGAAAGAAATCAAAATTTTGAAACGAAAAGATGCAAGAAGATTTTGATATAATCGTCATGGGAAGTGGACTTGGTGGTCTTGTCTGTGCCAATATTTTGGCGCGCGAAGGCCTCAAAGTTTTGGTCTTGGAAAAAAACCAACAATTTGGCGGAAATCTACAAACTTTTTCACGCGAGAAAACCATTTTTGATACGGGTGTACATTACATCGGTGGATTGGATCAAGGTCAAAATTTGCACAAATATTTTCATTATTTGGGAATTGCTGACAAATTGAAATTGCAACGAATGGATCTTGACGGTTTTGATTGGGTAAGTTTCGATGAAGATGAGAAGGAATATCCCTATGCGCAAGGAAAAGAGAATTTTATTGCACAATTGGCTCAGTATTTTCCAGAGGAAAGAAAGGCAATTGAAGAATATGTGCATAAAATGGAAGAAATCTGCAATAGTTTTCCGATGTATCATTTAGAAACGGGCGAAAATGCTATTTCCAATGAATCCTTGATGGCGCTGAAGGCTTCTGAAGTCATCCAAAATCTTACACCAAATCCAAAATTGCAAGCCGTTTTAGCGGGAACCAACTTTTTGTATGCGGGCGTTGCCGACAAAACACCCTTTTATGTCCACGCATTATCCATTAATTCTTACATTGAAAGTGCTTGGCGTTGTTTGGGCGGAGGAAGTCAAATTTCGAAATTATTGATTCGAGAAATTCGAAATTTAGGCGGAAAGGTTCTTAAACATAAAAAAATTGTTTCGATCCAAACCGATTCCGAAGGTGAAATTCAATGGATTGAAACGGCAGATGGCGAAAAATTTAAAGGCAAAACCTACATTTCCAATATAGATCCAAAGAAAACTTTGGAAATGATTCAGGGATTTTCGATTCGGAAATCCTACAAAAAACGAATCATGGAATCGGAAGATACCATCTCCTCCTTCAGTTTGTACATAACCTTAAAACCGAATTGTTTTCCATATGCGAAACGGAACAACTACCATTTCAAAGATTTGTCAAAAGTTTGGGATGGAATCCATTACCAAGAAGAAAATTGGCCAGAAGGCTATATGATTTCCATGAGTGCTAAAACCGATCAGGATGAATGGGCAGATGGAATCAGTGTCTTGACGTATATGCGATTTGAAGACGTTCAAAAATGGGAAAATACATTCAATACGGTAGTAGAAAAAGACTTTCGTGGCGAGGAATACGAAGAATTCAAAGCAGAAAAAACCGAAAAATTACTTGTTGAACTGGAGAAAAAATTCCCAAACATACGCGAATGCATCCAATCGACCTATGTCGCGACACCTTTGACGTATCGCGACTATATTGGTAGCACAAGCGGTTGTATGTACGGTTTTGCAAAAGATGCACAATTTCCACTCAAAAATTATTTATCCACCAAAACCAAAATCAAAAATTTATATTTAACGGGCCAAAGCATCAGCATGCATGGAATTTTGGGCGTCACCATCAGTGCAATTCTAACTTGTTCTGAATTAATTGGCAAACAATATTTACTCAAGAAAATCAATCAAGAATATTCCAAATTAAATCTATCCAATGAACAAACCAAATAATACTTTTGATCTAATTGAAGTTGAAAAAGTAAAAGGAATTTCAAAACAGGAATTCATTGAGAAATACTACAAAAAGAAGAAACCCGTATTGATTGAGGGTTTAACCGATTCTTGGAACGACAAATGGCGATTTGATTACATCAAAGAAATTGCAGGTGAGCAAATCGTTCCTTTGTATACGAGTGAACCAACCAAAGGCAAGAAAAATTCATTGGATCCTGTTGCCAAAATGAAAATGAGCGAATACATTGATTTGCTTAGAACGCAACCCACAGATTTGAGGATTTTCTTTTATATGGTCAAAGATAATTTGCCTCAACTATTGAAAGATTTTGAATTTCCAGACATAGGACTTCCCTATTTCAAACGAATTCCTGCCTTGTTTTTTGGGGGTCAAGGCGCCAAAGTTTTCATGCATTACGACATCGATTTGGGCGACAATCTCCACATCCATTTTGAAGGTCGTAAACGTGTTCTTTTATTTGGCCCCGACCAAAATACCAATCTTTACAAAGTTCCGTTTTCGATTTGCAATTTGGAAAGCATTGATATGTCCAATCCCGATTTTGAAAAATATCCGGCATTGAAAAATGCCAAAGGTTTGGTTGCCAACATGAATCATGGCGATGCGCTTTACATTCCTGGCGAATGGTGGCATTTTATCACCTATGTCGATGGTAGTTTTTCTATGTCCTTACGCAGTTTACCTCAAGACCCAAGAAGGTTTGCCGGAATGTTGTACAATGTCTTTTTTATGCGCCATGTCGATTTTTGGATTCGCAAAATTAAAGGTCAAAAATGGATTGATTACAAAGACAAATGGGCCTATAACCGTACCCATAAAAAATTAGGAATCAACAAACGAGCTTAGACAAACTTTTCTCCTTTGTTCAATTTCAAATCACTGACAAATGCTTTGATGGCTTGATCTTTATCCATTGGGCAAATCAACAATGCTTTTTTGGTGTCAACAACAATGTAATTTTCCAATCCGTCGACGATAATCGCTTTATTTTGAGTGGTGTAAATCAAGGAATCATTGGTGTTGTAGGAGATGATATGTTTCCCTCTTTTCACATTTTGATCTTCCAATTTTTCGGAATTTTCATACAAGGATTTCCAAGTACCCAAATCGGACCAACCAAATGAGGATGGAATGACAAAAACATTATTGGCCTTTTCCAAAATCCCGTTGTCAATGGAAATCATTTGAACAGTCGAATAAATTTCTTTTACTTCTTTTTTGCCTTCTTCTGTCAAAAGCGAAGTTTGTATGTGGTCAAAAGACTCATACATTTCGGGTAAATATTTTTGAAACGAATGAAGAATGGATTTGGCTTTCCAAATAAAAATTCCTGCATTCCACAAAAAATCCCCAGATTTCACAAAAGCCTCAGCAAGTTCAATCCCAGGCTTTTCTGTAAAAGTTTTCACCTTTTTGATTTCGGATTTGTTCTTTGCGTCAGTTAAGTATTGAATATACCCATAACCCGTATCAGGTCGTGTTGGCTGAATTCCCAAGGTTACCAATACTTCTTCCTTTTCGGCTTGGTTTAGCGCCAATTCAATTTTTTGAACAAAAACAGTTTCATCCAGAATCACATGATCAGAAGGAGCTACCACAATATTGGCTTCTGGATTGATTTCATGAATTAATTTCGCCGCATACAAATTACAGGGAGCAGTATTCATTCCACTCGGCTCCGCAATGACTTGCGAAGCTGAAATTTCTGGAAGTTGTTCCAAGGTCAAGGATACATATTCTTCCAAGGTGACAACATAGATTTGTTCAAGAGGAATAAATTTTTTCAATCGATCAAAGGTTTGTTGAAGAAAGGTTCTTCCCGTTCCTAAAATATCGTGAAATTGTTTGGGATATTCGGTTGTACTCAATGGCCAAAATCGGCTTCCAATTCCGCCCGCCATGATGACTCCAAAGTAATTCTTGTTCATTCTGCTAAAATTTCATCTACAATTGCTTGTCCATTGACCCAATACATTTTTCCTGTAGGGATCTCTTTGCAAATATACCGTATTTTTCGCTTGGCGCCTTTTTCAAAAATCCTTTTTCCCAATCGAAATTTTTGATTATCCTTTAAATTTTCAACCAAATATCCGATTTGTTCCTCTTCCATAAATAACAATTGTCTCAAATTTTTATCGGCAGCCATACTTGCTTTTGGATTTCGAGCATGTTTGAGAATAAGCGGTTGTAATTCGTCCGAATATACACCAAGTGATTCAACCAACAATTGTCCAAAAGTTTGCTTCCATTCCACTCCATGAGATTTCACGTTATGAGAATAAGTAGAACGAACCAAAAGATGGGCAATTTCGTGTGTCAAAACAAAAAAGAAAGCTTCAGGTTTAAGATCTCGGTTGATGGTTATTTGATGAGATTTCGTTTCCCGTAGGAATTTATAATCGCCTAATTTTGATTTTCGATTGGACTTAATTTTAATTATTACGGGTTTGGTTTCCAGCCATTGGTATAAAAATTGAGAAGCATTTTCTGGTAAAAATTTTTCTAACGGACTTAGATTCATTTGGGAAAGTTAATAAAGTTCCTCTGAAAAAAAAGCCTAATTTTGCACCGTATGTTAAAATTACTTGGATTTATCGGGTCCTATTTTTTGTTCCTGAAAAAAGTATTTAAAAAGCCTCAAGGCGCCAAAGTTTTTCGCAATTTGATTATGCGTGAAATCTATGACTTGGGGATGAGTTCCGTTGGATTGGTTGCCTTCATCTCTCTATTTATGGGAGCTGTAACAGCTATTCAGATGGCACAAAACTTTCAAGGAGCCGACATTCCTGTTCCCAATTATTACATTTCCTATGCAACCAAAGTCGTCTTGATTTTGGAGTTTTCACCAACCATTATTTCCTTGATTTTAGCGGGGAAAGTTGGATCTTATATCGCATCCAGTATCGGAACTATGCGTGTTACAGAGCAAATTGACGCTTTGGACGTGATGGGAATCAATGCGCCTTCGTTTTTGGTGATGCCCAAAATTATAGCTGCCGTTTTTTTCAATCCAATTTTGATCATGATCAGTATCGGAATGGGATTGATTGGTGGATATTTAATTGGAGAAGCAACCCAAATGTGGACACAATCTGACTATATTCAAGGTCTTCAAATGCCGATGGCAACCAAGCTTTTCGTCTATACATTTGTAAAAACCATTTGTTTTGCTTTTGTCATTGCAACCGTTCCAGCTTATTATGGCTACCATGTCAAAGGAGGTTCATTGGAAGTTGGTAGATCGAGTACAGCAGCCGTTGTTTGGACGTCAGTTATTTTGATCATCTTAAACTTAGTACTAACCCAAACCATTTTGAGCTAATGATTGAGATTAAGAACTTAAAAAAGCAGTTCGAAGATATAGAAGTGCTCAAAGGAATTTCCACCGTTTTCGAAACTGGGAAAACCAATTTGATCATCGGTCAATCGGGTTCTGGAAAAACAGTTATGTTGAAATGTTTGACAGGCTTGATTACGCCAACTTCGGGTGAGGTTTTGTTTGACGGAGAAGATACTACCAAATTCAATTACGAAGAAAGACAACGCCTACGAGGTGAAATTGGAACCGTATTCCAAGGAAGTGCATTATTTGATTCCATGACGGTTTTGGAAAATGTTCGCTTTCCATTGGAAATGTTTTCAAAACTTTCCATGCGTGAAATGAACAAGCGTGCGGAAGAAGTTTTGGACCGAGTGAATTTGACCAAAGAAGCCATGAAAAAGTATCCATCTGAAATTTCGGGAGGAATGCAAAAAAGGGTAGCCATAGCACGAGCTGTGGTGAACAAACCCAAATATTTATTTGCCGACGAACCCAATTCTGGATTGGACCCAAAAACCTCTATGGTGATTGACCAATTGTTACACGAATTAACTGTTGAATACAATACAACAACCATTATCAATACCCATGATATGAATTCCGTAATGGAAATTGGAGAGAATATTTTGTTCTTGAAAAATGGATTCAAAGAATGGGAAGGAGATAAAAACGAAATTTTAACGGCAGATAATGAAGCGGTGATTGATTTCGTTTATTCATCTAAACTTTTCACCAAATTACGTGAAGTTTTATTGGTTGAAAAAGCAAACAAAAACACGAAATAAATAAATTTAAATAGATAATGAAAAAATTATTTTTAGTAGGATTTTCATTTTTCGCCATGAATGCAATGGCGCAAAACATCAACTTCGGTTTAAAAGCTGGTTTGGTCTTCAACGCTGACAAAGGAGCTGTAAAAGCATTCAATGGAGTGATTGAAGAAAAAGGAAAAGGTTCTGTTGGATACCAAGGAGGAGCCATGGTTCGCATCAAAGCAGGTGGATTATACGTTCAACCCGAATTGTTGTATACAGCTTTCAAAAATGAATTTGAAGATGGTGGTGAAACAATCGATGTGAAAAAAAGTCGTTTGGACATTCCAGTAAACGTTGGGAAAACATTTGCAATGGGATTGGTACAAGTTCAAACAGGTCCCGTATTTTCTTTGAATTTTGAAGATACCATCGATTCAGACGGAATTAACTTTCCAGATGCAGATGATCGCGATAAAATCAGTTTAGGATGGCAAATTGGTACCGGAGTCAACATCAAAAACTTAAACGTTGACTTACGTTATGAGTTTGGATTAGGAAAAACTGTATCCAAATATGTCATCAGTGAATTTGGCGAATTTCAAACAGAAAATCGCTCCAATATGTTGAATCTTTCCGTGGGTTATTTCTTTTAATCACTCCGAAATATAAACTTCTTAATCCTCAATTTGTTGAAAAACATCTTGGGGATTTTTATTTTTTTAAGGGAATTTGGGCGAAATGCTAAAAAGTTCTATTTTTGCAGACTTGAAATTAACACGAAATGGCGAAAACCAATAAAAAACAAGAATACACTACAGAAAAAGTTCTTGATAGTTTAAATGAAACAGCATACAAAGCTGAAAATTTCTTTGAAAAATATTCCAAAATCATCATTGGGGTTTTAGGCGCATTGACCATCATCGCAATTGGATATTTTATCTATTTAAAAACGGTTTTAGAACCAAAATCTGAAAAAGCATTCATCGAAATGGCTCAGGCCGATGAATATTTCAAACAAGATTCTGTCTTATTGGCGTTGAAAGGTAGCCCTGGAAGTTTCCAAGGATACGAGCAAATCGTGGATAATTACGGTGGAACGAAAGGAGGGAACATCGCTCGTTACAAAGCGGGAGTTGCTTACTATCGTTTGGGTGATTATGCTTCAGCAGTAGCAAGTTTAGAAAAATTCTCAACCGATGATGAGATTTTAAATGCTCAAAAAAATGGGATGATTGGAAATGCATTGGTGGAATCAGGAAAATTAAACGAGGCACTTCCTTACTATGTGAAAGCTGCAGAAGGAACCAATGTTGAAGTAATCGAAACCATGTATTACACAAAAGCAGGTAAATTGGCAATCCAATTGGGTCAAGATGCTGACGCCTTGAAATATTTCCAAGTTTTGGCGAACAAATATCCAAACGCTGGAAATGGTGAAGTAGACAAATTTGTAGAAAGATTAAATTACGCAACAGGTGGCAACGGAAAATAAAAACCTATCTGTTTACGATAAAACAAAATTACCCAATGCCGGAGCGTACCGTTTCGGCATTGTTGTTTCTCAATGGAACGATGATGTAACGCATGGCTTACAAAAAGGTGCTATTGACGCTTTACTTGATCTAGGAGCGAAGGAAGAAAACATTTCGAACTTTGAGGTGCCAGGAAGTTTTGAGTTGATTTACGGCGCTAATCAGCTTTGCAAGTCAGGGAAATTTGATGCGGTGATTGTCATCGGATGTGTCATTCGTGGCGAAACAGCTCATTTTGATTATGTTTGCCAAGGTGTCACCCAAGGAATTAAAGACCTCAACGTTCAACAAGATATTCCCGTAATTTTCTGTGTATTGACCGACGAGAACAAACAACAATCTTTGGATCGTTCGGGTGGAGCACATGGAAACAAAGGAACCGAAGCAGGCGTTACAGCTGTGGTTATGGCCGATTTCCGTCAAAAAATCTGATTCTTTTAAAAAGAATATCGCTTCTATTTTTTCCTTTTTCGGAGTTCGATTACCTTTGTAGATTATGATTTCTACAGGTGATGTGATACAATTGTTGCCCGACCACGTGGCGAACCAAATTGCAGCAGGCGAGGTGGTTCAGCGTCCGGCTTCCATTGTAAAAGAGTTGATTGAGAATGCAGTAGATGCAGGAGCTACCGAAATTGATTTAATTGTCAAAGATGCAGGTCGAACTTTGGTTCAAGTCATTGACAATGGTTCGGGAATGAGTGTTACCGATTTACGACTGGCGTTTGAACGTCACGCAACTTCCAAAATTCGAACAACCGAAGACATTTTTCAAATTCAAACCAAAGGTTTTCGAGGTGAAGCATTGGCTTCCATAGCGGCAGTAGCGCAAATTGATGCTGTCACCAAAACCGATTCGGAAGAAGTTGGAAACCGATTAATTATCGAAGGAGGTCAAGTTCGTGACCAATTACCCGCAGCACATCCTAGAGGAACTTCTTTGTCGGTGAAAAATTTGTTTTACAATGTTCCCGCGAGACGAAATTTCCTCAAATCCAATCAAGTAGAACTTCGTCATATCCAAGAAGAATTCTTGCGTGTTGCCTTGGCGCATGAAAAAATTTCCTTCCGATTTTTCCACAACGATGCAGAAGTCTACATCTTAAAATCGGGGAATTTAAAACAACGAATTGTTCAGATTTTTGGGCGTAAAATTGAGGCTCAATTGGTTCCGATTTCAGAAGAAACAGAAATCGTGAAAATTTCTGGTTTTGTCGGAAAACCCGAATCAGCCAAAAAACAAAGAGGCGAGCAGTATTTCTTTGTCAACAACCGATTCATCAAGTCGCCGTATTTGCACAAAGCAATTACCGAAGCATTTGAAAATTTATTGCCCAATCAATACGTTCCTTCATACTTTTTGTATTTGGAAATTGATCCTTCCAAAATCGACATCAACATACATCCGACAAAAACGGAAATCAAATTCGAAGACGAATACGCCATTTTCGCCGTTTTACGATCGGCAGTAAAGCATTCTTTGGGACAATTCAACATCATGCCTTCCTTGGATTTCGATCAAAATCCAGATTGGGCATTTATACCGTCGGCACCTAAAAATGGCTCTATCAAAGTGCCTGAAATCCGTGTTGACAAAGACTATAATCCGTTTGAGACCAAACCAACTCCATCACAAATTCGTCCTGTTCACGAATTTTATCAGTCTTTTACCGAATTTGAAACCGAAAACAACCATCCGGAATTTTTGTTAAATCAAGAGGAAATTGCTTTTCAAGAACAAGCGGTCATGCAATGGATGAACAAATATTTGGTGACGCAACACCAAGGAGAATTATTGATCATCGATCAGAATCGCGCACATCAATTGGTCATTTTTGAGAAATTGAAACAAAATGGAACTGGAAATGCCTTGAGCCAACGCTTGTTGTTTCCAGTAGAAATTTTGTCCAATGAAACCGAAATTCAATTGCTCAAAAACATAGAAATGGATTTGGTGAAATTTGGTTTTGATGTTGAGTTTCATGGTGAAATTATCTCTGTCAATGCCTTGCCAACCGAGGTTGATACTGAAAAAGTTCCAGAGATTTTTACTGATTTCTTACACGAATTGGAAACGCATGATCAAGTGCAATTCGATGTAGAAATTTCCAAAATTATCGCGAAAAACACAGCGATTCGCAAAGGTGAAGCCTTAATGCCCGAGCAAGCCAAACATTTGGCACAGCAATTGTTGCACTTGCCCGAGCCCAACTTTTCTCCCTACGGGAAACCCATATTTGTCCAATTACAAGAAGTAGAAATTTCGAAAAAATTAAAATAAACTATGTTCAATCAGCCCATTCCCGCCATCACAAAAAATTTATTGATCATCAATGGATTGTTCTTTTTAGCCGCTTTGGTGTTTGGTTCAAGAGGAATCGATTTGGGTGGAATTTTAGGTGCGTTTTATCCAGAATCTGTCAATTTTAGACCTTGGCAAATCATCACGCATATGTTTATGCATGCGCCTTTTCCCAATCTTTCGCATATTTTGTTCAATATGTTTGCCTTGTGGATGTTTGGGTCAACAGTAGAACAAACTTTGGGAGCTAAAAAGTTCTTAATCCTTTATTTTGCAGCAGGTTTGGGGTCTTTTATCTTATTCAATTTCACCAATTATTTACAAATTCAAAACTTAAAAGAAGTAGTTGAATCTTCAGGAGTAAATGTGTCTGCGTTTATCCAAACTTTGGTATACAATTCGTCCAGCATTCCAATGCCTAACACTTCCAATCCCCAAGCTGTAAACGAATTAGCAGCTTATTATTTAACGCCAATGGTCGGAGCTTCGGGTGCTATTTATGGAATTTTGGTAGCTTTTGGTGTTTTGTATCCCAATGCCAAATTGGCTTTGTTGTTTTTTCCTGTTCCTGTTAAAGCGAAATATTTTATTCCAATTATGATTGCCTTGGAGTTCTTCTTGGCTATTCAAAATTATGCTTGGAACCCTATTGCACACTTTGCCCATATTGGAGGTGCAATCATCGGATTCATCTTAGTTCGAGCGTGGAAGAAAAATTTACATAGAACCTGGTAATATGAAAGAGATTGTAAATCAATTAAAAACTCAATTTAAAACAGGTGATATTAGCATCAAACTTATTTTCATCTGTGTAGGAATATTTATTTTAACAGCCCTTATCAATTTAATCGCATTTGACAAAACACAGTTTTCCATAAGTGAGTTCTTTGCGGCCAAAGCCAATTTAGATGATTTTTTCCGTCAGCCTTGGGGAATTTTTACCTATTCAATATTTCATGGAAATCTTTGGCATTTGCTTCTCAACATGTTGATGATCTTTTTTGTTGGAAAATTGTTTTTACGCTATTTCAGAGGAGAAGATTTCTTAACTTTTTACCTCTTTGGATCCATTTTAGGAGCAATTTTTTTTATGGGATTTGCACCGATATTTGATTACGGAAAATCACTTGTTGGTGCTTCTGCTGGGATTTATGCCATCTTCTTTGCATTGGTTGCCTATATACCTAAAACCAAAGTTCAATTGATGTTTTTGAACTTCAATATACCACTGGATTATGTTGGGTATGCTTTAATTGGATTTGACATTTTGATGATCCTTACAGACAATACCAATGTTGGAGGACATGTTTCGCACTTAGGTGGAGCTGCATTTGGATTTTTGTACATGAAACAATTTGAGAAAGGAAATGATTTTCTAGGAAAATTCATACGATCCTTATTCAGCAAAAAGAAATTAAAAGTCGAGAAAGGAAGAAAAACACCTCCTCGAGATGATTATGAGTTCAACGCGCAAAAGGTCGCCAAACAACAAGAAATCGACAAAATTCTGGATAAAATTTCACGTTCCGGATACGAAAGTTTAAGCAAAGTAGAGAAAGACATTCTATTTAAAGCGGGAAAAAATGGGTAGAAAAATGTTCCAATTGAAGGGCTTTGACACGGTGTTTTTTATGTCGCATATGCTGTTTTTGCTTGTCTGTTATAGCATTTATTTAGCGCCACATATTGCACCGTCAACTTTTCCTTATTTGGGCATCATTCCCATTGTTTATCCGATTCTTATTTTCCTCAACCTCTTGATGATTTTCATCTTATTTTGGAGAAGAACGTCTTATGCCATTTTGTTTTTATTGATGTCCATTGGTCTCTATTTTCCCTTAAATAAAACCTATCAGTTTTTTGGTAAAACACCCAATTTGGAATCCAATTTCAAAATTATCACTTGGAACGCACAGTATTTAAGGGAACCTGGTGCAAATGAATTCTTTGCCAAAGAACAACCCGATGTATTGATCATGCAAGAAGTCTACACCAAAAATGAGGGTTTCAAGGAATTAAAGTCAGAAGTGTTTTCAACTTATTACCACGAAAACAATCAATTAACCCAAATCTTCAGCAAATATCCCATTATCGAATTTCAACAAATTTTATCGGCTGAAAACAACAATGTAGCCTGTGCTTTTTATGCTGATTTAGATGTGGAAGATGATACCATCCGTATTGTCAATGTCTATTTAGAATCCATGTTCATCGACAAAAAATTGGTTCAACAAAGCGTGGAAAATTTTGAACAAACCGAAGAAAAATCCAAAATTATTGGAGGCAAATTGGCCAAAGGATTTCTATTGCATGAGAAACAACTCAAACAAATCCTTCCATTTGTGCAACGATCCAAACATCCTGTGATTTTTGGAGGTGACTTAAATGCCGTTCCCAATTCTTATGAATACCAACAAATTTCGTATTATTTAAATGATGCTTTTTATGCTGTTGGAAAAGGATCTGGAACAAGCTTTCACGATTTTAACTATCCGATGAGATTGGATTATTTATTTCACTCCGAAGAAATTCAGCCTGTGAAAGTTGAGGTCAAAAAGGACCAAAAATTATCCGATCATTACCCGATTATTGGGCATTTCAAATTACCTTAAAATTGTATCTTTGAATCAAATCACAAAAATCTATGTCAAATAGAGAAGAATTTATTCAGGAAATTCAAAATTCCTATCAGTATAAAGGAGACAAAATAATATTAGGAAAAGCAAAATTGGACGGTGAAGTTGTCAACGAAGCCGAAATTTCCATTGCGCTTAAAACCCTAAATCGTCACGGTTTAATTGCCGGAGCAACCGGAACCGGTAAAACCAAAACCCTACAAATTTTGGCTGAACAATTATCTGCCAAAGGAGTTCCGTCTTTGTTAATGGACATCAAAGGAGATTTAAGTGGAATCGCGATGCCAGGTAAGGCAGATGACAAAGGAATTCAAGAAAGACAAACTTTACTAGGATTGAATTACCAACCCGAAGGTTCGCCCGTTGAATTGTTGAGTTTGAGTCATGAAAAAGGAGCGAGGCTTCGTGCGACTGTAACGGAGTTTGGGCCGATTTTGTTCAGTAAAATTCTTGAATTAAACGAAACCCAAACGAGCATTATATCCATCATTTTCAAATATTGCGACGACAAAGGATTGCCATTGGTAGACTTGATGGACATGCGAAAAGTTCTCCAATTCGTCAGTGAAAATCCAGAAGGAAAAAAAGAATTGACCACACATTATGGTACAATTTCACCTGCATCTTTGGGAACGATTTTACGAAAAATTGTAGCATTGGAACAACAAGGCGCAACTCAATTTTTTGGGGAACCATCCTTTGATGTAAACGACCTGATGCAAGTGAAAAATGGGCGAGGAGTGGTCAATGTGATCCGATTAACTGATATCCAAAGTAAGCCCAATTTATTTTCAACTTTCATGTTGAGTTTGTTGGCTGAAATTTATGATACATTACCGGAAGCGGGTGATTTGGACAAGCCAAAATTGACCATTTTCATAGACGAAGCACATTTGATTTTCAATGAAGCGAGCAAAGCTTTGTTGGATCAAATTGAAACCATGGTAAAATTAATCCGTTCAAAAGGCGTTGGATTGTTTTTTTGTACTCAAGTGCCAGGAGATGTTCCCGATGCGGTTTTGAGTCAATTAGGGTTGAAAATTCAGCATGCCTTGAGAGGTTTTACAGCAAAAGACCGCAAACAAATTCAAAAAGCCGTTGAGAATTATCCGATTTCCAAATTTTATCAAGCAGACGAAGTCATCACTCAGCTAGGAATTGGTGAAGCATTTGTGACAGCATTAAACGAAAAAGGAATCCCAACGCCTTTGGCCTATACCCATATGCGTTCACCCAATTCTCGCATGGACGTCTTGACCGATGGTGAAATTCTAGCCTTGGTGAGTGGCTCTCAATTGGTAAGCAAATATGCCAATGACATCGACAAAGAATCGGCGTTTGAAATTTTGTCTCGCAAAATGGAAGAATCAGCTGCTGTAGCTGCTTCAACAGCAAATGAAAAACCTACTACCAAGACTACGAGCAGATCGAGAAAAGAAAAATCTACGATCGAAACTATTTTAACTGATTCTACTACGAAAAGTTTTATCCGCACAATTGGAAATCATTTAATTAGAGGATTTTTTGGTTCGCTAAAGAAAAAAAGATAGGTGTACGCAATTTTAGACATAGAAGCCACAGGAGGCAAAAAAGGGGAGGAGGACATCATCGAGGTGGCGATCTATCGTTTTGATGGAAAGAAAATTACCGACCAATTAATTTCTTTGGTGAAACCCGATCGAAAGATCGATGCCTATGTTCAAAAATTGACACAAATCACACCCAAAATGGTGAAAACGGCACCCAAATTTGCGGAATTGGCCAAGAGAATTATCGAAATAACTGATGGTGCCATATTGGTCGGACACAATGTGGATTTTGACTACAGGATGTTGAAACAGGAATTCAAAAAATTTGGGTATAGTTATTATCGAGAAACCATTGATACCGTACCCTTAAGTGAAAAATATTTTCCCGAAGCTGCTTCCTATTCTCTTGGTAAATTAACCAAAGAATTGGGAATTCCTATTTCTGACCGCCATCGAGCAGCAGGTGACGCAAGAGCAACTTTGGAATTGTTCAAACTATTGCTAGACAAGGATTATCATAAAAATATTGTCAAAAAGGAAAACAAAAAAAACGAATCTACGAGTACCAAATTTTTATCGTATTACGAAGAATTACCGAATTCCATCGGGATTTATTATGTTTTTGATAAAAATAAAAATGTCATTTTTTTATCAAAAGCTACCAATTTGGCGTTGAATGTCCGCAAGATGTTGATGGGCAAATCCAATTTGAGCAATAAAATCAGGATGGGAATTGATTCTATTAAATATCAAGTAACTGGAAATGAATTGATTTCATGGATCAAAGAAAATCATGAAATCAAACGATTAAAACCGTCCTTAAACGAAACCAATCGAAAAATTGAATTTCCATATGGGCTCTATATTGAAATCAAAAATGGCTATAAAGCACTGATTTTACAACGATTTCGGAAACAAGAAAATGGAGCAATCATCAAATTCACTTCTTTAAGTTTAGGACAAAAATTGCTTTCCTTGATTACAGAAGAATTTGAGCTATGTCCAAAACTAAATGAAATATCCAAAACCGAAAAATGCCTCAGTTATGAAGTAGGAGAGTGTTTTGGTGCTTGTGAAGGCATTGAACCTGTACAAGAATACAATTCTAGAGTGGACCAATTCATGGAAAAAATTCAACTAGAAGGTAAAAGTTTTTTGATTATTGGAAGCGGACGAGACATTGGAGAAAGTTCTTTTGTTTGGGTTGAAAATGGAGAAACCCAAGGATACGGATATTACGAATTGAATCATCAAATCAAAGGATTGAAACGAATCAAAGAACGGATGATTCCCATTGAAAATGATCCCGATATTAACCAAATGATCAAAGGTTTTTTGTTTACAGAAAAATACAAGGACCTGATTAATTTATAACCAACTCAAGAGAGAAAAAATGACTGAAAACGAAGAAAACGACCGAATAAGAGAGAAATTTAATCCTAAAAGTTGGAACGAAGTCAAGTCCAACGATTCTTGGGCATTGTTCAAAATCATGTCCGAATTTGTTGTCGGATATGAAACCATGGCCAAAGTGGGTCCAAGTGTTTCGATCTTTGGCTCTGCGCGTACACAACCCGATTCTGAATATTATCAAATGGCAGAAGAAATCGCCTATCAATTAACCCAAATTGGATTTGGAGTTATCACTGGAGGCGGTCCTGGAATCATGGAAGCTGCCAATAAAGGGGCGAGAAGAGGAAAAGGAAAATCTGCTGGAATTGGGATCAGACTTCCATTTGAAACCGGATTAAACACCTATGTTGACAATGATTACAGCATGAACTTTGACTATTTCTTTGCGCGCAAAGTTATGTTTGTAAAATACGCCCAAGGTTTCATCGTTTTGCCCGGTGGATTGGGTACACTTGATGAATTATTTGAAGCATTGACTTTAATACAAACTCATAAAACAGGGCGTTTCCCAATTGTTTTGGTCGGTACCAAATTTTGGTCAGGCTTGATTGATTGGTTAAAAGAAACCGTTTTAAAAGAAGGCAATATTTCTGATAAAGATTTTGATTTATACCGATTGGTGGACACACCAGAAGAAGCAGTTGGTCATATCAAAGCATTTTACGATAAATACATGGTTAAACAAAACTTCTAGCGCTTCGATACTAAACAGATAGAAAAAGCGTTGGTTCAAAAATAGGATCCTACAATGGCTGCACAACAAATATGGCGTCAAATGAATTTGGTAAACTTTTTTACTCTATTACTTATAGGTATTTTTATTCATGCCCAAAACACGAACTTGAGATGGAATGATCATTTTTCCTATTCAAGTATTCATCATATTTGGGAAATCCATGACCAAATCATTTGTAGCGCAGACAATGGCTTATTTAGTTATAGTCCATCTTCAGGTGAAATTCAAAAAATTTCAAAAGTCAATGATTTGAATGATGTAGGAATATCGGCTTTTCATTATAATCCAGAATTGGATATTTTAATGGTTGGCTACGAAAGTGGAGAAATGGATATGTTGGGACCAGATGAAAACCATAATCTTCTAGAAATTCCATTGCATCAAGCTTATACAGGCAGCAAACGCGTAAACCATTTATCTTCCGCTGGTTCTACAGCGATTATTTCTGGCGAATTCGGATTGGCTTCCTTTAGTTTAGAAAATTTTGAATTCCTGGAAACAACTTATTTTTCTGTTGCTGGAGTTTATTTTGGGGTGAAAGAAACTGCTATTCTCAACAATGTTATTTATGCGGCTAGCGACAGAGGTATTTATACGCATGAATTGAATGAGTTCATTGCGAATTTTGTGTCTTGGAATCAGGAAACTGCGATTCCAAATTCAGAATTTCAGCAAATTGTTTCATTTCAAGGAAATATTTTCGCTTCCACTGGAGATAATGTATATCGCTACGATGGAAATAACTGGACGATGTTTGGAAACTTTCCCAATTTAAGAGATATCACAACCAATGGAAATACACTAAGTTTTACCACTCCACAAAATGTGATAACCTACAACGAATCCTTCGCTGTCATTGATAACGTAGGTTTTGAGCATCCAATTAGAACAGGATTAAAAATAGGAACAACTACGTACGGAGGATCTTTAGAATTTGGTTTGCTAAACGGTCAAAACAGCATCATGCCAGACGGACCATTTGACAATAAATCTTGGAAGGTAACAGCTTTCAAGCAAAACCTTTGGATTGCACCAGGTGGAATGGTCAACTATAACAATGTTCAACAAAATAAGAACGGTTTTTACCACTTCGATGGAACCATCTGGAACCATGTAAAATCTGAAACTTTATTCGACGCAAAAGATATCCTCGATGTTGAAGTGAATCCAAACAACATCAAAGAAGTTTTTGCTTCTCCTTGGTTTGAATACACCAGTTGGCCTGCAGACCCTTCTAAACGTATTGGAATTATCCGTGTGGAAGACAATATAGGTCAAGAAAACATTATCAATACCAATAACACTCCGAATGGTTTTTGGCGAGTTGGAGGTTCAACTTTTGATGAATCTGGAAATTTATGGGTGGGACAATCCTTTGTGGGCGAAGAAGGATTAACCGTAATGAATAAAAGAAATCCCAATGGGGGATGGCAATCTATTAACTTAAACGCTATGACTTCAGATGCAGGAGCTAGAAAACCAGTGGTGTATCAAGATCATGCCTTTATGGCTTTGCCAAGATCGGGTGGAGTTAAAGTCACCAATATGACCAATAGTTATTCAATAACTGCCAATTCGAATTCAGGTAATTTACCATCCAACAACGTTCTAAGTGTTGCCATTGACAAAGATGGTTTTTTATGGATTGGAACCGAACTTGGATTGCGTATCCTTTATAATCCATTGGAAACCATCACGCAAGATTTCTTTCAAGCAGAACCGATTATCATTGAACAAAACGGAATTCCTGAAGCATTATTTACAGATGTTCAAATCAACGATATTGAAGTTGATGAATCCAATCAAAAGTGGATTGCAACCTCAACAAGTGGTGTTTACTGCGTTTCGGAAGATGGAACAGAAACGAAATACCATTTTACGACAGCCAATTCACCATTGCCTTCCAATAGCGTCAATGATATTGAAGCAGATCCTTCAACAGGAATCGTATATTTTGCCACCGAAAAAGGAGTGGTTTCCTTTCAAAGTGATGCGATAGAAGGAGGAGAATCTTTTGGTGATGTTTATGCTTATCCAAATCCCGTTCGACCTGGATTTACTGGAAATGTTGTCATCCGTGGTTTACCCAATGATGCAGATGTTCGCATTGTGGATGTGGTTGGAAACCTACTTTACAGAACCAAAGCATCTGGAGGATCAGCGGTTTGGGATACGAAAAATTCCAAAGGAAAACTTGTGGCATCTGGTGTCTACTTAGTGCTTATGACCAACCGAGATGCCTCGGAATCGAAACAAACCAAAATAGCTATCATCCGATAATGCTTGTCAGAACACCGGCAATCGTTTTGTCCTCGCATAAATATGGAGATTCGGCTCGAATTGTAAAATTTTATACGGCTTCGGTTGGAATTAAATCCTTTATTGCCAAAGGAGCTTATTCCAAAAAAAATCGTCAAAATTCCTTGTTCATTCCCTTGAATCAAGTGGAACTAATTTACGACGATCGACAAAAAAAGTCTTTAGATTTTTTTCGTGAGGCGAAACAAATTGCACATTACAAAGATTTATCGAGTTCGCCTTTTAAAATGACCATTGCACTTTTCATTGCCGAAATGTTGAATTTGGTTTTGCAAGAAGAAGAAGCCAATCAATCACTATTTGCTTTCCTTTCTGAAAGTCTTTTGGTATTCGATGACAAGGAGGATGTCTTTTCCGATTTTCATTTATGGTTTTTATTAAACCTTACGAAATATTTAGGATTTTATCCAAACATTCAAAACGGAGCGAAATATTTTGATCTCCAGGAAGGAATTTCTTCTCATGAAATTCCAACAGGATCTTATATTGCCCAAGATGATTTGATTTTGTTTGAAAAACTGATGAATTTGAATTTTCTAACCCAAACTGAAAATCAATTTAGTAAAAGCCAAAGAAATTCGATTTTGAACACGATTTTGAAGTACTACGAAGCTCATATTTTCGATTTCCGACACCCAAAATCGCTGGAGGTCTTAGTTCACGTTTTTGAATAAATCTTTCGGGAAATTTAATTTATGAAGGTCATTTTTTGGGTTAAAATGACAAATTTTTCAAAATTCAAGATTTTTGACGAACGGCTTCGTAAATACAAATGGCCGCCGCATTACTAACATTTAAGGAATCAACTTTTCCCTTCATCGGAATTTTAATTAAATAATCAGAATTCTCAGCCCAAAAATCACTCAATCCAAAAGCTTCAGTTCCCAAAACTATGGCAGAACTTTTTTGAAAATTTACCTCATACAAATTTTTGGTGTCATCTCTTAAAAAAGTAGAAAAGATTTGAACCTTATTTTTCTTCAACCAATCGACCAATTCATTTTTATCAGCCGAAAGAAATTGATTCGTGAAAATTGTTCCAACACTACTTCTAATAACATTCGGATTGTAAAAATCGACCAAAGCATCACATACCACCAAAAGATCAACCCCAGCGCCATCGCAAGTTCTCAAAACAGCACCTAAATTTCCTGGTTTTTCCACCGCCTCCAAAATAACGATCAAGGCATTTTCCGGAAGCTGTATATCAGTCAAAGATTTCGATTGACTTTTGTATACTCCTATGATTCCACCTGTTGTTCCACGATACGCAATTTTCTCAAATAGGGTAGGAGTGACATGAAATTCGTTTCCATTGGGAATCTTATACGAATTTAAAAACAATTCTTCGCAAACATAGCATTCAACCAATTGAAAACCAGCTTCCAAAGCCATTTCGTTTTCTTGAATTCCTTCCACCACAAATAATCCTTGCTTTTTGCGTTCTCTGGATTTTTCTTGAAGCTTCAATAAATTCTTAATTCGTGGATTTTGAATACTTTCAATGACCATTTTAGGCTGTAATAGAAGATTTGATTAAATTTTGAGTCACCAAATATTCCGCAATTTGAACAGCATTCGTCGCTGCACCTTTTCGTAAATTATCGGCTACAATCCACATATTGACAGAGTTAGCTTGAGAAAAATCTCGTCTTATTCTTCCAACAAATACCTCATCTTTTCCTTCTGCAAACAATGGCATTGGATACGTATTGGTATCGGGATTGTCTTGTAAGGTAACTCCATGTGTTTCATGCAAAACTTTTCGTAACTCAGATTCATCATAGGCTTGATGAAATTCGATATTGACCGATTCCGAATGACCGCCTTGAACGGGAACTCTTACAGCAGTTGCAGTTAAAGCAATACTACGATCATCCAAAATTTTCTGGGTTTCACGCGTTAATTTTAATTCTTCCTTGGTATATCCGCTTTCTTCAAAAACATCACAATGTGGTAAAGCATTTTTGAAAATTGGATAAGGATATTTCATTTTTGGTTGGGTTCCTTCAATCTCGCCATTTAATTGATCAACCGCTTCTTTCCCTGTTCCCGTAACGGATTGATAGGTTGAAACAACAACGCGTTTGATGTCATATTTTTGATGCAATGGATGTAAAACCATCACCAATTGAATCGTAGAACAATTAGGATTCGCAATAATTTTATCAGAATCCTTCAAAATATTCGCATTGATTTCTGGTACAATCAAAGGAATATTGGGTTCCATACGCCAAGCAGATGAATTATCAATAACCGTTGTACCTACTTTGGCAAATTCTGGAGCCCATTGTTTTGATGTATCTCCACCAGCTGAAAACAAAGCAATTTCAGGACGTGAACTTATGGCGTCCTGCATCGATTGAATTTTGTATTCATTTCCTTTAAACAAAATAGTTTTTCCAACCGATTTTTCTGAAGCTACAGGAATTAATTCCGAAATGGGAAAATTTCTTTCTGCCAAAACTTCCAACATCACTTTACCAACCATTCCAGTTGCGCCTATAACTGCTACTTTCATTTCAAATTTTTTATCAAAAATAGAACATTTCCACTAATCTGATCAAAGATTTTAACCGATATAAATCATTGTGTTGTTGTACATTTGTGAAATATGAAACGATTACTTTCAGCACTTACCATACTATTTATATTATTTCCATTCTTCTTGACTTATGCTCAAAAGTCACGACCCAAAGTCGGCGTTGTGTTGAGTGGGGGAGGAGCCAAAGGCTATGCTCACATTGGAGCTTTGAAAAAAATCGAAGAAGCGGGAATTAAAATTGACTTTATTGGTGGAACTAGTATTGGCGCCATTGTAGGTGGTTTATATGCCTCTGGTTATTCTGCTGATGAATTAGAAGAAATCATGTATTCATTGGACTTAACGAGTATGATTATGAATGAAAAATCGCGCAGGGAATTGCCCTTTTTTGACAAATCCTATCGCGAAAAATACATTTTAGAATTGCCTTTTGATAATTTCAAGTTGGGATTACCCAATGCTATTTCTAGTGGGCAAGGTACCGTAGATGAATTAACCTATTTGTTTCGGCATGTCCATGATATTACAGATTTCAACAAACTTCCAATTCCATTTGTCTGTATTGCTACAAAATTAAGCAACGGAGAAGCTGTGGTTTTTCGAAACGGATATTTACCTCAAGTTGTTTTGGCTAGTGGTGCTTATCCAACCCTTTTAGAGCCCGTCATAATCAATGGTGAAAAATACATCGATGGCGGTGTCCGCAATAATTTTCCCGTACAGGAAGTAATTGATATGGGTGCAGACATTATCATTGGTGTTGACTTACAAGAAGGGCTACTAGAAGATGAAGAATTGAACTCCGCAACCAAAGTAATTGAACAAATTATATCTTATGGAATTAATGAAAAATCTGTAATACAAGCCGAAAAAGTAGATCTAACGATAAAACCCAATATCGAAGGATTTTCAGTTACAAGTTTTGATTTAAAGGATGAAATTATAGAATCTGGGAGACTTGCTGCTGATTTGGTCATGGATGATTTGATTAAAATTGCGCAATTGCAAGGAAATGTTCCAATCGAACACGAGCCCGTAAAATCCTCTGAATTTATATTGATCACAGATTTAGAGATCAATGGTCTGGAAACCTTTACTCGAGGATATTTAAAAGGAAAGTTAGCCCTTGATCCACCTCAATTAGCGAGTTATTCGCAAATCAGAGATGGTATAAAATCTCTTTATTCTTCGGGTAATTTCAATAAAATATATTATCGAGTCAAAGAAAATGAAGAAGGCCATAAAACGCTTTCACTCGTTGTTCGAGAAAATCCTTCTAGACAAAGTTTAAAATTTGGGTTACATTATGATGATTTATTCAAAACTGGATTGCTTATAAACTTTACCAAACGTCATTTATTTTTTGATAACTCGACGTTCTCTGCGGATTTAATTCTAGGAGATTTTCCACGTTACAATGTCAATTATTATATTGACAATGGTATTTATCCTAGCATTGGACTGTATTCGGGGTTCAAACAATTTGATGAAGAAACACAACTAAGAACCTTTAGTGATGTTTATGGAGATGCTGCTTTTGAATACAAATTCAATGAATTTATCAACCGCTTTTATGTGCAATCAACCCTATTTGAAAAGTATGCTATTGGAGGAGGTTTGGAACATCAATATTTGGATATTAAAACGAATAATTTACCCACGAGCGACCCCAATCGTCGGATTGAAGACAATTATTATTTGAGCACTTATGGTTTTGTCAAAGCTGACAATCTAGACAATCCCAATTTTCCAACGAAGGGAATTAAATTGGATGGGATTTTCAAGTATATTTTCAGCTCCAATAATGATAATTTTAATGAAACATCATTGATAACTTTGGATTTCGAAGCCAATAAAGACATCAGAAAATGGTTATCAATAAAAGGATTTGGTTCTTTTGGAACGTATTTTAGCAATTATCCGCCCGTATCTCAAAAATTTCAATTAGGTGGATATATTGAACAAGAATTCATGAATTATACACGATTTTATGGATTACCATTTTTGACCGATTCAGGCGATAATAAATTAGTAATTGGGGGAAGTTTGCAAGCAAAATTTTTGCGCAATCACTATGTTTCCACTTTTGCAAATTTCGCCAATGTGGTGGACAATTTTGACGAACTAAATATCATCAAGTACCAATATACCGGATTTGGATTGGGCTACGGATATGATTCACCTTTAGGGCCAATAATTGGGCTATGGACCTATTCTCCACAGACAAAAATCGGATTATTCAATGTATCTCTCGGTTTTTGGTTTTAAATTTGCAAAATGATTTCATTTTTTTACGAATCGGACTTTAAATTAAAGCAAGCCAAGTGGTGGAAAGAAAAACTTCAAGAAGTTGTCAAAGCTGAAAACCACGAAACGGAAGAGGTAAATTACATCTTTTGTGACGATGAATATTTGCTGCAAATCAATCAAGATTTTTTGCAACACGACTATTATACCGATGTAATCGGATTTCAATATTCAGAAGACGGCCCTCTTGTGGGAGACATTTACATCAGTGTAGAGCGAATTCAAGACAATGCCGAAACCAATGGTGTAAGCTTCGAAAATGAGTTAGCTCGGGTGATGATTCATGGTATTTTGCATTTCATGGGCTACAAAGACAAAAGCCCAGAAGAGGAAGAAAAAATGAGAAAAGGGGAAGAAAAATATTTGCCTTTTTTTGCCAAATATCCAAATGTTCCACGTGGAACATTTTAAATAAAACTTGAAAATATATGTTTCAAACAGCGTATGATGTGATTGTTGTAGGGGGTGGACACGCCGGAGCAGAGGCTGCAGCAGCAGCAGCAAACCTTGGATCCAAAACTTTATTGGTCACCATGAATTTGCAAGCAATTGGACAGATGTCTTGCAACCCTGCTATGGGAGGAATCGCCAAAGGACAAATAGTTCGCGAAATAGACGCATTAGGAGGAATGTCGGGGATTATCACCGACAAAACCATGATCCAGTTCAAAATGTTGAACATGTCCAAAGGTCCGGCCATGTGGAGCCCTAGAGCGCAATCAGATCGTATGCGTTTTGCAGAAGAATGGCGTTTAAGCCTTGAACGAAACCACAACGTAGATTTCTTCCAAGATATGGTTTCGGGCCTTCTAATTGAAAATAACAAAGTCGTAGGAGTCAAAACTGGAATGGGAATGACCATTCGTTCCAAAGCGGTTGTTTTAACCAATGGAACCTTTTTAAATGGCTTGATTCACGTTGGTGAAAAGCAATTTGGTGGAGGTAGAATGGGAGAGAAGCAAGCTACTGGAATCACCGAACAATTAACATCGATTGGTTTTGAATCTGGAAGAATGAAAACAGGTACACCGCCACGTGTAGATGGTAGATCTTTGGATTTTTCCAAAATGGAAGAACAAGCTGGAGACGAAAATCCAGGGAAATTCTCTTATACACAAACACCAAAATTAACCAAACAGAGAAGCTGCTACATCACCTATACCAATCAAAATGTTCACGATTCTTTACGTGAAGGATTTGACAGATCACCCATGTTTAATGGCGCAATTCAAAGTACGGGGCCAAGATATTGTCCTTCAATTGAAGATAAAATCAACCGATTTGCAGAGCGTGAACGTCACCAAATTTTTGCGGAACCAGAAGGCTGGGATACGATCGAATATTACGTTAATGGATTCTCAACTTCTTTACCAGATGATGTGCAAGCCAAAGCGATTCGCATGATTCCAGGCTTCGAAAATGCCAAAATTTTTCGACCTGGATATGCCATCGAATACGATTATTTTCCACCAACCCAATTGAAGCATACATTGGAAACGAAATTAATCGACAACTTGTATTTTGCAGGCCAAATCAATGGAACAACCGGATACGAAGAAGCGGCGAGTCAAGGGTTAATGGCTGGAATCAATGCTCACTTAAAAATTCACGAAAAAGATCCTTTTATTTTACAGCGAAATGATGCCTATATCGGAGTTCTAATTGATGATTTGATTACCAAAGGAACAGAAGAACCTTATAGAATGTTTACCTCAAGAGCTGAGTATAGAATTCTTTTACGACAAGATAATGCGGATGAACGATTAACGCCTCTGTCACATGCCATAGGTTTATCAACTGAAGATCGCATGAAACGATTGGAAGAAAAATATACCAAAGCTGCCCAAATGGTAGAGCATTTGGAAACGACTTCTATATTACCCAATCAAATCAATCCAACCATTGAAGAAAGAGGAGGAAGTCCTTTGAATCAAAGTGTAAAAATGGTCAATGTTTTAACTCGACCAGAAGTACAATTGAGCGACATTACGAAGTTAGAATCCATTCAAGATTATATCTCTCAAAACGAATTAGACGAAGAAGAATTGGAACAAGTAGAAGTCCAAGTAAAATACAAAGGTTATATACGCAAAGAAAAAGACAATGCTGACAAATTAAAACGACTTGAAAACTTACGAATTCCAAAAGATTTTGATTATTCACAAGTAAAATCCATATCAACAGAAGCTCGTCAAAAATTTGAAAAAATCAGACCAGAAACAATTGCACAAGCCTCTCGGATTAGTGGAGTTTCACCATCGGATATCAGCATCCTTTTAATTTTTATGGGTCGATAATTATTTTATGTTCCACGTGAAACAATGATAGAAAATCTTGAAAATAAAAAGGTTTCAGCAAAATCTACACTTCGTGTAAAAGATTATTTTTTAACGAATGAAGAATTTGACTTAGTTCCTCATTCCCAATATGGATTTTTAAAAACTCAACCTCAACCCAAAAATTTAGATCGGTATTATGAAAGTGAAAACTATATTTCCCATACAGATTCTCAAAAAAATTGGTTTGATAAACTTTATCAGTTTTTAAAAAACTATAACATTCGCTATAAACTCAATTTGCTTCCCAAAGACACCAAAACGATATTGGATTTTGGATGTGGGACAGGAGAATTTTTAGCTCATGCACAAAAAAGAAACTTGACTGTTTTTGGAATTGAACCCAATCCAACTGCTCTAAAAATTGCCCAAACAAAATTGGGTAATAATAAAATTAGGGACATAGGTATTGAGGAAATTTCAGAACAATTTGATGTCATTACTTTGTGGCATGTTTTGGAACATATACCCGATTTGGAAAATTTTATTCCTGAATTAATTTCCAAATTAAAGCCCGATGGAAAATTATTCATAGCGGTTCCCAATTACCAAAGTTATGATGCTTCTTTCTACAAAAATCATTGGGCAGCATATGACGTTCCAAGACACCTTTGGCATTTTTCTCCAAATTCAATGCAAAGGCTGTTTTCGGATTTTGGTATGAAAATTGAAAAAACTTATCCGCTTTGGTTGGACAGCTACTATGTAAGTTTGTTATCAGAAAAGTACAAAAAAAGCCAACAACCCTTAGGATTGCTAAGAGCCATAGTTATTGGAACAATTTCTAATTTACGTGGAATTCGTTCCAAAAATTACTCTTCAGTCATCTATGAGATAGGCAAAAAATGATTTTAAAGGCTTTTATTGAACGATTTTCTATTTAAATGAACAAAGACATTGGAAAACTCGAGAAATTGCCTTAAAATCAAAATATATTGGTCAAATTTTAATACATTTAAATCAAAATAAACAAACTATGAAAAATCTTGTTATAGGTATGTTTACAATTGGAATGATTTTCACCTCTTGTAACAACACAAAAGTTTTAGCAGATAATGAAAAATTGATGCGTGGAGATTGGACCATCACCGATGTTTCAATTGATGGGATCAATGAGTCCTATGTAGATATCACCGTTTTTGATCAGGCAAAATCTCAATGTTTCGAAGGTAGTTCTTGGCATTTGGTTCAAAACAATGCGACAGGAAATTATTCATTAAATGGAGGAGGAGATTGTCCAAATGAAACAACAAAAATCAAATGGTTTGTAACCGAATCTAACGGACAATATTATTTCAACTTCAAGAAAATATATGAAGGCGAAAGACCAAAAAATGTGGTTGACGGATATAAAATGCGTGTAGCATCAAACACTGGATCTTCTTTAATTTTGGAGCAAGAATTAATGTTTGAAGGAAAACCTATCAGTGTTTTCTATACTTTCTCAAAATAATAGCTATTAACTGTAAAATAAACAAAATGAAAAATAAAGTAACTGTATTGGCATTATCAGCCGGATTATTATTGGGTAGCTGTGAAGCAATTCAAAACACAAATCATACCCAAAGAGGAGCAGCAGTAGGAGCAACTTCTGGAGCTGTAATTGGAGGTGTTTTAGGCAACAATGTCGGCAAAGGAGATAATGCAGTTTTAGGTGCAATTGCTGGAGCTGTAATTGGAGGTGTTGCAGGAGGTTTGATTGGAAACCGAATGGATAAACAAGCAGAAAAAATTGAAAATACTTTACCAGGAGCAGAAGTTGTCAGGACTGCTGAAGGTATTCAAGTAATCTTAGACGAACAATCAGATGTTCGTTTTGAATACGACAAATCGGATTTAACGGCTCAAGCGAAAGCTAATTTGGACAAATTAATCCCAGTATTCAATGAATATCCAGATACGGATATCTTAGTTGTTGGATTTACCGATAGCAAAGGTTCTGATGCTTACAACCAAGGATTGTCTGAAAGAAGAGCGAGTTCTGTTGTCGCGTATTTAAAAGCGAAAGGAATCAATTCTTCCCGTTTAAAATCTATTGGTCAAGGGGAAACCAATCCAAGAGGTGATAACAATACCGAAGCAGGTAGAGCGCAAAATCGTCGTGTAGAATTTGGTATTACCGCAAATGACAAAATGATTGAAGACGCTAAAAACGAAGCAGGTCAATAAATTGAATCATGTTTATAATTTAAAAAGGCGATCCTATTGATCGCCTTTTTTATACTAAAAATTTTAATTAATTGTATTTCAATAGTTAAACAATCAAATTATTTCTAATTTACTTATGTTCCTTAGCTGAAAATTAGCTCATTCTAAAATGAACTAATCCGTTTTGGGTTTCAGCTCTATTTTGATTTAAAATGAAGTTTTCCAAAGTACTTGCAGAATTTCGGGCAAAAAAATACACCTTCAAAAAGAAGATGTATAAGTGGAGAAGATGGTCCCGATTATTCGGGAGAACCCAAGACCTTCCCAATCAAATATTCAATGTATTTTCGACTTTTATTGGATTTTATTTCCCTTTCTCTTGATAAAGATTTCTTCCTACTTGAAAATTCCTCTTGGTAAACCAATTTCCAATCTTTCGATGATTTTGTATAAGGACTACGGGAATTCAAATGATCTTCCATGCGCTTAGTTAAATCTTGGGTTTGACCCACATAGTATTTATCTAAACTTTTTGAATATAGGATGTATACATAAAAATCGGGGACATTGTGGAGAAGATGGTCCCGATTATTCGGGAGAACCCACGACCTTCCCGAAGCAAGTTCGGGACGCTCTAGCCCTTCCCAATCAAATATTCCATGTATTTTCGACTTTCATTGGATTTTATTTCCCTTTCTCTTGATAAAGATTTCTTCCTACTTGAAAATTCCTCTTGGTAAACCAATTTCCAATCTTTCGATGATTTTGTATAAGGACTACGGGAATTCAAATGATCTTCCATGCGCTTAGTTAAATCTTGGGTTTGACCCACATAGTATTTATCTAAACTTTTTGAATATAGGATGTATACGTAAAAATCGGGGACATTGTGGAGAAGATGGGAGCACAATGATAGAAAACAAATAAACTTACTTCAAATTAAAAACCTAATTTATTGCTGATTTATAGGCTTTTATAGTATTATTGTTTACTACTTCATTTTAATAGTTTGATTTAAATTGATTTTTTGTGTGCATTTCTTTAGATAATTGCACACGGTTTTGTATTTTTGTGTAGTTCAATATCAAATTACACAAAATGGCTACTGTTACATTTTCTTACCGTTCAAAAAAAGATACTACATTTTTAGAAGCAAGATTATCTTATCGTATAACAGGCAACCCCAACCCGATAAGTTTTTACACCCGTTCAAAAATAGAAGTTTCAAAAGATTTTTGGAGCGACTATGCCAAAAACACAAAGTTTAAAGATGTGGATAAAATCAATCTTAAAAAAGAGATTGACGACCACACCCACGATTTAAAGAATTACATTCTTGATGAATTTGACAAAACCGATTTAAGTCAAATAAACAAAGATTGGTTTAAAAACATTGTGCATCTCTATTACAACCCACCTCAACCCGAACCCGAAATAAAGGACACCAAACCCACCAATCTAATTGAGTACATTGATTTTTATCTTGATTATAGGAAGCACGAAATAAGACCAACGTCAATAAAGAAATACAACGTTATCAAACATAAGTTGGAGCGTATGCAGTCCGACCGCAAAAAACTGATTTTAATAGCAGATATAGACGAAAGTTTTAAAAATGAATTTGTAGAATACCAAAAAAATAACGGTTACTCACAAAACACCATCCAAAGAGAATTGGGTATTATAAAAACCTTTTGCAAACACGCCCGATATTTAGGACTTGAAACAAGCCCACAGCTGGACGGATTAAGGCTGGATAAAGCAAAAGCCGAAAAAATTTATCTGACTTTTGAGGAACTGGAGGCAATAGAAAATCAAATCTTTGAAAACGACTACTTAGACAATGCCCGTGATTGGTTAATCATTTCGTGTTATACAGGGCAAAGGGTTTCAGACTTTTTGAGGTTTAAAAAGGATATGATACGCATAGAAAATGGTAAAAGCCTTTTGGAGTTCACGCAAAAGAAAACAGGCAAGGTTATGACTGTACCTCTTCATCGAAAGGTTTTGCAGATACTGGAAAAGAGAAACGGAGAATTTCCACGTCAAATAAGCGACCAACGATATAATGAGTACATAAAAGAAGTATGCCAACTTGCAGGACTTGACCAACCAACGCAAGGCGGTAAACAGGAAACCACCGAACACGGTATAAGGAAAGTATCGGGCAAATATCCAAAATGGGAGCTTGTAACCTCACACATTGGCAGACGTTCGTTTGCTACTAATTTTTATGGAAGAATTCCAACCACTTATTTGATTTACATAACTGGACACAGTAGCGAAGCGATGTTCTTAAACTACATAGGTAAGAGCAACAAAGATTTGGCAATGGAAATAAGTAACTATTTTTAAAATTAAGAGCAAATGAATAATTATTATAACGAACTTTCACAGTTAAGTATTTTAGAGCAGGAAATTAACCGATTTGCAACCTCTTTACAAAACAAAAAGGCAGGTTGCTTTATTCATAGATTTGAAGAGTTGTTGAATGTGTTGCCAAATGAATTTCGTAACCAAGTCAATTTCAGAAATAAAATACAGGACTACATTAAAAAATCTAATTACGAAAAAGATGTAAAAGATTATGTTTTACAAGTGTTTTTATCTTTTTTTGAACCTATTGAAATTAAAGTACCAAACTCATTAAAAAATGTAGTTGAAGAGAATGAAAGCTATAATAAAGCTATGATTGAGGGGTATTTGAATTTTGAGAAAGCAATGATAGAACACCACAAAGAAATATCTTATACCTCTCCACCCGAAACCGATAAGCCCGATGAGGTTACAAAAGAATTGCATAACCATATCTTTAAAGGCAATGCGTTTGAAGTGTTTGAAAAGTATCATAACAATAAATCGTTAGCAGAAAATAGCAGAACGGATTTAAACCTATTATTTCAATTATTTAAAAATGATAATCTTTTTGTTGAAACCGTTGAGCTAAAGCATTACATACAATGGTTAAATAAAACTTACGGTTATGGATTAACGGAATTAAAAAAAGTTGATATAAATTCAAGACCAAACATACAAAGAACAAACGATTACAAAGAGTATAAAAGAACGACCTTAAAATAACCTTGAAATAGGTCAAACTATACCGCACCACAGGTCAAACCCCGTCCAACCTTTGCGATGTAATTAAAAAACATTGCAAAAATGACAAATTCAATTTTACTTCAAAATGTAAGCCCCGAAGCATTAGCTGACATAATCAAAGAGGGCGTTAAAAGTCAATTAGAGGACTTTAAAAAGAACTTACAAACTCACAACCCAGATGAGTTGTTGACCCGTGAAGAAACTTGTAAATTTCTTCAAATCGACAGTTCCACCCTTTGGCATTGGACAAACAAAGGAAAGGTTACCGCTTACGGAATTGGAAACCGCAGGTATTACAAAAAAGCGGAATTACTGGATTGTTTAAAACCCTTAAAAAAATAGAGCGATGAGTACGGGAAATACACAACGCTCAAATATTCTTTTTGCAGGGAATAAGAGCAAAGGTAAGCATTTTCAAGCGCAAATGAAAAGGGTATTTGTAGCCCTTTACAGACAGCCTAAAACTATGTTAATGGTTTCTATTGAAACAGGCATTTTGAGGGCTAATATTTGCCGTTACGTTGCTGAATGGGAAAAAGAAAACCTTATTTGTATAGTACGGAAAGGCATTTGCCCAATTTCAAAACACCGTGCAGGGTTTTACACCACCAACCCCGATTTGTTCCCTATTGTTGAACCTTCAAATACTAAAGGCAATGAGTAGAGCAATACCGACAAACATTTGGGACAATGAGGATTTGAACCCAATTACAGCGGACGTAATACAAAACCACGTTGAGGAACTAAAAAGCAAAAGCGAAGCAACCCCACACGCTGAAATATTAAACCAACTTATTGAACAGTTTGAGCCGTTGGATTTTGAAGTATTGGCGTTCCCACAGGCTGAAAAGTTACGGGAACAACTGAGAAAAGGAGAACCCGGAAGCGAACAGGCAAAGGATATACAAAAGCAGTTGGATAAACTGAAATTAAACCTTAAACATTATTTGGTTTTATCAATTGAAAACGCCTTACAGTTTGCTGAAAAAAACCGTTGGGGCTTGTGTAAAAACCACGATTTTATTTACCTGTACAACGGTACGTTTTGGGCTGAAATTGACAAAGAAACATTCCAAAAGTTTTTAGGCGAAGCAGCCGAACAAATGGGCGTTGCTAAGTTTTCAGCAAGGTTTTACCAATTTAGGGAACAGCTATTTAAACAGTTCCTTGCAACGGCATATTTACCCACACCCGAAAGCAATAAAGATACGGTACTGATTAACCTACAAAACGGAACATTTGAAATAAGCCCACAGGGTACGAATTTAAAACCGTTTGACCGTTCGGACTTCATTACCTACCAATTACCATTTGAATACAACCCACAGGCAAAAGCACCATTATTTGAAGCGTATTTAAACAAGGTATTGCCCGACCCTGAACGCCAAAGGGTATTGGCTGAATATTTAGGCTTTGTATTCATTAAGCACGGGAGCAATGCACTAAAAGAGGAAAAAGCCTTAATACTGTACGGTACTGGAGCAAATGGGAAAAGCGTATTTTTTGAAGTAGTAAACGCCTTATTGGGAACTGATAATGTAAGCAGTTATTCATTACAGAGCCTTACAAATGATAACGGGTATTTTCGAGCGAAGTTGGCTAATAAGTTGGTAAACTATGCAAGTGAAATAAACGGCAATTTGGAAGCCTCAATATTCAAACAATTGGTTTCAGGCGAACCCGTTGAAGCCCGTTTACCTTATGGGCAACCATTCATTTTGAAACAGTACGCAAAACTAATTTTCAATTGTAATGAATTACCCAAAGACGTTGAACATACAAACGCCTATTTCAGACGGTTTTTAATTATTCCTTTTGATGTTACCATACCACCACACGAACAGGATAAAAACCTACATACAAAGATTATTGAAAAGGAACTTTCAGGCGTATTCAATTGGGTATTGCAAGGGCTTAACAGATTACTGGAGCAAAAGAAGTTTTCAGATTGTGAAGCAGCCCAACAAGCCGTTGAACAATACAAAATTGAAAGTAACAGCGTACAGATGTTTTTGAATGAAAACGAATACAAAGGAAGCCCGACAAATTACAGATTGATTAAAGACCTGTACCCGGAATATAGAGCCTTTTGTATTGATGACGGAATGACACCTTTCAAAAAGACCAATTTCATAAAACAGTTACGGGCTTTGAGTTTGGTTGTAGATAGGGTTTCACAAAACCAATTAGCGGCATTTATTGAAGCACCGGGACTAAGTTTTTAACGCAAATAAAAAGGTTTTTTCAATGAGTAACTTTAGTAACTTTAGTAACCAACCCCACCGATACAGTTTAGAAAAAGGCAGTAAAAAACACCATTGCCCCGACTGTAATAAAAAGACGTTTGTACTGTACATTGATACAGAAACAGGCGACTATTTACCCGAACAGTACGGACGTTGCGACCGTGAAAGTAAATGTTCGTACCACCTCAACCCATATTTGGACGGGTACGCAAAAGCAATTTGGGAGCAGGAACAAAAAGTTACTGGAGTTACTAAAGTTACTGTTCTAAAACAAAAATATTTTCGCACTCAATCCAAACCACAGCCCACACCTGAACCCGTATTTTTTGACTTTGATACATTCAAACAAACATTACAGCCCGAACGCTATGAAAAGAACACGTTTATACAGAACCTATTTTACAGGGTGCAATTTCCCTTTGAAGTTGATGAGGTCACAAAGGTTATTCAGTTGTACCGATTGGGTACGGTTGCAAATGGTTACAGAGCAGGGGCAAATACTTTTCCTTTTATTGATACAAAGGGCAATGTAAGAGCCGTTCAGGTAAAACAATTTGACGAACAAAACCACACCACAGGCACGGACTTTTTACACTCAATAATTGAAAAACACCACACCCGAAACAATAAGCCGTTGCCTGAATGGCTGGAAGCCTACATAAAACAAGACAAGCGTATAACGTGCCTATTTGGGGAGCACCTTTTGAGCAAATACCCAAACAATCCCGTTGCATTGGTAGAAGCACCAAAAACAGCCGTTTACGGTACGTTGTATTTTGGTTTGCCTGAAACACCTGAAAGCCTTATTTGGTTAGCGGTTTACAATAAAAGCAGTTTTTCATTTGACAAGCTGAAAGCATTACAAGGGCGTTTTGTTTATGTATTTCCCGACCTTTCAAAAGACGGAAACACGTTCAAAGAATGGGAAACTAAAGCCAAAGAATATGAAAGCCGTTTGCCGGGAACACGTTTTATATTTTCAGACTTACTGGAGCGGAAAGCAACACCCCAACAAAGGGAACAAGGGGCGGACATTGCAGACGTGTTAATTTTAAGAGATTGGCGAGATTTTAGGAAACAACCTATTCAGAAACAACCACCACAGCTCGAACCTGAAAAAGTTACTAAAGTTACTAAAGTTACCCACCAACAAAACATTATTTTTTCACACGTTGAACCATTGCCAAAAGTTGAGGTATTCCAACCTAAACCAATAAGAGAAAAGCCTGAAAGTTGGAGCAATGATATTGCAGAACTTGAAAGCTACTTTGCGGGTATTGAGCTACCAACCCAACCCGTAAAGCTGAACAGGTGCAGCACAATAACGGATTGTTCACTATTCATTGAAAGCCACTTTGCCGCCGTGAAAGCGAACAACGGCAAACGAACATTTTTACCGCACCTGAACCGATTGCAGGAATTAAAACAAACATTAACCATAAATTCAAATTGATTAAGAGTGGAAAACCTAATTAAAATAGCACCCCGATTAAACAAATTAACGGTCATCAAGTTAGCAGAGTATTTCCGACTATGCGAACGAGGGTTTGTATTTTCGAAAGAAGAATTTTGGGAGTTTATCGGAGCAGAGGAATGCCGAGAAATAGGCAGGGAGATATTTTTAGAAAAGCATAAAAATTAATTAATTATAAATTTTATTAAAATGAGTACAAAAAAAGTATTGGTATTTGAAAACAAGGTTAAAATTCAGAATCTTGAAAAGGAAGTTTTGACAGCAACGGACAAACTAAACGAATTTACGGAATTGGTCGCAAAGATTATCAATCGGGATATGACCGATGATGAACTTCAAGAATTAAATCGGAGCGGAAAAAACTTTGCGTTAAACGAATTGAAGAAAGATTTTCCTTTCCCGAAAGCGGAGGACGAATTTAATTTAAACGCTATGGGTTTGATAGCTGAATTTAGGCAACTTGAGCGATTTGAAAAGACGCACGGCAAAGAATGGCGACAGTTTGAATTTAAAGCCAAGAACGGCAAATTTGAACCTGAAAAGATACAGCCTATCATTGAAGCAGAGCGGTTTTATGCCGACACCAAAGAAAAACAACAAATTTTAGCATTTGCACAGGAATTAGTTGAGGTTTGGGATAAAGCGAAAAGATTAAATTTAGACCCTATTTTTCGGGATTTTGTCGGAGCGTTTGAGCCACTAATTTACTCAATCAAACCGACTGGCGAGGATATTAAAATAATGATTGATGAGCGAGGCATTTCGTCCGTGTTTAGAAGAATGGATCTGGAAAAAAGAAAATTAACCCATTAAACAAATAGTAAAGAAATGGTAAGAAATAAAAACGGAACTGTAAAAAAGGGAACTGTCCTGAACCCGAAAGGACGCCCAAAGGGAACACCGAATAAAACGACAGCAGAACTAAAGGAATTAATCAAAACCTTTGTAGAAAGTGAAATTGAGGAGGCAGAAAACCTATTGATAGAATTAACGCCAAAGGAGCGTTTGGACATACTTTGTAAACTATTACCTTATGTATTGCCTAAGCAAACCGAGTTAATTAGCGATTCGGATAGAACCGTAACCATAAATTTTAAGGAATGATGAGTTTGAGAATTGAAAGTTTTGAAGATTTGATTGATTTTATCGAAACATACGATTTGCCTTTTGATAAATACATTGAGGTTGTAATTGCTTTTAATTATGGTGGAATGGTATTATGGCTTGATGATAAAGAACCAAAAAACAAAGAGAGGTTAATTGAAATTCTTAAATCGTATGAAGAAACCCACATTAAAAAAGGTTATCCATTGCCAATCTTTTTAAACCTAAACGAATGGCATAAAAATTATAGTATCAGCTAAATAACCGAGGTTTATTTGTGAATGAGAGGTTGCCACAGAGTTGGTAGCCTTTTTTAATTAGTAATTTCGGAAAGAATTTCGTAAATTTGAGGATTAACGACAAGTTACTGGTCGTTTGTCAATAGATGTATTCAGGGAGCGTTAATGCGTTCCCTTTTTTTTCGCAGATAATGAAAAAATAATTTTGTAACTTAGCATTATTGAACGTGTAGCACGTTTGATATTGAACAGAACAATGAGGGTATTTTTATATCCTCTTTGTTGTTTAAAAACACCTCCTGAAATTCTATGTGTGCATTTTGTGTGCATTTCTACAATAAGCAAAAACGCAAACACCTATCAATTAAGTATTTGCGTTTTATAATTGTGGAGAAGATGGGGCTCGAACCCACGACCTTTAGACTGCCAGTCTAACGCTCTAGCCAACTGAGCTACATCCCCAAAAATATTAAAATCAGTATAACCACTACCTTCCCGAAGCAAGTTCGGGACAGTCTAGCCAACTGAACTACATCCCCGAAAATCTTTACAATGTTAGGAATTATTTTTCCATTCTACAATTTTGTCAAGAATAACCTTTGCTAATTTTTCTTTGCTTTCGACCGTCCATCCCGCAATATGAGGCGCAAGAATCGCACGATCTGAATTAAGTAAATACTGAAAATCCTCTGGTAAATCTGCCAATTCCATGTTTTCAAAAGATGATGTCTCGTATTCATGCACATCCAAACAAACTCCTTTCAGTTTTCCAGACTTCATTGCATCTACCAAATCTTTGGTCACCACCGATTTTCCACGAGCTGTATTGATGAAATAAAAAGGTTTTTGAAACTTATTGATAAAATCGGAATGAATCATTCCCTTGGTTTCCGGTGTTTGAGGTGTATGTAAACTAAGAATATCAGCTTGTTGAAATAGTTCCTCCAAAGAAACTTGTCGAGCATTCTGATCGCCTTTATTGGGTAAAATATCATAACAAATCACTTCCACTCCAAATCCTTTTAATCTTTGAGCAAAAGCTTTTCCCATGTTTCCATATCCAATGATTCCGACCGTTTTACCCATCAATTCATCGCCACGGTTTTCTTCTCGTAACCAAATACCGTTTCGGACTTCACGATCAGCAATTCGTAAACGATGCATCAACATCAACAACATTCCTATTGCATGTTCGGCTACAGAATCTCGATTTCCTTCTGGAGCATTGAACAAAACGATTCCACGTTCAGCAGCATATTCTTCATCTATATTTTCCAATCCGGCACCAACACGTCCAATGAATTTTAATTTACTTGCTTTTCCTAAAAAGGATCGATCCATTGGAATACGACTTCTGATGATGATTCCGTCAAAATCTTGAATTTTTTGGAGAATTTCTTCTTTGGGAGAATGATAATCTTCCTCCACTAAAAATCCGGCGTCACGAAGTCCTTTGTTCAACAATTCGTGATTGGAATCCAATGCTAAAATTTTCATTTGTTTGAATTGAAAAACAAATTTACAGCTTATTGCTTTATCTTTGTACAATGACCATACAAGAGATTCAAAACGAAATAATCGAAGAATTTTCCTTTTTTGATAATTGGGAAGAACGTTACGAACATTTAATTGAATTAGGAAAAAGTTTAAAAACTTTGCCCGAAGAAAAGAAAACCGACGATAAGGTGATCAAAGGCTGTCAATCAACCGTTTGGCTTGATGCCGAAATGAAAGATGGGAAAATTGTTTTCGAAGCCGATAGCAATGCCATTTTACCCAAAGGTTTAGCGGCTTTATTGGTCAAAATGTACAATGACCAAAAACCAACAGATATCTTGGATTCCAATACGGATTTCATTGAAAAAATTGGTTTGCAAGAGTTTTTATCTCCCACAAGAGCCAATGGACTTTTATCCATGATCAAACAATTCAAATTTTACGCAATCGCTTTCCAAGCAAAGAATAACAACTAAAATTAAGTTTCGATGGAAGGATTTTCAATGTTTCAAGCCTTCATTTATTTGTTAGCAGCCATCATTTGTGTTCCAATTGCCAAACGTTCTGGTTTGGGTTCTGTATTGGGATATTTAATAGCTGGAGTTTTAATTGGTCCCTTTGTTTTAGGTCCTTATTTAGGGTTTGGTTCAGCCGATGAAGCTCAAGATATCATGCATGCTGCCGAGTTTGGTGTTGTCATGATGCTTTTCCTAGTTGGATTAGAATTAGACCCAAAGGAATTTTGGAAAATGCGTAAAAAAATTGCCGGAATTGGAGGAATCCAACTACTGGGAACAATTTTGCTCGTTGCTCCTATAAGTTTTCACTTTTTAGGATCCAATTTTGGAACTGCCATCGCTGTTGGTTCTGCCATTGCCATGTCATCAACAGCGATCATTTTACAAACTTTATCAGAAAAAGGCTTAACCAAAACACCAACAGGAGAAGCTAGTTTTTCTGTTTTGTTGTTTCAAGATATCATGGTCATTCCCTTATTGGCGATTTTACCTTTATTGGCTTTAAATACAACCATTTCAACTTCTCATGCACATGATACCTTATTGGATGGAGCGCCTGGATGGATGAAAACCTTGGCCATTTTGTCTGCGATTGGGATTATTTTCTTCGTCGGAAATTACATTGTCAATCCATTCTTCAAATACATTGCAAGATTACAAGTTCGGGAATTGTTCACATCCTTTGCTTTAATGCTGGTTATTGGTGTTTCGGTTTTGATGACCTATGTTGGATTAAGTCCAGCATTGGGAGCATTTATGGCAGGAGTTGTATTGGCGAATAGCGAATTCAAACATCAATTGGAAACCGATATTGAACCATTCAAAGCATTGTTATTAGGCTTATTTTTCATTGCGGTCGGTTCTACCATTAATTTTCGATTGATTGGAAATGAACCTTGGACAATTGTTTCCTTGACACTTGGAGTAATGGCAATAAAAGGAATCGTCTTGTTCATCGCGGGTTGGATTTTCAAATTAAAATTAAATCAAAACATCCTCTTTGTACTCTTGTTATCACAAATTGGAGAATTTGCCTTCGTGATTTTAAACCTTTCCAACAACCTTCAATTGATCCCGAGACATTGGCATGATTTGCTTCTCGCTACAACAGCGATTACTATGGCTATTACGCCGATTTTGTTGATGATCAATGAAAAATGGATTGTTCCAATCATGGGAATGAAAAAAGATAAAGCTGGTTTATTGGAAGATGATTTGGACTTTGATTTCGGTTCAGAAACAGATAAAAAAGTTTTGATAGCTGGCTATGGAGACTTTGGAAATACAGTAGGTCGAATTGTTAAATATTGTGGCTATAACATATCTGTTTTGGACAATGATAGCGAACGTGTTGATTTGTTACGAAAATTAGGGTACACGGTTTATTTTGGAGATGCCACCAATTTGAACACCTTAAAAGCAGCAGGAGCAGATTCGGCAGATATTTTAATCGCCGGAATTGATCCACCCGAAGTCAATGCACAATTGGTTCATTTAGTCAAAACAAATTTCCCTAAAATGAAAGTAATGATTCGTGCTCGAAATCGATTTGATGCCTACAAATACATCAATGAAGGGTACGAAAAAGTGTATCGAGAAACCTTTTATACAGCGATTCAAGTCGGTATTGAAACCTTAGAAGAATTGGGTATGAGCCATGATGACGCAGTGCGACAAGGCGAAATTTTCAAAGTGGCAGATCGTGTTTCCATGATGAAACTATCTCAACACAGCAATAATTTGGAAGAATACATCGAAGTTTCGAAAACCGAAATTGAAAATGTACGACTGAAAATTCGCGAAGGAATGAACATTGAAGAAGTATTAGAAGAAGGAATCAAAGAAATCAATGTACCCAAATGATTTCCTCTACACAACATAAAATTTTGGTCATGCGTTTTAGCGCATTTGGCGATGTTGCCATGACGCTTCCTGTATTAAGAGAAGTTTTGGAGCAAAATCCAAATGTGGAAATCTATTTTTTATCGCGAGATAAATTCCAGGATTTGGTGAAAGAAATTCCTCAAATCAAATTTCTATCAGCCGATTTGGAAGGGGAACACAAAGGAGTTTGGGGATTATTTAAATTGTATAAACAACTCAAATCGCACAACTTTACAGCTGTAGCTGATTTGCACAATGTCTTACGTACCAAAATTTTGAGAAGGTTTTTTGGATTTCAATCGATTCCTATGGCTTTTTTGGACAAAGGACGAATCGAACGAAAAGCCTTAATCCGTAAAGAAAACAAAATCAGAAAGCCTATCAAACCAATGGTTGAACGCTATGCAGATGTTTTCAGAGAATTGGGAATACAGGTGAAATTATCACATCAATTGCCAGAAAAATCAGAATTAGCTAAAAAATCAGTTGGAATCGCGCCGTTTGCAATGTATGAAGGCAAAATGTATCCGATTGATAAAATGCACTCAGTGGCTCTAAAATTGGCTGAAAATGGAACAAAAGTCTATTTGTTTGGAGCGAAAGCTGAAGCGAATGAATTAGAATCTTGGCAAAAACTTCATTCCAACATCGAATCTATTGCAGGAAAATTGAGTTTAGAAGAAGAATTGGATCTCATCCGAAATCTTTCCTTGATGATTTCCATGGATTCTGCCAATATGCATTTGGCTTCTTTGGTAGGGACAAAAGTTGTTTCACTTTGGGGAAATACACATCCTTTTATGGGCTTTTTGGGTTATGGACAATCCATGGACGATGTAATTCAAGATGAAATTTTTCAAGAAAGGCCAACGTCTGTTTTTGGAAAAGAATCTTCCAAAGTTGTGAAAGTCGATTTCTTCCAAAATATTTCGCCTGAAATGGTGGTAGAAAAAGTAAATTCCCTTCTTCAAAATTCCTAAATCATGGAAACCAAAGAACAAATTTTGCAGCTTATTTTGAAAGAAAATTTGTTTGAAAAAACCTTGATTTTAAAACGAAATGAAATTTTTAAATCCATCGGATCTGTTGACACAAACCTTTATTTTCTAGAAGAAGGATCGATGAAAGTTTCCATTATAGATGATGGCGAAGAAAGAATCATTCGATTTGGATACCGAAATAATTGGTTGGTGGCAATTGATAGCTTTTTGACCAATCTTCCTTCACCATTTGAATTCAAAGCTTTAAAACGAACAAAAATCCATGTATTGAGTAAAAATCAATTTGAGGAAATTTTAAACTCAAATTCTAATTTTATGCAAACTTGGAATGATATATTACAAGATTTGGTTTTGCAACAAATGGAAAGAGAAATTGATTTGTTGACTCATTCGCCAAAAGATCGTTACGAAAGAGTATTGAAGCGAAGTCCACAATTGTTTCAAGAAATTTCCAACCATCAGATTGCAAAATATTTACGCATGTCGCCCGAAACATTATCTCGTTTGAAAAAGTCTTGATTGAAATCAAGGTTTCCAAATTACTTCTTTCCGAATTTTGTCTAAATTTAATTGTATGAAATTCAATTCGGTGCAACTTTTAGAAGAATTAAAAGAATTAACAGAAAATCATGTATTGTTGGTCAACAAGTGGAAAGAACTTCCTAGAGAAAATTGGGTACAACGACCCAATGAAAATTCATGGAATGCCTTGGAATGTTTGGAGCATTTGAACTACTATGGAAATTTTTATCTTCCCGAAATTGAACAGCAAATGAAAAGTTCAAACTTTTCCCATTCAGAACATTTTCATTCTGGAATTTTGGGTAATTATTTTGCGAAATCGATGCTTCCTAAATCAAAAGGAGGGAAGATGAAAACCTTCAAAGAAATGAATCCAATAGGGAAAAATTTGGATCATTCTGTAATCGAACATTTCATTTCTCAACAAGAAAAATTAAGAGAATTATTGAATTTAGCTCATCAGAAAAATTTAACAAAAATCAAAACTTCCATCAGTATTTCGAAAAGGATCAAACTTCGTTTGGGTGATACATTAAGAATTGTGATTTACCATAACGAACGTCATTTGCAACAAGCAGAAAAAACTTTATTCGGTTGATTTTGGCTGATGAGAAACACCTTTTTGAATTCGATCTTCAATACGTTGATCGATTTTAGCAAAGACGCCAAAACCTTTTAAAATCACGATAATTCCAAATCCCATTAAAATAAAACCAATCGTTTTTTTGAAGTAAAAAATTCGACGAATGGTAAAACTTTCTTTTACTTTTTGAGCCAAGAATATTTTGCCCAAATCCAAGATAAAAAAGGTTATTAACACAATGGAAATGAAAAGGAAACTATCTTCTTGTCTTGGATATTGAATCACAATTGTACTTACGATAAAAAACCAAAAGACAATGACCCCAATGTTTAAAATATTGAGTAAGAAACCGTTAAAAAAAGTACGTAAATAATTCTTGTTCACCACATTAACATTTCTCATCTTGAGATTGGGTTTGGTGATGAACATGATGAGTCCATAGATTAAAATAAAGAATCCGCCAAAAATGTAAATTGAGGGATTGTTTTGAATGGCCAAGGCCAAATCTTTACTTCCAAAATAGGCAACAGAAATGCATAAAATATCGGCTGCAATCACACCCAAATTTAATACAATAGCGGCTTTCCAACCTCTTGAAACACTCGTTTCTAAAAGCAAGAAAAAGACGGGACCAATCAATATCAAACTGAGTAAAATCCCTATTAATATGGCAGATGTAACCAAATCCATTTGGCTCGCAAGTTAGCAAGAATTAACCTAATAATTCGAAATCTAATTGCTTATTTCGAAGATCGGCTTTGGCAACTTTGATTCGAACCTGATCGCCCAACTGATAGGTAATTCCTGTTTTTCGACCTACAATGGAGTAATTCTTTTCATCGAAATAAAAGGAATCTTCGTCCATATTTCTCAATCGAACCATTCCTTCACAACGCGTCTCCGGAATTTCGACAAAAATTCCATATTCTTGAACGCCTGTGATATAACCATAAAATTCCTCTCCTACAAATTGCTCCATGTATTTAACCTGCATGAATTTGATGGATTCTCTTTCTGCCTCTGCAGCCAATTTTTCTCGCGATGAACTATGGATACATTTTTCCTCAATTGGAGCTGCCGCAGGAGATTTTCCACCATCTAAATAATGTTGCAACAAACGATGCGCCATCATATCGGGATAACGACGAATGGGTGATGTAAAATGCGAATAATATTGAAACGCCAAACCATAATGTCCAACGTCGTTTTCAGTCGAATATTTCGCTTTGCTCATGGTTCTAACCGCCAAAGTTTCAATCAGATTTTCTTCTGGTTTTCCTTTGACATCGGCCAACAATTGATTCATGGATTTCGTTACCGACATACGATCTCTTAAATCCAACGTATACCCAAATTGTTTGATGAATAAGCGTAAATCTTGCAATTTATCTGGATCTGGATCATCGTGAATACGATAAACAAAGGTATTATTGTTCGGTTTACCATTCGTAGTAGAAACGAATTCGGAAACCTTTCGGTTGCATAACAACATGAATTCCTCAATCAAATGATTGGAATCTTTGCTAATCTTGAAATAAGTGCCAATTGGATTATCGTTTTGATCCAATTCAAATTTGACTTCGATTTTATCAAAGGTAATCGCACCTGCATTCATTCGTTCTTTGCGAAGAACTTTGGCCAAACGATCCAAGGTTAAAATTTCTTCTTTGAAATCGCCATCGGCACCTTCAATGATTTCTTGTGCTTCTTCGTAGGTAAAACGACGATTGGAATGAATCGCAGTTCTTCCATACCATTCGTTCACGACTTTCGCTTTTTCATCCATTTCAAAAACGGCTGAAAAGGTATATTTATCTTCATTTGGACGAAGTGAACAAGCAACATTACTCAAATTTTCGGGTAACATAGGAACCACGCGATCGACCAAATAAACCGAAGTTGCCCGATTGTAAGCTTCTTGTTCCAATAGTGAACCTGGACGTACATAATGCGTCACATCGGCAATATGAATCCCAACTTCCCAGTTTCCATTTTCTAATTTTCGTAAGGATAAAGCATCGTCAAAATCTTTCGCGTCTTTTGGGTCAATGGTAAAGGTTACCACATCACGCATATCGCGACGATTGGCAATTTCAGACTCATGGATTTCAACATCCAATTCTTGTGCTTCTCTCTCCACTTCCTCAGGGAAATTAATCGGTAAGTTGTATTCCAATAAAATGGCATGCATTTCGGCATTGGTTTCATCTGGACTTCCTAAAACTTCCACAATTTCTCCAAAAGGATTTTCGGCTCCAATTGGCCAATCTTTCAATTCTACTACGACTTTATCACCCGTTTCGGCATCTTTGAATTTTTCCTTTGGAATGTAGAAATCCACATGGATTGAACGAGAATTCATCACCACAAACCCAAATTTTCCGCTGGCCTGTTTTTCAAAAATTCCGGTGAATAAAGTTTTGAATCGTTTCACGACTTCCACGACTTCGCCTTCCATTCGCTGTCCTTTTTTCTTAACCGGATAAGCATAAATTCTCACCAAATCTCCTTGCAAAGCATTCTTCTTTTTGGATTTTTGGATCATGATATCTTCCTCAATTCCATCAACGGTTACATAGGCAGTTCCGCTTTGTGAAATATCAATGGTTCCTACCAAATAATGCTTTTCGGCATTGACGCTAAATTTTCCGCGTGCAGATTCTTTGATTTTTTTATCGGCCAATAAACCTTGGAGATCTTTGATTAAAATTTCTCGATCGATGATATTGGTAATTTTTAAGCTAGAAGCAATTTGTTTGTAATTCTGAGCCCGATTGGGTTCTTTGAAAAGTACTTCTAAGATTTTTTGACTGTATTTTCCAGAAGTAGTTCGTTTATTTTTCGAATTATATTTTCTTTTCGACATGTATTCTATATTAATGTTGGTATCTATCAAAAAAGAATTTTAAATGATAGATATAAAACTAATTATCCCAACCCTAAGTATTCTTAAGTAATTCTTAAATTTAGATAATTATCATTTGCTTTAGCAAGAATTCGACCAATTTCTAACAAATCCATAAAGGAGTAACGATTCCAAGGTAAAGTAGGAAAGAAATTTCGAGTTATGAACAAGAAATTTTTTCGACTCTCTTTTCATGTCTTCCTCCTTCAAATGGCGTTTTCAAGAAAACTTCAATCATTTCAATGGCGTATTCGTACGCAACAAAACGAGCTGGAAGCGCAATGATGTTGGCATTGTTATGTTGTCTTGTCAAACGAGCAATATCTGTATTCCAACAAAGAGCAGAACGCACACCTTGATGTTTATTGGCCGTCATATTCACACCTTGACCACTTCCACAAATTAAAATTCCAAAATCTACTTCTGCGTTTTCAACAGCTGCAGCAGTCGGATGAGCAAAATCTGGGAAATCAACAGAATCTGTTGATAACGTTCCAAAGTCTTTCATCTCAATACCTTGCTCTGTTAAATACTGAATAATTCTGGTCTTATATTCATATCCTGCATGGTCAGAACCGATCGCTATTTTCATAATTTTTATGTTTATTAACAAGTGTTTTTATAAAATTCAATAAGTAATTCATTTTCAAGGTTTCCAAATTGTAAACTAAATGTTAATAAATTCGAATTACTTTTTATATGTTTTTAACATTTCTTCTTGCTTTTCTCAAATCCAATTTTGATTAGAATTTTTTTCATTCAAAGCAAGGAAAAGTTTTGATTTTGGCACGGATGTTTTGCACAGAGTTATTGATAGTTTTAACAAGTCAATTTATGCAGAAAATCCACTGTTAACAATTAACAATAATTGTTGATAACCTCCTAAACCATTCATTCAAAAACAAAATTACGAATAAATCATTGTTAATACTCTACCCATAAAATAAAACCAACTTTAGTTATCCACATATTAACAGGGTATATATATAAATCAGTTTTTCTTTTTTTAAAAATTTAAATAAATAATATGATGATTATATAATTGTGAACAACAAAAAATGGCGATGACGAATAAATCTTCTATTTTTGCTCTCATCAAAATTCAATGAAATGAAAACAATCGACGACTTTAATTTTCAAAACAAGAAAGCATTGATCCGCGTAGATTTTAATGTTCCGCAAGATGATCAATTAAATGTAACGGATGATACACGAATTCAAGCCGCTAAACCAACCATCGATAAAATCTTAAAAGACGGAGGATCAGCGATTTTGATGACGCATTTAGGTCGTCCAAAAGGAGGAGTTGAAGATAAATTTTCATTGAAACACATTGCTTCAAAAGTTTCAGAGGTTTTGGGTGTTGAGATTCAAGTTGCTGAAGATGTAATCGGTGAAGATGCCAAATCAAAAGCGGTAAATTTGAAACCTGGAGAAATTTTATTATTGGAAAACGTTCGTTTTCACGCAGAAGAAGAAAAAGGAGATAAGGAATTTGCAAAAGAATTGGCTTCTTTGGGTGATATTTATGTCAATGACGCCTTTGGAACTGCTCATAGAGCGCATGCTTCAACTGCTATCATTGCCGAATTTTTCCCCAATGCGAAATGTTTCGGTTATTTAATGAAGCAAGAGCTTGAAGCGATTGACAAAGTGTTGAAAACAGGTGATGGACCTGTAACCGCGATTTTAGGAGGAGCAAAAGTTTCCTCAAAAATTACCATTATTGACAATATTTTACCAGCTGTTGATAACTTGATTATTGGTGGAGGTATGACCTATACGTTTATCAAAGCACAAGGTGGAGACATCGGAAATTCTTTGGTAGAAGACGATAAATTAGATTTAGCAATGGACATCATCAAAGCTTGTGATGAGCACGATGTGAATTTGTATTTGCCATTGGATAATGTGATTGCTGATAAATTTAGCAACGATGCCAATACGAAAATTGTAGCCGTAAACGAAATTCCTGACGGATGGATGGGAATGGATGTCGGGCCAGAAACGAATTTGGAATTTGCCGAAGTGATTGCAGAATCCAAAACCATTTTATGGAACGGTCCTTTGGGCGTTTTTGAAATGGATAAATTCGCTAAAGGAACTATTTCTTTGGGTGAAGCCATTGCCAAAGCGACTGAAAAAGGAGCTTTCTCTTTAGTGGGAGGTGGTGATTCGGTTGCCTTTGTGAAACAATACAACTACGATGAAAAAGTGAGCTATGTTTCAACAGGTGGAGGCGCTATGTTGGAATCTTTGGAGGGAAAAGAACTTCCAGGCGTTGCAGCAATTATGAACTAGAATGGTTTTTTATTAGATAATGCTTAAAATCCTGAATGTGAAAACGTTCAGGATTTTTTTATTGGAGTTGTTAATAAAAGTGAATAAGCCGTTTCTTTGCGAATTTTCGACTCCAAATACACATAAAAACACTGAACAAACGGATCATGCTGTGTTTCGCTTTGAATGAAATGTTCGATTTTGTTTTGAAAGGATTTTAGAGTGAGTTTATCTGGATTCAGAAGGATTTCCTCTATGAACTTCAGAAACGTTAGAACACGCGCTTCTTTTACCTCCAAAAGGTAGTTTTTGTAGCGACGTTGGAAACTTTTGATGCGTGACAAGGCCAATTCTATTTCTTCCTCTTGTTCATACACCAAGATTTCCAGTAATTTCTTTCGGATGGTCCAAAGCATACCCAATTTCTTTTCAAAAAAGGCATCACTATGATTCAATTGATGCAATTCCTTCCGCAAATTAGGCAAACGAAGAAATGCCATGCATAAAATTTTGGTCATTTTTAAGTCTTGAATTTCCTCAAAAGCCATTTTTGTTTGAGTTTTCAACAATTGATCAATTTGTTCGATGGATTTTTCGGCTTTTCCTGTGAATAAATTATTCAAACTGGTTAACAACATCCATTTCCCGATAAATTTGCTGGATAAATTCTGTTTTTTCGTTTTCCAGGAATTTTCCATTTCTGTTAAATATCGGAGCGAGCTTTCAAATTGATGCGTTCGAAAGGTATAATTCGCTAAGAAATAAAAAATTTGAAGATGTTCTTCAAGATGTAAATCTTTGTTTTCCTGTTTGGATTCTAAAAATTTTAAAGCTTTTTTGAAAAAGGGTTCAACACGCGTAAAATCTTGTTGAATATGGGCAAATTCGTTGGCAATAAACAGGATTTGACTCAAGGAGCGATAACTCATGATTTGGCGTAAATCCAGATTAAATTTCTCCAAGGATTCAATAATTAAGGCTTCGAAATCAATGATTTTTTTGTTCAAATGCATTTCATTGATCTGAATTCTCACGAAATGATAAGCGAGTTTCAATTGAGATTCAAATGCAATTTGTTGGATGTTTTGCTGAATTTTCTGTTGAATTTCTTCGAAATCTTCCGTTTTAACAAAGCCATCATTTTCCAATTGGGTTTGATAAATTTCATGAAGCAAACTGTATTGTTCCAATTTCAATGCTTGTTTTTCTGCTTTTTTCAAAAACCTATGCGCTAGTTGAAAAAATTGATGTTGAATGAAATACCTTGAAACTACCAAATACCGTAGCGATTCATGCATTTCTTCTGCATTCTTTTCAAAAATTCGGTTGCTTAAAAATTCTACTAAATTTTCCGATAAACGCTTGCGAAGCGCATGATAGGCATCTCGATTTTTTGCATTCGGATATATTTTTTTTATACCTTTTATATCATCAGTTTCAAGCATTTTAAATAAATCAATGTTTTTGGCATCATGTCGTTTATTCTTTGCTTTTAATTCTTTTAAAAACGCAATTTTATCGCTTTTATCAAGTATTGATATGATTTCCGAAAGCTTATCCATGAAGAAGTTAGTTTGTATAAACTTAAAATAAATCTTATTATAAATCGTCAGTTTTCAATAATAATTTAGTTTTTATTTGATGGAACTCAGCGGAATTTTGTCCCAACAATAACCCTTAAAAAATTATAAGTATGGAACCGCTAAATGAAACAAATTCAACAGAAAAAACAATAAAAGGATTTTTTGATAACACAAGAAATCCTTTGAAACCAACACCAGCATTTATAGGTGCATCTTGGTCAGCTTTACTCTTGGGAACGACCAGTTTTATCATCGGATTGTTCAATGCCGATATGATGCTAAATGAGAAAGGCTATTATTTTACCTTGTTATTATTCGGATTATTTTCTGTGATTTCGGTGCAAAAATCCGTTCGCGACAAAGCCGAAGGATTGCCCGTTACCGAATTGTATTATAGCCTAAGTTGGTTTGCCGTCATTGCTTCTTTGGTTTTGTTAACCATCGGTTTATGGAATGCCGACATGGAATTAAGTGAAAAAGGATTTTATGGTATGTCGTATGGATTGAGCGTATTTGCCGCGATTGCTGTTCAAAAAAATACACGCGACGCCAAATTAATTGATGATAAAAACCTAAAACTTTAGCGGTTCCTCCGTGGTTATCCAATTGGGTGGCCGCGGAGTTTTTTAATTTATTGCTGCAAGAATTCCTCGACCAATCGAGCGAATTCTTGTTTGCTTTGTTCCAAATCGGAATTGATCAAAACTACATCAAATTTTGGCGCCAAAAGAAGCTCTTTTTCGGCCTTTTCTACGCGCATTTGGATGATCTCCTCGGCATCTGTATTTCGACCTCTTAAACGCTTTTCTAATTCCTCTACAGAAGGCGGCATGATAAAGATGGACAAAGAATTTTCGGGATATAATTTTTTCAAATTAACACCGCCTTCTACATCGATATCAAAAATGACGGACTTTCCATTGGCCCAAATTCGTTCAATTTCTGACTTTAAAGTTCCATACAAAATATCGGTATAGACTTCTTCCCATTCAGCAAATTCTTGGTTCTCCACTTTTTGTTTGAATTCTTCGGAAGAAATAAAATGATAATCTTTTCCATGAACTTCGTTTTCTCTTGGCGAGCGAGTCGTGCAAGAAATTGAAAATTCCAACTCATTGGAAACCTCCAAAAGATGTTTGACCAAAGTGGTTTTACCAGCGCCAGAAGGAGCAGAAACGATGATTAATTTGCCTGAATTCATGGTGCAAAAATCCGTAAAATTTAAGGTTTAAACAAAAATAATCTTTGTCATTCCCAACAGAGTGATGAATATTTTATAGAATGTAGATTTCTCCTTCGTCGAAATGACAAAAGGTGAATTTTTATAGAATGAAAAAACCCTGTTAGGTTTTCAAAATCTAACAGGGTTTAACTAGATATTTTTTCAGATTTTATAAAATGTTTAAAACCTGTTCTTTCACTTTTTCTAATTCATCTTTCATTTGAACCACAATTTTTTGCATTTCAGAATGATTCGATTTAGATCCAAGAGTATTGATTTCACGACCGATTTCTTGGCATATAAAGCCTAATTTTTTTCCTTCGGAATCATTGGTTTTCAAAGTTTCGATGAAATAATCACAATGATTTTTCAAGCGAACTTTTTCTTCTGTGATATCCAATTTCTCCAAATAGTAAATCAATTCTTGTTCGAAACGATTTTGATCATATTCAGCTGCTAATTCTTCTAAATTTTTGGTAAATCGTTCTTTTAAAGTTTGAATTCGTTCTTTTTCAAACGGAACGACTTGCACCAATAAATCTTGAATGATGCCAATTCGTTGAATGAATTCTTGTTCCAAAACTTTTCCTTCCGAAACACGGAATTCATTTAAATTTTGAACGGCTTCGTCCATCAATTTCACGACTTTGTTCCATTCATCTTCGTCCAATTCTTTGCTGGAAAAAGCCATCACATCTGGCAATCGCATCACAATCGAAAGCAATTCTGAATCACTTGCATCCGGAACAATTTCTTTGAATTCGTTGATATAAGCCTTGATGATATCAGGATTGATTTGTTGGGCTTTACTAACGGAATTTACTTCGGTTTGAATGGAAAAATCAACTTTTCCACGTTGTAATTTTTCGGATAAAATTTTTCGGATTTCCAATTCTTTCTCTTTGTAAAGGAAGGGCAATCTCGTATTTAAGTCTAAGGTTTTGCTGTTAAGGGAACGGATTTCAATGGTAATTTTCTTGTCATCGCATTCTACCACTGCTTTACCGTATCCAGTCATGGATTGAATCATATTCTCATTTTCATTTGGTTCAAAAGTAAGGAAAAACTTTATACCAATTCACCCTTTTTCCACACGCTATTGGGCTTCATTTGTCCTTGATAATAGATAATATCGCGGAAATCGGATGTTGGAAAACCAATAAAATCAGCCTGATAACCCGATTGCAGAATTCCTCTATCCGAAAAATTCAAAGCTTTTGCTGCTCGAAAGGTTAAAGCGGCTAAAACTTCTGCCATTGAAAGTTTTTCAAAAGTTGCCAAAATAGAGGCTTGTGTTAATAAATCACCCATCGGGGCTGAACCTGGATTCCAATCAGAAGCAATTGACAAACAAGCGCCAGCATCCAAGAGTTTTCGTGCGGGTGTATAACGCATTCCAAGTCCAATCGAAGCGCCCGGTAATGCAGTTGCAACCACATTGGATTTTGCTAACATGGCGATTTCTTCATCTCCAGAAAATTCCAAGTGATCGGCACTTAAAGCGTCAAATTCCACAGCTAAATGACTTCCACCTGGTGTGAATTGGTCTGCGTGAACCGTTATTTCAAATCCTTGTTTTTTGGCTTCAGCTAAATACACACGACTTTCTTCCACTGAAAAAGCCGATTGCTCGGTGAAAATATCTATACGTTTGGCGAGATTTTTTGCTTTCAAAACAGGGAAAACTTCATCGACTAAGATTTTCAAATAGTCTGCATTGGAACCATCAAAATCTTTGGGTTTCATATGCGCTCCCAAAAAGGTAGGTACAATATCTGCTTTGCAGTTTTCTTTTACTTGTTGAATAACTTCCAACATTTTGATTTCGTCTTTCATACTCAACGCATAGCCCGATTTTATTTCCATCGTAGTGGTTCCCATTTTCAACAAATGGTTGGCTTTTTCAAGAGTTGAATCCAATAAATTTTCTTTGGATTCTTTGCGTGTATTGGTTACGGTAGACCAAATTCCACCACCACTTTCAGCGATTTCCAAATAGGTTTTTCCGTTTAAGCGCATCGCAAAATCCTTGGATCTTTTGCCACCAAAACAAATATGGGTATGACTATCGATCCAACCTGGAACAAGAACCATCGGTTGTTGAATTTCTTCTAATTCGATAGACGGATGAGACTTTCGTAAGTTTTCAAAACGATCAATTGCTTTAATTTTTCCATTTTCAACAAGAATTCCAGCGTTTTCTAAGATTTCTAATTCTTCATCTTTGATCGCACCTTTTAAGGACAATCCGTTAAGCGTTATAATTTGTGAAAAAGGACCAATTAATTTCATTTTCGATTCGATTTTAAAAGTCAAATTTAGTGTTTTTCAAAAAGAAAAGCCCCGAATCATCGGGGCTTTATGTATGCTAAGAAGTTTTTTCTTATTTAGCGTTTGCAGTAATATCAACTTGTAAGATTACTTCGTCTTTGATGACAGAATCGCCACCACCTTTGTAAACGATACCGAAATCTTGACGGTTGATAGCAAATTCTTCAGATTTGATTGTAACAGTTCCAGCTTCTTCTTTTACATTAGCTTTGAACGTGATGTTTTTCTCAATATCTCTGAATTTCAAGTTTCCTGAAATTTCTGTGTTGAAATCACCAGCGTCTAATTTTTTCGCTGAAGTTACGTGGAAAGTAGCTTCTGGGAATTTTTCAACGTCCAAGAAATCAGCTGATTTCAAGTGTCCGTCTAATTTAGCTTTTGTATCTGGATCTTCGTTTAAATCAGCACTTTCAAAAGTTGTTTGATCAGCAACAAAATGACCAGCTTCTAAAACACCATCTTTTACAGTTACTTCACCAGATTTCAATTTAACAGAACCATAGTGTCCTTCTTCTGGTTTGGTAGTGTCTTGGTAGAATTTTCCACCTTTCCAATTTGTAGTACTTACTTCTGTATTTACAGCATAAGTTACAGATTCTTCACTTGCAACTGCAGTTTCTTGTGCGTCAGTTGCCTCAACAGTATCTTTTCCTCCTCCACAAGAAGTCAAAAATACCATTCCGATTAAAGTTAAACTTAAAAATGCTTTTCTCATTACTTTTATTTTTGGGCAAAATTATCTCAAAAACCTTGCCTAGAACGTTAACGTATGATAGTAAATTGAAAAATTTTGAAAATAACCATTTAACCACTTACCTTTGAATTCATCAGAATTCCTTAATTTATGCTAAAAATTCACCAACTAAGCTTTCAATACCCTTCATCCAAAAAAATATTGGAAGGAATTGATTTCGAAGTGAATAAAGGAGAAATTCTGAGTATTTTAGGCGAAAGTGGAAGTGGAAAATCAACCTTGGTTCGCTTGATTTATGGACTGGAAGATGTTTCCGATGGTGAAATTCTTTACCAAGATCAATTCGTAACCGGACCCAAACATAATTTGGTTCCAGGACATCCACTCATGAAATTTGTTCCACAAGAATTTGACTTGCTCAATTCTATTACAGTTGGAGAAAATGTGGGCAAATATTTGAGCAATTTCAACTTACCTTTAAAAAAAGAAAACATTGAATTGGCGTTGGAAACCGTCAATATGCAAGAATTCATTCATGTTTTTCCTTCTCAATTAAGTGGAGGTCAACGACAAAGAGTTGCGATAGCGAGAGCGATTGCTACGCAACCTGAAGTTTTGTTGTTGGACGAACCCTATAGTCATTTGGATCAACCTTTGAAGTTTGAGCTTCGCAAAAAAATATGGAATTGGGCCAAAGCCACCAATTGTACCTTGATTTTAACAACGCATGATGTCAATGATGCTTTGGGCTTTTCCGATCAAATCCTTATTTTAAAAGAAGGAAACCAAATTCAAAAAGCTAATCCAGAAACAATTCGAAATTTTCCCCAAAATAGCTATGTGGCAAGTTTGTTAGGAGAATTTTCCCAATTGAATTCAACCGATATGAAGGACATATTTGGGATCGAAATTCCAGAAAATGAATGGGCAATTGTTTATCCGGAAGAGGTTGAGATGAAAAATCAAGGAATTGAATTTGATATTACAGACGTTCGTTTTCGCGGAAGAGATTATTTAGTGGAAGGGATGAGAGGCTCAACAAAACTTGCCTTTTATGCGAACTTGAAGCCTGAAAATTCTCCTGTTCAATTGAGGATTTCCAATTACCGAACGGTTAAAGACTAAACTTACATTTTTAAGTAAAATTCTTTGGTAAGTTGTATGTAATCCTCGGTATAAACATTTCGTTGGATTTCGATGACCAATTCTTCAAGAAAAGTTGATTGCTTATTTCTCGTTAATTCAATCAAACTTCTTTTGATTTCTGCTGTAGCATTTCCTCTAATTTGTGTGATACTTGAAGGAAATAATTCTTGTTTTTTAGCAAATTCAACAAATTCATTTTCTTTGTCAAAAGGAATAATAAATGTAGCTTTTCCTTTTGGAGTTAACAATCGATTGGTATGAAGCAATAACTCATTCAAAGTTAAATCGGATTGTTGTCTGGCGGTATTTCTTGCAGAAATTTCCTTATGAGTCAGGTCAAAAAAAGGCGGATTGCTTACAATGAAATCAAATTGAATATTCGGCTCAAAATTTTGAATGGAAGAATGAATCAGATTCAATCGATCTGAAAAAGGACTCTGCTCAAAATTAAATTTCGCTTCATTTGCGGCATTTTCGTCGATTTCAAGCCCAAGAATCTTTGCAGTAGGAAATCGTTGCGCAAGCATCAAAGAAATAAGTCCTGTGCCCGTTCCTATATCGAGAATGGATCCGGAATCTTTCGCATTTGCCCAAGCGCCCAACAATACTCCATCGGTTCCGATTTTCATCGCCGATTTTTCTTGGGAAACTTCAAATTGTTTGAATCTAAAAACTGTTTTTGACATAAGGGATTTTCATGATGAATTCTGTTCCACGATTTTCTTCGCTGATGTAACGAATTTCACCGTTATAATCTTCCACAATTTTCTTTACCATGGCCAATCCTAGACCCATTCCTCCTGTTGTCGTAGTAAATTTGGGTTCAAAAATTTTGTCCCCTAAGTGAGGAGGAATTCCAATACCATTGTCTGAAATTCGTATAATTACTTGGTTGTTTAATTTTTGCAAATGAACCTGAATGTCGGGCTCGCGGTCAAAAGGTACTGATTGAATCGCGTTTTTAACCAAATTGGTCACAATTCTGATAAGGTAAATTTTATCAAAACTCATATGCAATTCATCGATCGTTGGTTTGAATTGGATAACTTGATCAGGAAAAATTTCCAAAGCCGTTTGAATCGTTTGAACTATCTCAATGACTTCATCTTTACGCGCTGGCATACGTGCGAAATCGGAAAAGGCTTCTGCAATTGCGGACATCGTATCGATTTGGGTGACCAGTGTATCGGAAAGATCTTTTAATTTTTCTCCGGCTCGTTCATCATTTGGGTCGTATTTACGCACATAATTTTGGATCATCATGCGCATAGGTGTCAACGGATTTTTAATTTCATGCGCCACTTGTTTGGCCATTTCTCGCCAAGCTTCTTCACGTTCGGTTAAAGCCAACAAATTGGATTGATGGTTCAATTTTTCCAACATTTCGTTGTAAGAATCTACCAAAGGTTTGATTTCATCGTTTTGCTCATATTCAATCGGACGATTGTGAATAACCACATCGGTTTGTTTGATTTTAGAAGCAATTAAACTTAATTTCCCTGTGATTTGTTTGGCAATAATCCATGAAAATAAGGCACCAAAAATCAATACAAAAACCATGATTCCCATGAAATAGCGTAACAAATTATGCAATTCATCTTGAAACATTTCATCATCTATTCGATAGGGAATGTTGACAATTGCGACAGGCTGATTTTGATAATTGTTGATATATCGATAGGTTGTCAAATAGGTTTTTCCATTGTCTGACTCAACTGGAACTTCTAAATATTCGAGGTTTCGACTCAAACTATCCATGACACGTTGAGGTAAAACGCGTTCCGTTATTCCTTTGGTTTCTGTGGAACGAAATAAATTTCCTCTTGTATCAAAAACGTTGATGTTGATTTTATGAATGTCATAAATCCCCAAAATGGAGTTTTCTAAAATGTGAAAAATATTTTCATCGGTTGCCAATTCCGGATAACGATCCAATTCGTAATCAATGGAGGCCATGACCGCTTTTTCTTTGTCTTTTAATTGCTCTTCGGCAAATTTGAGACGTTGTTCACGGAAATTGTAAATCGTCACCAACAATACCGAAACTGCTGTTAATAAAATAATTAAAAACAGAGCAAGGAAGATGCGTTGGGACAAATTGAAATTTTTCACAAATAGTTTATTTCCTCATCAATCGTTGAACATATTTTCCAATGATATCGAATTCTAAATTTACGGTATTTCCAATTGATAATTCATGCAAATTGGTATGTTCCCATGTATATGGAATAATGGCAACAGAAAATTCGCTTGGTTTGGAATTGACAACCGTCAAACTAATGCCATTGACACAAATCGAACCTTTTTCAACCGTCACATTGCCCGATTTCTCCTCGTCATAATGGAAAGTCAAAAGATAACTTCCATTTTCATTTTCGATTGAAACGAGTTTAGCCGTTTGGTCAACATGTCCTTGCACAATGTGCCCATCCAAACGTTCGTTTAGACGCATGCAGCGCTCCAAATTGACTTTGTTGCCAACTTCCAAAGTTCCTAAATTCGTTTTTTTCAAGGTTTCATCAATCGCCGTGACTTTGTATTGGTCGTTGGAAATTTCCACAACCGTCAAACAAACGCCATTGTGCGCAACACTTTGGTCAATTTTAAGTTCGTTTGTAAACGAAGATTGAACCCAAAAATGCAAATTGGTTCCTTCTGATTCTATCTTTCGTAATTGTCCTAAATCTTCTATTATACCTGTGAACAAAATCTTGTTTATTTATGTTGAATAATTAATTTTTCGGTCGAAATTTTTCCGTTTTGGATGAGTTGAAACAAATAAATTCCATTGGGCAAATGAGTCGTATCGAGTTGAAACTTGTTACGATTGAAACCTTGATTCAACAAAACTTTCCCGTTTAAATCCGTGAGTTGAACCTGAACATTTCCAGAAAAGGTATGGTGAATTTCCACTTTATCTCCAGCCGGATTGGGAAGGATTTGAAAAGAAATTTGCTGATTTTCTACCGTAGCCATGTTGTCATATGCTTTGGCAAAATAACTTATTGCACCAAGAGATCCTTTGGCAACTTCCAAAATGAAATCCAAATCTACACGATCCATTGTGTCTTGGGAAGAATGTGGATATGGCGATTCATTGTATTCATACAAACCTGTAATCACATAACCTTCTTCTTGAAATGGAACATAATCAGAACCATAAGCGTTTGAGATGTTTGTTTCCAAATTCGAATACAATTCCATCAAGTTTTTCAATTCGTTTGTTGCGGTATGAGAAGCAGAATTATTGGAATTAGGCTGACTTTCATCGCGCTCGCAGTTGATTTTATTGTTCACTTCCCCTGCTACACCCCCAACTTGATCGATGTTGAACACCAATTTGATGTCCAAATTTTGTGGAATTACAATGTCTTCTACATATTTTCGACTTCCTACCAAACCCCATTCTTCAGCAGTAAAATGAATGAATTTAATGGAATATTCGGTAGGAATATCTTTTAAAATTCGGGCCATTTCCAACAAAACTACAGTACCACTACCATTGTCATTTGCTCCTGGACCATTTAAGGTATCATAGTGCGCATCTACCACGATATAGGTGTTGGGATAAGTCGTTCCCGTTTTGGTCACAATTAAGTTATATCCGGTTTGACCAAATGCATTGACCGCTTGTTGTTCAATACTTGTATAGCCCCAAGATTGATACAATCCTTTTAGCCAATTAAAAGCATTATTGGCAGCATTGGAACCTAATTCTTTTTCTCCAAAGTTGACAAATGAAGTCAGATTTGTTTCAATCCTAGATGCTTGAACTTGATCGACCAATGTTTGGTGAAAAGGATTATGCGATTGAGCAATTAAAATGGAACCAAAAAAGAGAGAGGCAAGAAAACTCTGTGCTAATTTCATGAAATTTTAAATCTATGTTTTGAAACTAAAAACCCCTTAATGTTAAATGATCAAGGGGTTTTCTGAGTTTGTTTACAAGTTTAAACGAATTCCTCGTAGGCTTGCATTAAATTTTCAGCGATTGCTTGTGCAGAATGTCCCTCGATGTGGTGACGTTCCAACATATGAACCAATTCACCATCTTTGAATAAGGCAACAGCTGGAGAGCTAGGAGGGAAAGGTTGTAAATATTCTCTCACACGACTCACAGCGTCCATATCAAATCCGGCAAAAACGGTAGTTAAGTTGTCTGGAGCTTTTTCTCCTGACAAAGACATCAACACACCTGGTCTTGCAGCACCTGCGGCACAACCACAAACGCTATTTACCATCACCAAAGTAGTTCCGCTTTTTTTCATTGCTTCATCTACTTTTTCAACTGTTGTTAAATCTTCGAACCCATTCAAAGTCAATTGCTCCTTCATGGGAATTACAATATGTTCTGGATACATTTTTTAAATTTTTAATGATGTACAAATTTACGCTTTCTTTCTTATTTGGCAGAATGAATTACCTTTGAATTAATTATAAGGTTATAAAGTAGATTGATGAAATTCTCATTAGGCAGTGATAAAAGATTAAAAAGTCAAAAAAAAATAGACCGACTTTTTACCGAAGGAAAGAGAATTCAAAAATTTCCATTGCGCGCCGTTTTTTTTGCGGAAGAATCCGAAACTCCTAAAATCCAAATTGCGGTAAGCGTTCCCAAGAAATTGGTCAAAAAAGCAAACAATCGAAACTTGATTAAAAGACGTATGCGAGAAGCATTTCGCTTGAATCAATACCAGTTAAATACCAGTCAAAATCTGGATATTATGTTTATTTATTCTACTTCAGAAATAATGGATTATGCGAAAATAGAGAAATCTATGAAGGTTTTGATCGATTCTCTAAATTCCCTTTCAAACGATAATATTTCAGAAATATAGCGCACAAAATAAGTCCGCAAACTCCTGCACAAAGTCCAATCAAATAAGGTCGATTTTCATCGCCCAAAAAAGGCAATTGAAAGTCAAAACTGATGATGTTATAGATAAAAGAGCCCAAAATAATGACCAAGGCTACATAGACAAATGTTTTCATTTTTTTGTTTTAAATCGTTTTTATTCCCCTTTAAATATGGTTAGATTGGCTTTTTTCTAAAAATTTTGGACAAATAAAGCGCCAATGTTGGCAACAAATAATTTGACAGCGATGGATAAAAGGATGATTCCAAATACCTTTTTCAAAACCGACATGATTCCTGGTCCCAATAATTTCTCTAGTCTTCCTGCGTTTCTCAAAACCAAATATACGATAATCATATTGAGAATAATGGCAATGATAATGTTAATATCGGCATATCCTGCGCGTAAAGAAAGAACAGTTGTCAAGGAACCTGCTCCGGCAATCAACGGAAAAGCAATCGGTACAATCGAAGCCGATTCGGGTTCTGAATCTCTATGAATTTGAATTCCAAGGATTAATTCCAATGCGATGATGAAAATGACAAAGGCACCCGCGACTGCAAAGGATTCTACATCAATTCCGATGAATGTCAAAATTTTGGTTCCAAAAAATAAGAACGATATCATCAAAACACCCGCAACAATCGAAGCTTTTTCAGATTGGATAAATCCCACACGGTTTCTAATGTTGACGATAATGGGAATACTTCCTAAGATGTCAATTACGGCAAATAGAACGGCAAAACAGGTTCCAATTTGTTTAATATCGATTTTCGCAAAAATATCTCCCATAGCATTCAGATTTTTTGCAAAGGTATAAACCGAAATCTAAACAAGCCCATTCTTTGCCTAAAATTTGGAAAATAAGCCCATTAAGTAAGGAATGATTTGATTGTCAATAGATTCTTGAAATTAAGAAAGATTCTAATTAGAACTTAAATTCTTTTATTGTTTTTGTCTGAATTATTTGGACAAAAAGGCTTTCCAAAGTTTTTCAGTTTCTTGGTATTTTCCTTTTAAATCAAAGGATTCTCCAAAATAAGCATACTTGGATTCTTTACAAGACAATAAAAGATTTTTCCAATCAGAAGCCAAGTTTCCATAACTATGTGCTAGTTTGGATTCAACTGAATTTTCTGTGAATTCCGACAAATTGGTTTGACTAAAGTACATTCCCATTTGGGTCAAAATATCCTCTTGAAGCGATAAAAAGGCAGATTGATCACCTTTTTCTGCCAAGCTTTTCAATTCAGTCAATTTGGTTTGAATCTGATTTTTAAACTGATTCTTAGAATCTTTTTCGGTTTGTTTTGCAGATTTCTTGTTCTCTTTTTTCTTTCTTCCAAATAAGAAAAATCCGCCAAGAGATAATCCAACAATTCCCAAAACAACCCAGATCCAATTTTGATCTTTCCCGACTTTTTCCACCACTTGATTTTTTACTTCCGCAATTTTCGCAGGAATCACAATGTTATCAAATGTTGAGGTAGTATCCGTTCTTATATGATCATGTAGCTCATCCAAACTGTCCTTTTCCATTGGAAGTGGCGGCTCTGGGCCATTTACTTTCAATTCAAAAGCTTTTGTTTTAAGCGTCACATATTTCTCTTGTTCAGGATCGAAATAATTGAAGGAAACCGGACCGATTTTATAATCTCCTCCATAAGCAGGAACCAAAACATGATTTTGAACAATTTTACCTTTCATACCCGAAGGTCGAAGTTCAATCACTTCTTTTTTGGTTGGCGCAAAGGTTTCAATGTGCTCTGGCATTGGAACTTTTGGTGGTTTCAGGGTGTTTAAATTTCCAGACCCAATGATTTCCACTTCCAAGTTTACGGCTTCGTTGGACTTGGTTTCTTTTTTGGAAAGAGAAGCATTGAGGTTATAATTTCCAACCGCTCCACTAAAATTTTCGGGTTTTCCAGCAGGAAGTACTTTTACTTTCAAATGGATAGGATCGGAGGTTAATTCTACATTTTCTGCTCCATAATATCCGGAAATTAAGACTTGAATCGAAAACGGATCGATTTCAATTTCCCCTGTTTTTTGTGGAAATACGATATATCTCGCCAATTCTTGCGAAACAAATGTCTGTCCGTTGACCAATTCTTGACGAACGCTATTGCTTACTTTTTCGCTGACATATTTGGCAATTAAATTCGAAAAATCAGGTTCTTTGTAATTGCGTAAACGATTCAGAATCGAATAATCTCTAGCGTAAATTTTTACGGTTAAAACAATTTCTTGATTTAAGAATGGATTTCTTTCCGTGACTTCTGTCGTTAAAAATGCGCCTTGTAAACGTTTTCCTGGCTCTGATTTGGGTTTTAAACCTTTTTTAACCGTAATGGTTATGGGATTGGTTTTGTATCGTTTTCCACCAATGGAAATGCTTGCGCTTCCAATGGTATATTCGCCTTCTTGATCGGCCACCAAAACAACTTCAATTCCAGACAAATTATGCACTTCTCCGTTGTTGATGCTTACGCTATTCAAACTAGATTCGCCTAATTGATGCAAACCATCGAAATTGGGCATTTTTAATTGTTGATCAATGCTCAAATTGGTTTCACCATAGGTCAACACAAAACGCACAGAGAAACGCTCGTTGACCGAAACTTCTGTTTTACTCGCTTGGGCTTGGAATGAGATTCCTTGTCCCCATGCGATGCAAGCGGTAAAAAGAACCAAAATAAAATGTAAAATGCTTTTTAACATCACCAATCCTTATCTGTATTCACGCGAACTTTTTCTGCTTTTTGGCTTATAATTCGTTTCAATGTTTCTTGCTCTTGTTGTCGGAGAGCTTCCAATAAATTTTCTTGGTATTCTAGATTGGATGATTGTGGAGAAGAATTTCCTTTTCCATCTGATCCTTTTGAAATGGTATTCTGTTGAGGTTGTTGACCTTGACCTTCTTTGTTTCCATTTTGACCACCTTCTTGTTGCCCATCGTCATTTTGAGGATTTTGACCTTGTTGGTCTTGGTTTTCCTCATTTCCGTCTTGGTCAGATTGATTTTGATCTTGAGAATCTTGGTTTTGATCCTCATTTTGGTCGTTTTGATCTTCTTGATCTTGATTATTTTGATCTTCGTTTTGGTTTTCTTGTTGTTCCTCCAATAACTTTCGAGCCAACGCATAATTGTAACGCGTTTCATCATCATTCGGATTTTGAATCAAGGCCTGTTTGTAATTAGCAACGGCTTGTTCATAGTTTTTCTCATCAAAAAAGGTTTTCCCGATGTTGTGAAAAGCCATATGTTTTTCGGCTGATGATGAAGATTGATTCTGAATGACTTTGTCGAAATGTGCTCTTGCTTCGTTGTATTTTTTTTGTTCAAACAAAGCATTTCCCAAATTGAAATTGGCTTTGATGGAATTTTGATCTTCTTTCAAAGCTTGACGATAGTTCAGTTCGGCTTTGGGAAAATCTTTTTGTTGATAATTTTGATTGCCTGCAATGATATAATCTTTCGCAACAGTCGATTGAGCCGAAAGGCTTGAAAATAGACTCACGAAACAAAATAAAAACAATATATGTTGGTTCATAGGCATTCAGGGACAAAACTAACCCTTTTTGTTGTTAAAAACTTTATGTTCAGTTGTTAAAGTATCTATAAAAATCAAAAGCAAAGAAATCGCTAAAATCCACTGAAAAACGTGCTTTTTGTCACGACTCATCGCTGTGTCTTGGACATTTTTTTCGAGCGAATTTAAGTAAGTATGCAATTGTTTCAAAGTTTCTTCTGTTTGATTTGCCAAAATATAGGTTCCATTGGCTGATTTTGCCAAAGATTTCAAGGAAGATTCTTCCAATTTGGAAATAACCGTTTCGCCATATTTGTCCAATTTATATTCTTGAAAACCACCAATGTGCATTGGGATTGGACCTCCAGCTGTTGTACCAATTCCCAAAGAAACAATATGGATGCGATTATCCTTGGCTAATTTTTCGGCTTTGCTCACACTATTTTCATTGTCTTCTCCATCCGATAAAATCACCAAAAGCTTTCCTGTAGAAGGTGTATTTCCAAACATTTCTACTGCTTTTTGAAGAACATTGGAAAAAGAAGTTCCTTGCTGCGAAATCAAATCGGGACTTGCGCTTGCTATATAGGATTGAATGGCCGAATAATCATTGGTCAATGGCGAAATGGAATAAGCATCTGCCGCAAATACAATCAAGCCAACACGGTCGCCACCCAAACGATTGACCGATTCTGAAATAATCTTTTTGGCGCGTTCAATTCGACTTGGAGCAACATCTGCTGTGTTCATACTATTGGATAAATCCAAGGCATAAATGATGTCAACTCCTTCTCGTTGCACTTTGATTTCTTCTTCTCCATACAAAGGATCCATCAAAGCGATGATGGCGAAAAATAGTCCAGCAGCAATCAATCCAACTTTTATCCAATAGCGAGATTGGTCGTTGGATGGAAATATCTTTTGAATCAATTTTGAATCAGCAAAAGATAATTTTACACGCTCTCTCCATCGATACACATAGATCGACAATCCGATGAATACCGGAATTGCCAAAAGCCAAATGCTATTTTCTGGTTGTGCCCAATCCATCAGGTTAATTCTTTGAATAAAGTTCGACGTAAAATCAATTCCAGCAATAACAAAATCAATCCCCAAGTCAAGTATTTCCCAAATAATTCGGTGTAATTGTAATACTTGATTTCGTTGATTTCGGTTTTTTCCAATTGGTCAATTTGTTTGTAAATTTCCCCTAAGGATTCATTATCGGTCGCCCGAAAGTATTGTCCGCCTGTATTACCTGCGATGTATTTCAGCAAAGGTTCGTCAATTTCCACTAACTGCGGCGTAAAAATTAATTCTCCTGTAAATGGATCTTCAGCTGTTGGGAAAGGCGCTCTACCATTGGTTCCAACGCCAATTGTATAAACTTTTATATCACGATCAACAGCAATTGCTGTTGCATTTTGTGGCGAAATATAAAGCAAATCGTTGGTATAGTCGATAGACTCGACTCCATCGGTAATCAAAATGATGATTTTGCTTTTGGCTTTGCTGTCTTTTAAATGGTTGATCGCCGTAGCCAATCCGACCCCGATGGCTGTTCCATCTTCCAATTCACGTGTTTGTAATTTGCGAATTTCCTCTACCAAAACGCGATGATCGGTTGTCAAAGGAACTTTGGCAATGGCTTCACCCGAATACGCAACCAAACCAATTCGGTCGGTTGGTCGTTGTAGGGAAAAGGTTTCGGCAACTTTTTTCAAAGCTTCAAGTCGATCGGGCTCCAAGTCTTTGGCCAACATACTCAAAGAAGTATCGACCACCATGATGATGTCAATTCCTTTGTCAGACTTGACGGTGGAGGTCATTTCTACCATTTGAGGTCTCGCCAAGGCAATAATCATGAACGTCAAAGCCGCAAGTCGCAAAACAAAAAGTAAGGGCTTTAATTTGCCTAAAATGCTTTCAGAATTTTCAAATGGTTTGAGTGTGGAAATTTTAACCGCAGGCGGACTTTGTTTCTTTCGAATCCGTAGAAAAATCAACAACGGAATCAAAAGAAGCAGCAAAAGCAACCACGGATTTTGAAACTCAAAATTTCCCATCATTCAATTTTTCTGTATTTCAAATTGGGTAAATCTTCTTGAACGGAATCATCTTCCAATTCCAAAGGTTTGATTTTTTCGACCAAATCGGCCACCCAATTTCGATAATATTCGTGTTTTTCCTTTTCTGGCATTGCTTTCGCGAATTTAACCAAATCAGAATCAAACAAGAATTCTTTCAATTTTTGAACATCTTCGCTTGTCAATTGGTCTGATTTTTTAAAGTGATCCACCAAATCATCTGACAACAATTCCAAGGAAGAAAAATGATAAACGCGACCCAAATAGCGACGCAACAAATAGGACAATTCCGAATAATACGGATTGACCAAATTTTTATCTAAATATTTCTTTTTGTCTAAATTTTTCAAGGCATCCACCGCTTCTTCATACGGCGTTTTGATGGTATAGGACTTTTCGTCTGATCGTTTTTTGTTTCGCAAGAAAAGAATGGTCAAAACCAAAAGCACCAAAAAAATCAAAATGGCCGCGACGAAATACATCCAATACTTGTCCCAATAGTCTTTCCAAGTGTATTCTTCGCCCATAATGGGTTTGATAGGAAAGCCTTCCATGTCTTCTGGATTTAGTTCGACTTCTTCCACTTTTATCGTGAAAGAATTGGACAAAATCGTATCGGAATCGATGACAATTGGCAAAGAACGAATGAGAAATTCTCCCGAATCAAAACTTGTCAAGGTCAATTCTTGAACCAATACTTTTCGTTCGTTTTCAAAAACAGTATCAATTTTTTGGTCTAAAATTTCCACATGAAAACTCAAGGTATCTTTCAGTTCGGGTAAGGAAACTCGTTGATTGGGCTGAATAGGAATGCTAATTCGGTAATGAATCGGTTCGCCAATTTTGATGTTGGCGGTGTCGATTTCGGCTTTGATTTGTGCATTTGCTTCGAAAGAAATTAGACAAGAAAAAACCATCAACAGGCTGAAAAGGAAAGATTTTATCTTTCCAACTTCCAACTTCCAACCTCCAACACTTCCTACTTCTTTCATTTCACTGAATGTTTTTTGAAATAGTTCAACAAAGGTTTGATGTAATCTTCATCGGATTGAATGCTCAAATATCCAGCACCTGCCGTATGAAAGTTATGGGAAATTTGATTCGTTTTCAATTCGAAATAATTTCTGTAGTTCGCACGCACTTGAGCGGAAGAGGTATTGATTAATTTTTGAACACCGGTTTCATTATCCACCAAAGTAATCAAGCCGACATCTGGAAAATCCATTTCCTTTTCATCGAAAATTCGGATTCCTGTTACATCGTGCTTTTTGGCTGCAATGCGCAGATTTTTGGTGTAATTTGACTCATCTATAAAGTCTGAAATCACAAAAACATTGGCTTTTCGCTTGAAGGTATCCATCAAAAATCGCAAGGCAATTTCTAGGTTATTTTGCTTGTTTTTGGGTTCATAATTAACCAATTCGCGGATGATCCGCAAGACATGTTGCTTTCCCTTTTTTGGCGGCACAACAAGTTCCACTTGATCGGTAAACAAAACCAATCCTACTTTGTCATTGTAGGTGATGGCAGAAAAGGCAAGGGTTGCACAGATTTCGGCAATCGTATCGGATTTGAACTGTTTTCTCGTTCCAAACTGTTCCGAAGCACTAACGTCGACCATCAAAATCATGGTCAATTCGCGTTCCTCTTCAAAAACTTTCACATAAGGATCGTTGAAATGCGCCGTTTTGTTCCAATCGATGTTTCGCACATCATCACCGTATTGATAAGGTCGAATTTCAGAAAAAATCATCCCACGACCTTTAAATGAGCTATGGTATTCGCCCATAAAAAGATTATTGGCTTTGCGACGGCTTTTGAGTTCAATTCGCTTGACTTTTTTGATGATTTCTTTGGTATCCAATTTGACGTTTGGTTGAAAAATTCGTTGAAATTTTGTTTTTTCTATGGAATTGGAATCGCGTTCAAAATATCGTCGATAATTTTATCGGCAGTGATATTTTCTGCTTCGGCTTCGTAGCTCAATCCAATTCTATGACGCAAAACATCTTTGCTCATTGCTCGAACATCTTCTGGAATCACATAAGCTCTTCTTCTCAAAAAGGCATAGGCACGCGCTGCCAAAGCCAAATTGATGCTACCACGTGGAGATGCTCCAAACGAAATAAGTGGCGATAATTTGCTTAAATTATATTCTTGTGGAAAACGAGTGGCATTGATGATGTCTAGAATGTATCGTTCAATTTTTTCGTCCATATAGACTTTTCGAACGATTTCTCTTGAACGAAGAATTTCTTCCAAACTGATGACTTTATCAATTTTTGGGAAATTATCGTCGATGCTATTTCGTAAGATGATGCGCTCCGCTTCTTTGTCGGGATAAGTAATCAAGGTTTTCAACATGAAACGGTCCACCTGAGCTTCTGGAAGCGGATAAGTTCCTTCTTGTTCCACTGGATTTTGCGTTGCCAGCACCAAAAACGGATTTTCCAAACGATAGGTTTCGTCACCAATTGTTACTTGTTTTTCTTGCATAGCTTCCAACAATGCCGATTGAACTTTTGCAGGAGAACGATTGATCTCATCTGCCAATACGAAATTGGCGAAAATGGGACCTTTTTTGATTTTGAAATCGTTTTCCTTGATGTTGTAAATCAAAGTTCCTACAACATCTGCCGGCAATAAATCGGGTGTAAATTGGATGCGAGAAAACGATCCACTTACAGCTTCTGAAAGGGTTTTGATCGCCAAGGTTTTGGCCAAACCAGGAACACCTTCCAAGAGAATATGGCCGTTTGATAAAAGTCCGATTAAAAGACTTTCGACCATTTTTTCTTGACCGATTACTTTCTTATTTATTTCATTGGAAAGTCGATAAATCGCTTGGCTTTCCATCTCTATTTCTTCGCTTAATTGACGAATGTCAAAAGAAGATAATTTATTCTGCATATGTAAGAATTAAAAGCACGCTAAGTTGCAAAATTTGTCAATGCCATTACGCTAATTTAATGGTAGCAAATTGTTAAAGTTTGTTAATAGAATTCTTTATTCATCAGCCATAGCTTGCCATTTTTTAAAGACGGAAATTAAGAAATAAATCCCAATAAAAACAACCAATAAGTTGGTGAAAGCAATCAATGTAAAATTGTCTGAAATCCACTCCACATGCGGATGTTGAATGTATTGATTTGTCAAACCATCATGGACATAGGTTGGCGGATAAAGATTGTCCATCCAATTGGAGTATAAAGAAATTACAATAGGAAGGATGGCACCAAAAGTCCAAACCACCCAATTTAAATTGACGCCTGTTGCTAATTTCCACTTGGATTGACTAATACCAATCCCAGTAATAATCCAGAACAAGGCAAAAAACGCCAATAATAGTCCAAGGCCTAAATTGAGTTCATAAAAAATCATCGCTTGTAAGAAGATGAAAAAAGTACTCAAATACACAAAAAACACAATAATTGAACCCACCAAAGAGACCACCCAGGAACGCATGGACGTCATACGAAATGTAAAAATGAGCAAAGTGAAAAATAAGCTGACATATAGCCAAGTTATGATTTCGTGTAGTTCTATAATTCCCTTTTGTGCATGGTAAATGTTGTTTATACTAGTTGTCAGGCCTGCTTCATAGATATAATCTTTATAGTAAGTTTTGTTATCGGCTCTGTTGTAACGAGTAGATTCTTGCAATTCATAATCCACAAAATAATAAGGCGGATTGTATACGTAATCGATCCAATCTTTGTCTTTGAATCGATATCCAACGTTCAATTCGTCAGCTAATTTTAGGTAACGATCCATTAATTTTTGAATGGAATCTTTTTGATTATTTAGCAATAGATTATGCGTTTGTTCGGCGTAATATTTTGGATTTCGAATGGAGTCAAAATCATAAAATAGTTCATTACAATAATTGTAAATGCTTTTCAAATTATACCGTACAGACTGATAAGAAGAATCTGAAGGGTAGTTTTCGGTATATTCTGTAATTTCAACAGCTGCTTCATACGTAGAATTTGATTGATATACAACGGGTTCAGATGTTTTATAATCATGAGTTGGAGTCCAGTTTTTGCGTGATGGAAAATGTTCTAACAAAAGAAGATCAAACTCAAGATTTTGGTTTATTTGATTGTCTAAACTATCCTTGTATATTTTATAATTGGCAGTATCAACCTTTTCCCAAAAAGTATTATTTCGGACTTGATTGGCGACAAATTTTTTCAATAATCGATCTTCGTTGACCAAAGAATCAAACAACGGCAAGGGCAAACAACGAGAACTTTGCGCATAACTATTGGAGTTTTGGTCATTGTCTGCGAAATAAAGCTGTAGTGTAAATGGCGCCACCCGATTTATTAAATCTTTGTATTCCTTAATTTCGGTTTTGGTTTTCACATTGGCAATGCGTGTTTCCAAACCTTTGTTGAAAGAAACATAGGTTCCAGTAAGAAGAAAAAGGATAGAGAAAATAATCAGAAATTCTTTGTAGAGAGAAAGATTTGATTTCGGATATAAAGATTTGAAGGCGTTTTGTTTGAAATATTGATTCAACCAAACAACCAATATCAAAATCGCACTTAAAACCCCAAACCAAACATAAACCGACGTGAAAAATCGTTGAAAAATCATAGTTTCTTGAAGTTCCACAGGATTTTGGTAGGAGAAAAAGCCGAAAAGAAAGAAAATCACATTATAAACAACCAATAAAAGTAACATCCAAAGCCATTTGGTATTCCAAACAACAGGGTGATTTTCTAATAAATATTTGTCTAATTTTTTGAACATGAGGATAGATTTAGTTGATGAAGAAACGACGACTTGAATTGGAAATATCTCGGATGTAGGTCAAAGGAATGTCTGACTCTCCGAACTGTTTCAAAACCTCATTAAAAGAAGTTTCTGGGTTGAAAAACAACATATAATTTCCACCGTTGAAATGAATTTTTTCCAAACCGAATGACGCTAATTTCTCTTGCAAAATTTCTCTAGAAATTTCCGATTCCAATTCCAAAATCAATTGATGACTCGCTTCATCGATTTTAATGGAACTATCGTTGACCAATTTTCCTTTTTCGAGGTAAATAATTTTGTCTGAAATTTTTTCAACTTCATACAATTGCTGCGAACTCAAAACCACTCCAAATGGTCGATACAAAGATTCTGACAAAGATTTCAAATCTTCCAAAATCACTTGTTGAGCTAAAACGTCGAGGTTTGCCAAAGGTTCGTCCAACAACAAAACTTCGGGTTGTCGAAGCAAGGTTCTGGTCAGTTCAAATCGCATTTTGTATCCAGACGAAAGCCTCGCCCAATTCAATTCTTTGTATTGCCAAAGTCCCATTCGAGCCAAAGCCGTCAGCGCCATATAGTAATTGTCTTCTCCCAAAACTCCATGATTGGTCAAGGTAAATTGTAAGTTGTCGAGCAAACCGCCGCGCAAGACTTCAATCCGTTGAGGGATGTATACCAATTTCGTTCGCAAATCATAGTGATTGTTGAAATTTTCTCGGAACTGATAGTCAATATTTCCCGAGTCGGGTTTTAATTCACCTGCGAGAAGCCTTAAAAGAGTCGTTTTCCCATTTCCATTTTCGCCGACAAGTCCGACAATTTTACTGGGTTGAATGCTAACATCCAAAGGACCCAATTTAAAATTTCCTTTGGCATATTGTTTCGAAATATTCTTGGCATTGATGATATTACGATTGGAGTTGGGTTGATTTTTTGGTCCAACTTGACGAATTTTCTCCAGTAAATTCATCGCTTTTGCAACATCATTTGTTGAATCATCTGGATTTTGATGGCGCCAATCTGTATAGGAAATTACCTCTTTCAGAATTTCGGTATTTCCTGTATCCAAAGCAGAATCAATCAATTTACGAAACCCTAGATTTAGATCTCCATTCTGGTAAAAATCGGAAACTTCTGCAAGTCGTTGGTTAAATAGATTCATAGTGTAAAAATTAGCTAAATCTAAGAAAAACTATTGAGTATTATTCTCCAAATATGATTCATTCACAACCTCAAATTCTATATATTTGTGAATGTTAGCTGAAAAATGAAGAAGATTCAATTAGGATTTATAACGTATTTCATTTTTATTGGGTTCTTTGCCAATGCGCAAATCAATGAATCTGAAAAGTTATTGGTACAAGCAGAAGAAGTTTTGCTTTACAATCCTCAAGAGTCCAATAAAATAGCTGATTACCTGCTGAAACAATCCAATTCAGACGATAAAAAATCTGAAGCCTATTACATACGTTCCTTTTCTCATTTCATCATGGGAAATTTAGATCAATCCTTGTCCGATGCATATGCGGCAAAAAATTTGGGTGATAAAAATTCCGAAATTCAACAAAATAGTCAGCAATTAATCAATGAAATTCTGAGAATTTTAGAGTTAAATGTTAAGCACTTTTCCTTTGCCGACCCGAAACGTCCGACTCAATTGGAAAGCATCTCAAATCACTACCATAAAGGCTTGGATGACATTTCTAAGAACCAATTAGATAAAGCCGAACGAGAAGCAAAGGCCTTGCTTTCGAAATCAGATGTATTAGATTTTCGGAAAGCTTTGGGTTATTTGATTTTGAGTGAAATTCAATTTGAACAAAAACAACACGATTCTGCCTTGATTTATGGACAAAAAGTGCAAGAATTTGCCCAGTTTTCTCAGAATCCTTTTTTCGAATATGAATCTAGTCTTCAATTGGCGAAAAATTATTTGGCCTTGAATCAGATGGAAGAATATCAAATTCAGAGTCAAATTTTGAAAGAAACCAGTATTCGAATTCAAAAAATTGAAACCCATGCGGCAAATGTGGCGCATCAATTATTTGTTCAAGATTTAGAAGAAAATCAAAGAAAATCGGAGCAAAAATTAAAATATTGGATGGGCCTTATTCTGACAATGATTTTGATTGCAATGGTGGTTTATGCAGTGTTTTATATACGATATCGAAGCAAAAAGAAAACCTACACACTTCTCGCAAATTATCTCAAAAAACAGGAAAACCAACTTTTGGAACAAGAGAATGTTTTGGAATTGGAGACGGAAGAAGAGGTAGAAGATTCTCTTGAAATCGAAGAAACGTCAAAACCCAAACCCATTCAAATTTTAAAAGAAAGTGAAAAGCAAATTTTGCAAGGTTTGCGCAAATTTGAGGCTTCACAAAAATACACCAACAAAGACATGTCCTTAAGCGTGTTGGCGGGGCAATTGAATACCAATACCAAATATTTATCTGAAATCATCAATCGACAAAAAAATAAAAACTTCAGCTCATATATCAATGAATTAAGGATCAAGTACATTACGGAGAAATTACGAAATGATCCAAATTATTTGAATTACAAAGTAAGCTATTTGGCAGAAGAATGTGGCTTTTCTTCCCATAGTACCTTTACAACCGTTTTCAAATCGGTGGTTGGGGTTTCGCCTGCTATTTTCATCGAATTAATCAAAGAGGATAATCAGAATCAACTCGTTAAAAAATTGGAACATGTGTAGTAGAAAATCAATTTTTTGGAGGTTTTGTGGGTTGATCTGTTTGCTTCAGTTTTCAGTTCTAACTGCACAGTCCAAGGAAGATAGTTTGTACAATCAGGCGGTAATTGATGTGTATGACAACCCCGATAAAACAATTGAGTTTGCCCAAAAATATTTAAAAGAAAATTCAAACAATCCCAAAAAGCAAGTTCAAGCCTTGTTGTTGATATCCAATTCTTATGCTTCTAAGAGAGATTATCAAAAATCTTTGGAATATGCGCTGAAAAGCAAAGAGATTAAAATTTCGGAGGATCACAAAGTCTTGGAAATGCAGATATTGAACAAAATCGCAGCTCAATATCATCAATTGGGTGTAAATGATAAAGCGCTGGAAGTATTGGACGAAGCAGATTTGGTTGCGATAAACTACCAACACCAAGACTCCATTCGCTTTTTGATAGGAAACAATTATGCGATTCGTGGATTTATTTACCGCGATCAATTGAGTTGTGATATTGCGATTGAATATTTAAACAAAGCCTATCAAGAGTTTTCTTCGTCAGAGGAAAGTCCAAGAAGCATGGCCAATAAAAGCGTGACAGCCTATAACATTGCCAATTGTTATGTGAATTTGAATCAAATCGAATCGGCAAAATCCCATTTTTTAACGGCTAAACAATTGGCTCAACAAGCAGACGCCAATAGTTTAACTTCTTTTGCTATGAAGGGATTGGCCGAAATTTATACCTTGGAAAGTCAATATGAAAAGGCGATTCAAGAATTAATTTTAGCTGAAAAGTTAGCGGATAAAGTAGGGGATTTGGTTTTGAATAGAGGAATTTACCAAGGACTTTCTGCCAATTATTTAGCGATTAAAGATTGGGAGAATTACCATAAATTTAATGTAGAATTTGAAAAACTTTCAAGTCAGATTAAGGAAAATGAACGAAGTACGATCAATACGATTTTGGATCATTTTTCGCAAGAAATGAATGAGAAAAAATCAAAAACAAGACTTTATTATTTTGCAATTCTTACAGGATTAATTAGTCTATTTTTGGGATTGTTTTTTTGGATTTTTAAACGACAAAAATACTTCCAATCTCAATTAAACTCCTTAAAATCTCAGATTAAAATCTAAAATTCCTTCCCGCTAAAAAAATAATTGGGAAATTAATTAAGTATCTTTAATACAGCATTTTGTATATTATTTTTTCTTTTGAATTTCATGAATTTCAAAAGACTAAAGATATATATTATAGTATTTGGAAGCCAAATGCTTTGTAGATTTGGGTATTAAAAATTTTACAATGAGAAACATTTACTTTTCGAAAATGAAATTGGCCATTTTGGGATCTTTCCTTTTGGGAGGATTCGGGAGTGCTCAAGTTCAGTTCAAAGAATTATCTGGTTTTGCCACGTCTATTTATGATATTAACAATCAAGGGATCGGACTTTTGGGCAACGGATATTATGATTTTGCCACCAATACACCTTCAAGTCCAGAGTCAGGTGTCGTACAAACTGCCTCTATCAATGAAGCTGGACAAGTTTTGGGTTTAATGGTCAATGATTCTGACCAATTTGTACCAGCCTTTAGAAATGCGGGTGTTTGGACGATGTTCTCTTCGGAAGCTTTCACTCCAGGAACAGAATATACCCTGTATTCAATTTCTGAGAATGGAGTTTATGTGTGTGGACAAACTGCATGGACACCAGAAGATGGAGCTTGGGGATTTATGTACAATACACAAACGCAAGAATTCAAATTATTAAATAGCACAAGCTATGAATATGGAGCAGCCTATTCGGTAAACAACAACGGAATCGCAGTAGGTTGGGTTGATCATCCAGATGCTGGAACTCAACGTTTACCAGCTATTTTCCATTTTGATGGGACGATTGAATTGATCAGTGAAGATTTAGGAGAAGCAAATGGAATCAATGACAACAATATGATTGTAGGTCAAATTTTAAGTCTTCCATTTGTGTACGATATGGACGCAGATGAAATGTCTACTTTTACCGTTCCAACAGGATACGAAACAGGAGCTTTTACAGACATTTCTATGAATAATATTGTAGTAGGATATGCTGGAACTTATATTCCTGGTACTGGATTTTATAGAGAACCTTTGGTTTACCATGCGGAATTAGGAGATAATCCACTTTTATTGAAAGATGTATTGAATGATCATTCGATCGATACTTCCACTTTATCTGGAACCGCTTACTCAATTTCACCAGACGGAAATTATGTAGCTGGATTCATCAGTGGAGCTGCTATGTTTGCTTCTGGATGGGCAGTTTATTTCGATGATTTATTGGTAGAAGGTGGTGGAGGAGACGAATGTTCTCCAGTAAACGTTCCATATTACCAAGATTTCGAATCAGCGGTTACACCTGAAATGCCAGAATGTACAACAGTTGAAAATGCTGGTGCAGGAAACAATTGGCATACGTATAATGGGCCAAACGGAGGATTTACCGGAACTTATTTACGTTACCAATGGAATTCTTCAAATGCAGCAAACTCTTGGTTTTATACCCAAGGAGTGAACTTAACAGCTGGTACTGCTTATAAAGTTAGCTATGATTATGGTTCGGAAGCTGCAGCTGCTTATCCAGAAAGCTTAAAAGTTGCTTATGGAACAGAGAACACACATACAGCGATGACCAACGTATTGGCGATTCATGAAAATTTCTTAACAGCTGAGGCTGCCATTACCAATGTAGTTGAATTTACACCAACTACTTCAGGAGTTTACTATTTCGGATTCAATGCATTTTCAAATGCCGATATGTTCTATATGTACTTAGATAATATCAAAGTTGAATTAGCAGAAGAAATCGCAGAAGAATGTGAGTGGACGATTACGGTTGAAGGACCATTTTTTGGTGACGAAATTAGCTGGGAATTCAGAGGAGCAGACGGAACTGTTCTTCTTTCGGGAGGCGAATATGACGATATCGGATTCAGTGATGTTCAAACGATTTCAGCAGCTGGACCAGTAGAATTCTACATCGAAGCATTTGGAAATTTTGATGACAATGAAGTTTCATACGAAATCAAAAATGCAAACGGAATCCAAGCATCAGGATCCTTAGATGGTGGAGACGATGCAACACATTCAGATATGAATTGTGATGATGAAGGAGAAGACCCAACGTATTGTATTCCAGATTTAGATTGTACAGATGGAGATGTGATTACCAACGTTGTATTCCAAGAAATCAACAACCCAACATCTTGTAGCCCGAATGGATATGGTGATTATACATCTATGATTGCCAATGTTGAAGCAGGAAATTCTTATCCAATTAATGTGACAGTTGGAAGTGGATGGGCATATGAATCCGTATCAGTTTGGATTGATTACAACAACAACATGGTATTTGAAGAATCAGAATTTACCTATGTAGGAACAGGTTCAGGATCAGTAGTTTCAGGAAATATTGCCATTCCAGCAGGAACTGCAGATGGCGAATACAGAATGAGAGTACGTGTAGCAGCAGTAGGAGAAACATCTGCAACTTGGGATATGGCTTGTGATGAAGATCAAGGTTTTGGAGAAACCGAAGATTATACAGTTAACGTAGGAACTTTAGGGTTGCCATCATTGGCAAACAATAGCTTTGCGTACTATCCGAACCCAACAACTGGATTGGTAAATATCAGTTCTGCAAAAACAATTGAAAACGTTCAAGTTTACAATTTAGTTGGACAGGAAGTTTTAACGACTTCAAAAGTTGCAAATGGTCAAATAAATGTTCAAATGTTACCTGCTGGAACTTATGTTTTCAGAGTGGCATTGGAAGGTGGTCAAATTGAAACATTCAAAGTGATTAAAAAATAAAAATCCAAAAATTAAATTCATTGAAGCCTCGAGAAATCGGGGCTTTTTTTATGTGAAATTCTCTATTGATTCGTACTTCAATATAATTTAGAATAATTCTAAGAAAAAATGTGATTTGTTCTGAAATCTTTTATAGATAAGGGTTGCGAAGTATTTATTCATTTAACTAATTAAAATATAACTATATAAAAGATTTGTTTTTTCCAGTTTGTGGAAAATTTTAATAATTTCATCGATTATTTTTAAAACATAACAGATGAAGAAACATTTACTCATGTTGAGTGCATTCCTATTTTCTATTCTAGGAAATGCACAAATTTTAACCGAAAACTTTGATGATATTACGACGCTGTCCTCAAGTGGATGGACAATGACCAATCAAAGTACAACAGTTGGTACCACCAATTGGTTCCAAGGAAACACTGCTGTATTCGATAGCCATAGTGGTGATCCAACTTCTTATATTGGAGCTAACTATAACAACACAACTGGTTCTAGCACCATAAGCAACTGGTTGATTACTCCTACATTAAATGTAAAGGATGGCGATCAATTAAAATTTTGGACGAGAACTTCCTCTGGTTCAATTTACAATGACCGCTTAGAAGTTCGTTCTAGTACTGGAACGATGACTTTGCCATCGGGTCCGACTGGCGTTGGTAGTTTTACAAATTTATTATTATCCATCAATGAGAATCTAGATTTATCCTATCCAGAAGTTTGGACAGAATATACCGTGACTATCTCTGGAGTGGGTTCAACTCCTGTTGCGATGAATCTAGCATTCCGTTATTATGTGACAAGTGGAGGTCCTTCTGGAACTAACTCTAATTTTATTGGGATTGATACCTTGTCCGTAGTTGAAGGAGAAGGTGGTGGAGGAGATGAATGCGCTCCAGTAAACGTACCATATTACCAAGATTTCGAATCAGCGGTAACACCAGATATGCCAGAATGTACAACAGTTGAAAACGCTGGATCTGGAAACAATTGGCACACTTACAATGGAACAAGTGGAGATTTCACAGGAACTTATTTACGTTACCAATGGAATTCTGCCAACCCAGCAAATTCTTGGTTCTATACGCAAGGAATCAACTTAACGGCAGGTACAGCCTATAAAGTTACTTATGACTATGGAACTTATTCTGCAGGAACTTTCCCAGAAAGCTTAAAAGTAGCTTATGGAACAGAGAATACGCATACAGCAATGACCAACGTATTGGCTACTCACGAAGATTTTGTGACAGATTTACAAGTAGAAACCAATGTAGTTGAATTCACAGCTACTACTTCAGGAGTTTATTACTTCGGATTCAATGCATTCTCTGACGCAAATATGTTCTACTTGTATTTAGATAATATCAAAGTTGAATTAGCAGAAGAAATCGCAGAAGAATGTGAGTGGACGATTACGGTTGAAGGACCATTTTTTGGTGACGAAATTAGCTGGGAATTTAGAGATGCAGACGGAACTGTTCTTCTTTCGGGAGGCGAATATGACGATATCGGATTCAGTGATGTTCAAACGATAACAGCAGCTGGACCAGTAGAATTCTACATCGAAGCATTTGGAAATTTTGATGACAATGAAGTTTCATACGAAATCAAAAATGCAAACGGAATTCAAGCCTCAGGATCCTTAGATGGTGGAGACGATGCAACACATTCAGATATGAATTGTGATGATGAAGGAGAAGATCCAACGTATTGTATTCCAGATTTGGATTGTACAGATGGAGATGTGATTACCAACGTTGTATTCCAAGAAATCAACAACCCAACATCTTGTAGTCCAAATGGATATGGTGATTATACATCTATGATTGCCAATGTTGAAGCAGGAAATTCTTATCCAATTAATGTGACAGTTGGAAGTGGATGGGCATATGAATCCGTATCAGTTTGGATTGATTACAACAACAACATGGTATTTGAAGAATCAGAATTTACCTATGTAGGAACAGGTTCAGGATCAGTAGTTTCAGGAAATATTGCCATTCCAGCAGGAACTGCAGATGGCGAATACAGAATGAGAGTACGTGTAGCAGCAGTAGGAGAAACATCTGCAACATGGCATATGGCTTGTGATGAAACACAGGGGTATGGAGAAACAGAAGATTATACAGTTAACGTAGGAACTTTAGGGTTGCCATCAATGGCAAACAATAGCTTTGCGTACTATCCGAACCCAACAACTGGATTGGTAAACATCAGTTCTGCAAAAACAATTGAAAACGTTCAAGTTTACAATTTGTTAGGACAAGAAGTTTTAACGACTTCAAAAGTTGCAAATGGTCAAATAAATGTTCAAGCTTTGACAAGCGGAACGTATATTTTCCGTGTTTCTTTGGAAGGAGGAATTGTTGAAACCTTCAAAATCATCAAAAAATAAAGTAAAGATACCTCTAGCAAAGCCCCGAGAAATCGGGGCTTTTTTTGTTTTTAGAAAGGGGTGAAAATTTTTTTTCAAAGGAAAATAAAAATCACTAACTTGGTAATACATTAACATTAAATATTTTACACATGAAGAAAATTTTACTTTCTATGGTTTTGTGCGCCTCCTATTTTGGAGTAGATGCACAAAGTCTATCCAATCATTCATCCATGAATGATTTGTTAAACAGAGTTGAGTCCTTGGGGGCTCAATCAGGCTCTGTTTATGATCATTTCACGCACAGTGAGGTGGAACAATTGAGAAACTATTATCAATCTCAAAATGCTTGGAATGTAAACATAGGTCAACCTATGTATGGTACAGATGGAATCAATAGTACCACGATGGCCTATGGAGCTGAAACGGCAGCCTATAATAAGTTTGTAAGTTTTGATATTAGCAATTTAGCTGTTATAAATCAGATTAATAACCATTCTGGTTCAGTCAACTTTGAGGGAGCGGGAGCAATTGCCCACGATAACCCAACTGTTGGGTATGCCATGAATATCATTGGAGAACTCTACCGAATTGATGTTCCAACAGGGACCTATACCTTGGTTGGAAATTCAGGGGTGGCCAATATCAATGGAATGGAGTTCAACCCTGTAAACGGAACACTTTATGCCTTATCAAGCACAGGTTTGTATACCGTAAATACAAATACGGCAGCTCTTACTTTTGTTGGAAATTTAAATAATTCAGGAGGACTTGCGGTTGCTTTGGCTATCGATGGTTCGGGAATGGGTTATACCTATGATTTAGTAGACGATTCTTTGTATTCTGTTAACTTGGCTACGGGAAATGCAACCTTGATTGGAAACATTGGATTTGATGCCAATTTTGGGCAAGGAATGGCTTGGGACGCTGCATCTAATACCATTTATATGACAGCATTCAATAATACTACTTTTTTGGCAGAATTAAGATTGGTTAACACCACATCAGGAAACACTACCAACTTGGGTTCAATTAATGGTACAACCTTGACGCAAATTGCTTGGGTTTCTTTCTTGGAAGAAGGAGGAGGTACTTCCGGGAGTTGTGACTTAGTGGGAGACACCACAGGAGGACCAATTTGGGACAGACCATTGCAAGATGGTTCAGGAATGTCTTCTGTGGGTCAAGGGGTAACCTATCATGTATATGGACCATTTACCGTTGACACTGCAGGAACCTACACCATTAGTTCAGCACAAACTGGATGGGATGGAATGATTTTCGTGTATCAAAATGCATTTGATCCAGAAAATGCTTTGGTGAATTACTTAACAGGTAATGATGATTCTGGTGGAGTTGGAAACTCTCAAGTAACACCAACTTTAGCTGTTGGTACAGAGTACTTTTTGATCACAACAGGATTTGATCCTTTAGATTATGGACCATTTACCAATACCATTACAGGACCTGGAACTGTAACTTGTGACGGTGGAATTGATCCTCCAAGTGATTATTGTGGACCAATTACCTTTGAATTTGGAGTAGAGCCAATTACGCATGTTATTTTTGCAAACATTGACAATGAGAGCTCTGCAGCAACTTCTAGTCCAGCACATGAGGATTTTACATCCATTGTTGGAAACGTAACCAAAGGAGAAACCTATGAATTACGTGTAGAAGGAAACACTGCTGGAAACTGGCAAAACTATATCACAGCCTTTATTGACTGGAATCAAAATGGAATTTTGGACGATGCAGGAGAAGTTTACGAAGTAGGAACTATTACCAATTCAACAGGTAATGATGCAATTTTTGCTGCCTTGAACATTGAAATTCCAAGTTCAGCAGTTGAAGGACAAACGAGAATGAGAATTTTCAAAGTGTATGATTTACCATTGGATTTCAATTTAGATCCATGTGCGATGGACCAAAATTATGGTCAAGTTGAGGATTATACCTTGAACATTAGCTCTGAAGGTGGAGGAGAAGATGGCTGTTCAGTCGAGTATGTGGGAACGATCCAAGATGGAATTGGAAACTTACAAACTTTACAAATTGCGAATGACTTTCCAGTTGCAGCAGATACAGAAATGTTGGTTAGTAAAGTAACCATGAAAATATTTGCAGACATCAATACAGCAGACTTATATTTCTATGAAGACAACGCAGGAATGCCAGGAACTTTAGTAGATCAATCTTTAAATATTACTCCAACAAGCAAAACATTTATTTCAAATGTATTTGGTTTCAATGTATACGAGGTAGTATTTGATTTACCAACACAAATATCACTTCAGGCAGGACCAACTGGAGATTTATTCTGGGTTGGAATATCTACTACAGCAGGAACAGAAGGAACTTCCAATTACTTAGAAATGGCAGATAGCAATACCAATGCCTTGGCAATGGTTAGTACAGATGGAGGAGTTACATGGGTTGCAAATTCATTTGGACAAGATAGCGCATTCAAAGTTGAAGGAGAATGTCAAACTTTAGGATTACCATCATTGAACACATATGATTTTGCTTATTATCCGAACCCAACAACTGGATTGGTAAACATCAATTCTGCAAAAACCATTGAAAACGTTCAAGTTTACAATTTGGTTGGACAAGAAGTTTTAACAGCTTCAAAAGTTGCAAACGGACAAATCAACGTCCAAATGTTACCGGCTGGAACATATGTATTCAGAGTAGCATTGGAAGGAGGACAAATTGAAACCTTCAAGATCATTAAAAAATAAGAATTTATTTATCATTTAGACAAGAGCTCCGAGAAATCGGAGCTTTTTTTATTGTAATTTTTTGATCTTAAAATTTCCCTTCTTCGAACTTAAATTTTAGAAAATTTAGAATGAGGTAAAGCGCTGAAAATTATATTTTAAGCGTTTAAAACGAATAGTATTTCTACTCTTAAAATCCTTTCAAATGCATTGATAAAATTCAAAGTAAAACCCCTCAAATTCTTTCTAGTAAAGAGTTTCCTTGATGTTGTCTATAAAAAAAATTAATATATTCACGCCCTCATTAACACAAAACAACAGTAATTAAATGAAAAAAACTTTACTTGTTTTGTTAGTAACCGCAATTAGTGGTTCTTACGGTTTTAGCCAATCAAAGGTTGCCGTGAAAGCCATTGAATTGAAAAATGCTAACATAAACACACAACAACAAGGCATTAACGGAATTCCAACAGGAACACCCAATTGGTCGTTTGTTAATTTTGACCAAGGAGTAAACAACATCAATGATTGTGAGGCGGTAAATGTGCCTTATCACCAATCTTTCGAATCAGCAGTTGTTCCAGGAATGCCAGAATGTACAAGCATTGAAAACGCAGGAACTGGTAACAATTGGGAAACGGCTAATCAAGCAAATGGTCAATTTACAGGAACGTATTTACGCTACAGATGGAATTCATCTAGTGCAGCAAATGCATGGTTCTTTACCCAAGGAATCAATTTAGAAGCAGGAAATGCTTACAAAGTTTCGTACGAATACGGATCTGCAGTTGGCGCATTATTTGCTGAAAATTTAGCAGTTGCATATGGTACAGACAATACGCACACAGCGATGACCAATCCAATTGCTTCACATGAGGGAATTTTGTCTAGCTATAACAAATTAACCAACGAAGTAGAAATTACACCTACTGAAACAGGGGTTTATTATTTTGGATTCCAATCATTCTCACCTGCAGATATGTTCTATTTGGTATTGGACAATATTAGAGTAGAAGCAGTTGGTGAAGATGGTGGAGAAGAAGATCCTATCTATTGTGAGCCAGAATTGGATTGTACAGATAATGATGTTATCACGAATGTAACCTTCCAAGAAATTGACAACACGACAACTTGTAGTGCAAACGGATACGGGAATTATACTTCAATGGTTGCCAACGTAGTAGCGGGTGAAACTTATCCAATCAATGTTACAGTTGGAAACGGATTTACTTATGAATCAGTATCAGTTTGGATCGATTACAACAACAATGGAACTTTTGAAGAGTCTGAATTCACCTACGTAGGAACAGGATCAGGATCAGTTGTTTCAGGAAGTATTGCCATTCCAGCAGATGCTACAGAAGGAAATTATAGAATGCGTGTACGTGTTGCAGCGGCTAACTTTGGTTTAGCAACATGGGATATGGCTTGTGATGAAGAACAAGGTTTTGGAGAAACAGAAGATTATACAGTAGCAATTTCTGTAGAAGGTGGAGAAGAAGATCCTATCTATTGTGAGCCAGAATTGGATTGTACAGATGGTGATGTAATGACGAATGTAACCTTCCAAGAAATCAACAACACCACAACTTGTAGTGCAAACGGATACGGAAACTTTACCTCAATGGTTGCCAATGTAGTAGCGGGTGAAACCTATCCAATCAACGTAACAGTTGGAGATGGATGGGCTTATGAATCGGTATCAGTTTGGATTGATTACAACAAAAATGGTGTTTTTGAAGAATCTGAATTTACCTATGTAGGAACAGGATCAGCAAATGTTGTATCAGGAACTATTGCCATTCCAGCAACTACAACAGAAGGTGAATATAGAATGAGAGTTCGTGTTGCGGCTGTAGGAGAAGCTTCTGCAACTTGGGATATGGCTTGTGATGAAGAACAAGGTTTTGGTGAAACAGAAGATTATACGGTGAATGTAGGAACTTTAGGATTGCCAAGTATTTCTAATTCTGCGTTTGCTTACTATCCGAATCCTGTAAAAGATGTATTAACAATTACATCTCAACAAGGAATTCAATCAGTTCAAGTATTCAATTTGGCAGGTCAAAAAATGATGTCAAATTCAAACATTTTGAATGGAAAATTAAACGTTCAATCTTTGCCTTCTGGTACCTATATTATCAAAGCAGTAGCGGAAGGAGGACAAATTGAAACCTTTAAAATCATCAAGAAATAATCGGAAAAACCGACTAATTTTCAATACAAAGGGCTCTGTTTTCAGAGCCCTTTTTAATTTATATCTGTTCTAAATAAGAACGAAAAAATTTCTTTATTTACCCACTTTCCAATCTAGATTAGCCCAGTCACTACCCGGGTAAAATTGAAGTAAGTATGTCATTTTGAGGGAAATATTTTGTCCGCTTTACGGACAACTATACCTATGGGTAGTCAAGGGGACATTCTTGTCCGACGTTGAATTTATAAAATCGAAAATTAGAGTGTCGCTTAAAATATTGAAATAGAATTGTATAATCGTTAACAATCTTTTATTAGAGGATTCAATCTTTTATTTTAGCCACCAATTAACTCAAGTAAAATTTTAGTAAATGAAAAAAAGTTTATTGATTTTTCTTCTTTCAGTCGTCTGGGGACTTGCGGGTCTAACCCATGTTTCGGCCGAAAGTAAGATTCGATCATTTTCAAAAAATGTCGAGACAAATTGGTCGAGCATTGAACTAAATCCATTTATGATGGATTGGACCCCTTTGGGGAATTTTCTACAAGGGAATAATTTCAACTTTGCTGGCGCAGATTTCTTGAATCCGCCTACCCAAAATTGTTATTTCGGGGAAGGAGGGATTCCTAATTATTTCGAAGATGCATATGAATTAAATGGAGTAAATTTTAGCGCTAGTAGCTTTATTGTTCCTGCTGGAAAAACTTTCGAGTTGAAACAATTGAATTTGGCTCTTGTTACTACAAATGACATAAGCACACTGTCTATCAAAATATTCAATGATAGTTACGGGATGCCTAGTAATGAACTTCTTTCCATCAATGCTGCTCCAAATGAGACAACTCTTTTGGGTACATTGGGTGGGGACTTTTCACTTTTTGACGTTCAATATAATTTATCCAATTCTTTAATGTTAAATGCAGGTAGATATTGGGTTGCAGTTGCGGGTACCGATAGTGTAGGAGGCGTAATTTATTGGGAAACCACCATGTCCTTTTCCAATGGAGGTTCTGTTTATGGAAACTCAGGTAATTGGTTTGGCTATTTTGAAGATTATGTATTTTATGTTGGAGGTAATTGTTCCGATACAGGTGCGTGTAATGCGGTTAGTATTCCTTATACAGAAGACTTTAATGGAACCTATCCTTTAGGAACACCAGATTGTACCAAAGTAGAACACGTAACACCAAGTACTCGATGGTTTCATAGTAATGATGTTAATTCACCGTTTACTTCGGGACATTTAGCATATCAATATCATAGCACAAATAATGGAAATACTTGGTTCTTTACAAAAGGAATTAACTTAACAGCAGGTAATACCTATAAAATATCCTATCAATATGCTAATTATGGTAGTAGTGATTTTCCTGAAAGTATGAAAGTTGCGATGGGATCATCTGCCTCAATAGGAGCTATGAACACCGTTTTAGCAGATTATCCGAATATTGTCAATACATCACCGGCAACAGCCAATATTGTATTTACAGTTCCGTCTACTGGAGTATATTATTTTGGGTTTCATGCTTATTCGCCTGCCGATAGATACGTATTAGTATTAGACAATATTTCTGTTGATTTAGCATCTGAAGACGAAGAAGAAGAATATTGTGAACCTTTACTAATTTGTTCTGATGGTGATTTAATTAGCAATGTAAGTTTCAAAGAAATCTACAACACAACAGGCTGTAGTCCAAATGGATATGGTGATTTCACGTCTATGGTTGCAACAGCAGAAGCTGGAGTATCTCATCCAATCAGTGTAACTGTTGGAGGTGGATGGGATTATGAATCTGTATCAGTTTGGATTGATTACAACAACAATTTCCAATTTGATTCAAATGAATTTACCTATATCGGAACAGGTTCAGGTAGTGTTGTAATAGGAAGTATTAGTATTCCAGATGATGTAGCACCTGGAAATTATAGAATGCGTGTGAGAGTTGCGGCTGATGTTGGTGGAAACGCAAGTTGGTCTATGGCTTGTGATTCTTCACAAGAATATGGTGAAACAGAAGATTATACCATTTCAATCATTGCGAATGACGACCCATCTTATTGCGAGCCTATATTATTTTGTGGAGGTGGTGACATGATTACCAATGTGAGTTTCAAAGAAATTAACAACCCAACTGGATGTAGCACCAATGGATATGGAGATTATACCTCTATGATTGCAACAGCAGAGGCAGGTCAATCACATTCTATCAGTGTTTCTGTTGGAGGTGGTTGGGTAGAAGAAGCTGTTTCTGTTTGGATAGATTACAACAACAATTTCCAATTTGATTGGGACGAATTTACTTTTATTGGAACAGGTTCAAATAGTGTTGTAACAGGAAACATTAGTATTCCAGAAACTGTAGCACCTGGAAATTATAGAATGCGTGTTCGTGTTATCGGTGATAGCCCAATATATGCGACATGGGATATGGCTTGTGATTCTTCCCTATATTATGGTGAAACAGAAGATTATACCCTTAACATTGTTGAACCAAATGATCCAGGTTGTTTAGAAGGAACGACTCAAAGTCCAAATACTACCGTGGAGTCTCCTTGTTATGGTGAACCATTCCATATTCCAAATGTTATTTATGGATCCTATTCAAAAATAGCTGTTAATCAAGGAACAGAATATATATTCTCTGTATCAAGTTCAACGGATTTCATCACCATTGGAGATGAAAACGGTACAACAGTTTTAGCCTATGGGTCAGGTTCTGTTACTTGGACTGCTCCTGAAACAGGAGTTATCCGTTTCTATACCCATAATGACGAAGATTGTACAGGTGATGGAAATGTTGTTCAGCGCTATGTTCAGTGTGGAACAATTCCTGTGATCACCGAACCAGACTTCCCATGTTTCCAAGGAGATGGGTTGAATTCAAATAACTTTGAATATGGTTATGACATTTATGGAGCTTATTGGGCTACTGCAGACGATTTTACAGTCGCAACAGGAGAAACATTTACTGTTCAGCAAATAAGAATGAACGTATACTCTAATTCTAATATTACCAATGGTACTTTTGCAATCAGAGAAAACACAAATAATAGTCCTGGAGATGTAATTCATACATTTAGCGGCACTCCATCTTCATCGCGTATTATAGGTTCTAATTCAGTATATGATTACGATATTCATGAGGTAACCTTTGATTTATCAACACCAATTGAACTTTCAGAAGGAACCTATTGGTTAGTTCCAACATTGACAAATGTATCCAATAATGGAATTTTTTGGGAAGTAACCACTACAGGTTCAAATGGAAATCCAGTGATGGAAAGTGCTAGTGGCTCTGAGAGTTGGAATGTAATATCAAACGGAATTTATCAAGCCGTATTCTTCATCTCAGGTGTTTGTGAAGAAGTAGAAGAAACAATTGAAATCACTGTTCCAGACTTCCCTTGTTACCAAGGAGATGGATTGAATTCCAATAATTTTGAAAATGGACTTGGAATTTTTAACACCTCTTATTTGATTGCAGATGACTTTGTCGTTTCAACAGGTGAAACTTTCAATGTTCAACAAGTTCGATTGAACGTATTCTCTGACTATTTAGTTACTAATGGTAGCTTCTCCATTCGAACAGATGCTTCAGGAGTTCCAGGAGCAGAGGTGGCAAACTTTTCAATGGCTCCATCTTTCTCTCGTATTATTGGAGAGAGTTATGGGTTTGATATGCACGAAGTAACCTTTGATCTTGCTACTCCAATTGAATTAGAAGAAGGAACATATTGGTTAGTACCAACGCTTACCAATAACGTAAATTCAGAAGTTTATTGGGAAATGACTACTACTGGTTCTCTTGGAAATCCAACAATGGGAAGTGACAATTCAGGTAGTACTTGGTATACTGTGTATGGTGGTATTTTTCAAGCCGTATTCTTCATCTCAGGTGTTTGTGAAGATGTGGATGAACCAATCGAAATCACCGAACCAGACTTACCTTGTTTCCAGGGAGATGTTTTGAATCCAAACGGTTTTGAAGAAGGACATGCTGTTTTTGGTAATTATAGAAAAGCAGATGATTTTGTCGTTAGCACTGGTCAAACATTTGATGTTCAGCAAATTCGATTATTCCTTTATTCCAATAGCGAAATTGTTTCTACAACTTTTGACTTTCTTTCCAATAACAATGATCAACCGGGTACAGTTATAGAATCGGTCACAATGGCGCCTTCTTATTCAAGAATCATTGGGACAAATCATGGTTATTCAATTCATGAAGTTCATTATGATTTAGCCAATTTTATCGAATTTACAGAAGGCCGATATTGGTTAAGTGTATCGGCTCAAAATGCTGAAAATACATCTGTCTATTGGGAAACGACTACATCTGGAACAAATGGTATGACAAATTATGTTAGCCAAAACCATGGAAACTCCTGGTACAATTTAAATTTACAATCGGTTTTCTTTATTGCAGGAGTTTGTGAAGATGTAGAAGAACCAATCGAAATCACGGTTCCAGACTTCCCATGTTATCAAGGAGATGGTTTAGAGTCTAACTTAGAAAACGGATATGGCATCAGTGGAAACTTCAGAACTGCAGATGATATCAACGTTCCAATAGGTGAAATTTTCACTGTTCAACAAATCAGAATGAATGTTTTATCTGCTACAGAAGTTAATAATATGACTTTCTATTTCAGAGAAAATTCAATATCCAATCAACCAGGAGACATCGTAGAAACCATCACGATGACGCCAACCTCTAGTCGTTTATTAGGTGCGTTTAATCAAACCTTGCAGCAATACGAACTAACCTTTGATTTGGCGACTCCTGTTGTCTTAGAAGCTGGAAAACATTGGTTAAGTCCTTTGGCTACCAACCAAACAAACACTTCAGTATATTGGGAGTTTACAACCACAGGATCTTCTGGGTCAACCATTCAAGTGAGTGATGTGGGTGGAACTGTTTGGTCAGAATATACACAACAAGCCGTATTCTTTGTTGCGGGTCTTTGTGAAGATGCGCCAATCGAAATCACCGTTCCAGACTTCCCTTGTTTCCAAGGAGATGGGTTGAACTCCAATGGTTTTGAGGATGGAACTCCTGTTGGTCAAATGAGTACAACAGCGGATGACTTTGTAGTTGCTGCGGGAGAAACCTTTAGTTTACAACAAATTCGTATGAACGTGTTCTCTTATGCAAATATTACTCTTGCTAACTTAGACATCCGTTTGGACAATGCAGGATTACCTGCTTCAGTTCATGAATCAATTTCTATGGCTCCAAGTTCATCTCGAATTATTGGAAATCGTTATGGATTTGATATCCATGAATTAACCTTTGATTTGGCAACTCCAATTGTATTGGAAGAAGGTAGATATTGGTTATCTGCAAATATTCAAAATGCTGATAATTCAAATGTTTATTGGGAGTATACTTCAACTGGAACTCATGAAGAATTCCTTAAAATCTCAACAGATGGAGGAAATAATTGGCATACTCCATATAATGGGGTACAAGCCGTATTCTTTGTAGCAGGTGTTTGTGAGGAAGTTCAAGAACCAGGATGTTTGGACACGCCTAATGATTATTGGCCAACTTATTTAGTTGAACCAGCTTGTACAGGAATTCCATATGTTGTAACAGATGAAGGGTTTACAGGTGAATATTCTCGCGTTCAATTAACCGCGGGTACGGAATATGTTTTCTCAACCAATGTTGATACAACTTTCATTACGATTGCCAATGAAGCGGGAGATACAGTTTTAGCCTATGGTACTGGTTCAGTAACATGGACGCCTGCTACGACTGGAGTATATCGTTTTATTACACATTTAAATGAAGATTGTGATTATTCTTATAGTGAAATTTATCGCTACATCACCTGTGGTGAGATTGTTCCACCACCAGCAAACGACGATTGTGCAAACGCAATAGCAGTCGCTTGTGGAGATAGCGTAACAGGTTCTACTGTGACTGCAACCAACTCTGGAGGAAACTCTGCAGGAGATGTATTCTATACATTCACAGGAACTGGAGTAGCGCAAAACGTTACCTTGTCATTATGTGATTCAGAATTTGATACTGTATTAAGAGTTTTCACAGATTGTACGTTGGCAACAGAAATCGCATTCAATGATGATGAGTGTGGAAGTCGTTCAGAATTGACTTTTGAATCAGATGGTACATCAACCTACTACATCATGGTAGAAGGATGGGGCTCCAATACCGGAAACTATGTGTTGGATGTAAGTTGTGAAGACTTAGATGAAGAAGAGCCAACAGAAGGATGTTTAGAAGCAGAAAATGGAGCTTATCCATCAACAGCTTACACACCATCATGTTATGGAATTCCAGAAAGTATCACAGGCGGTGATTGGGGATGGTTTGGAGAATATTCATTGGTAAATGTAACAGCAGGAACCGAATATATTTTCTCAACTGATGTTGCAACAGCATTCATCACGATTGCAGATCAAGACGGATTAGTAGCCTATACAACTGGAACAGGTTCTGTAACTTGGACGGCTACGGCTACAGAAACCATCCGTTACTATACGCATGAAAATGATGACTGTTTAGCTTCTATGAATTGGGTTGATAGAATGGTTCAATGTGGAGAAATCGTTCCACCACCACCATACGATCCATGTGCACCAATTCATGAAGGAATTGCAACCAATGGAGTAGGATTCGTAAACAACGGAACTAGCAACTACATGGCAGCAAATGATTTCAATGTATTGGCAAATACTCAGTTTGAAGTGGAGAAATTCACCATCAACGTAGTAACCTTAGGTGGAGAACCAACCACATTTGATATGATGTTCTTCGAAGGAGAAACTGCTGTAGGAGCACAATTTGGAGAAACATTAACAGGAATCACTCCATCTTCGATAACAGAAAATGGAACATTTGGTTCGACAGGTTATCCAGTGTATTCAGTAGAAATTACTTTACCGACTACCATTATTTTCCCAGCAACTGCAACCGCAGACAAAAAATACTGGGTGGGTATTTCAGGAGCGCCAACAGGATCAGGAAATCCAGTATTCTGGGTATCATCTGATTATGTGTACACCGATACATTGCCGACGTATCAGTCTGCGAACGGAGGAGCAACCTTCGAATTATTCGTAGCAGATTCAGGAGCCAATGTAGAAGGAGACATGATCATCGATGGAGAATGTGCTACTTTAGGCTTGTCTGACATGTCAGGAGCGAAATTTGCTTACTATCCAAATCCAGTAGATGATGTATTGAGTATCACATCATCAAAAGGAGTTGAGAAAGTAGAAGTATTCAACCTAGCAGGTCAGTTTGTAATGGCAAACGGAAAAGTTGCGAACGGTCAAGTAAATGTTTCGACATTGACACCAGGTACGTACGTATTCCGAGTGACATTAGAAGGAGGTCAAGTGGAAACCTTTAAAATCATTAAAAAAGGAAGTAAATAACCTTTGATTTTCATAAATAGTAATAGCCCCGAGAAATCGGGGCTTTTTATTTTAGATAACTTTCCAACAAAGTTTCGCAAATCAATGTTGAACAAAAGTTTTGTTCAAAAAAAATGCCCCGCTAAGCGAGGCATTTATTATTATTTAGATAGTTTTATTCTTCCGCTGGAATTTGAAGCAATTCAATTAAAGCCTCCATCATGACCGCATCATCCGCATGAATCGCATAATAATGCGCAATCTTTCCTTCCTGATCAATCAACATATAACGAGGGATCCAATTCAACCCAATGTATTCTGTAAACTTATTTTTCCATTCGGTGTTGAACCAATAATGTTCACCTTTCATGTTGAATTTATCGATGGACTTTTTCCAAGCATCTTCCTTACGATCAAGAGACAAAAATAGATACACCAATTCTGGATATTCTTTTTGAACTTCTTCTAATTTTGGCAATCCTTTGATACAATCTGGACACCAAGAAGCCCATAAGTCCACAAAAATTATTTTTCCTTTGTGTGCTTCTAAAACTTGACCAACAGTCGTTGGGTTTCCTTCTAAATCTACCATTTCTTGACTTAAGGAAACTTCATCAAATTCCGTTTTCATTTCGGTTGGAACCTCTTGCGCCATCAATTGCATCCCCATAAACAAAGAGGCAATGCCCAAAAACCAATTTTTCATATTCTATTTATCTAATGATTTGAACCATCCAAATTACAAAAACTTCGCCAAAATTCTTCCGTCAAAGTTTTATCCAAAGGCTTCAAAGTTCCTATCTTCGCATAAAATTTGAGAAAAATGTCTGAAGTAAGAGTTCGATTTGCTCCGAGTCCCACTGGACCTCTGCATATTGGCGGGGTTCGCACCGCTTTGTACAATTATTTATTTGCCAAACACCATGGCGGAAAATTCTTGTTACGAATTGAAGATACCGACCAAAATAGGTACGTAGAAGGAGCAGAAAATTACATCATCGAATCTTTGAAATGGTTAGGATTAACGCCCGACGAAGGAGTTGGGTTTGGAGGTCCGCATGAACCCTACAGACAATCAGAAAGAAAAGAAATTTATGCGAAATATGCACAAGAATTAATCGATTCTGGAAACGGATATTATGCATTTGATACCCCAGAAGAATTAGATCAATTCCGTGCAGAAGCAGAAGCCAAAGGTCAAACCTTTATTTATAATTCGCAAAACCGCGATCAACTGAACAATTCTTTGAAATTGTCAGCCGATGAGGTTCAGGCGAAAATCGAATCGGGACAACCTTATGTCATCCGATTCAAAATTCCTGAAAATGAAACCATTTTATTGGACGATTTGATTCGTGGGAAAATTTCCATCGATACCAATACCTTGGATGATAAAGTTTTGTTCAAATCAGACGGAATGCCAACTTACCATTTGGCCAATATTGTGGATGACCGTTTGATGGAAATTACGCATGTAATCCGTGGTGAAGAATGGTTACCTTCAATGCCTTTACACGAATTATTGTACAAAGCATTTGGATGGACGGCACCAAGATTTGCCCACTTACCTTTGATTTTGAAACCAGAAGGAAAAGGAAAGTTGAGCAAGCGCGATGGCGACAAACACGGCTTTCCTGTTTTCCCATTGGAGTGGATTACCGAAGAAGGAACGGCAAAAGGTTACCGCGAAGAAGGCTATTTGCCAGATGCCTTGGTCAATATGTTGGCTTTGCTTGGTTGGAATCCTGGAACCGAACAAGAAATCTTTACCATGGACGAATTGATTGCTCAATTCAACCTGGAAAAAGTAAGCAAATCGGGCGCGAGATTCAATCCAGAAAAAACGATTTGGTTCAATCATCAATATATTCAACAAAAATCAACCGAGGAAATTCTACCGGTTTTTCAAGCGGAATTAGCCAAAGAAGGAATTACTGCCAACAATGATTTTGATGCAAAAATTGTCGAATTATTGAAAGAACGCGCCAACTTCATTCGAGAAATCGTTCAACAAGGGAAATTTTTCTACCAAGCGCCAAGTTCCTATGATGAAAAAGCGGTTGGAAAGGCATGGAAAGAAGATTCCGCAAGCTTATTGGGTGAATTCATTCAATCCTTGGAATCCTTAGAGAATTTCACACATGAACCGATACATGATGTCGTTCAGAATTTTGTTCAAACCAAAGAAATCGGATTTGGAAAATTGATGATGCCTGTTCGTTTGGCGATGGTTGGAAGTCTTCAAGGTCCAGATGTTCCTGTGATTATGGAATTGCTTGGAAAAGATGAGGTTATTGCTCGATTGAAAAACATCATTCTAACATTGGGATAAATAAGATTCTAATTACATCTTAAAATTTAGATTCAAAAGAACTATCTTTAGATACTAACTGCTGTGAAATGAAGGAACTCTACCGCGAAAGGAGTATCAAAATTGCTTCCAATTTGTTGATGCTTGTATTGATTGTGTTGATTTGTTACACCTTACAAAGCATCATTATCCCAATCTTATTTTCGATTATTTTCTCTGTATTGATGCTACCCATAGCAGAACGCTTGGAAAAATGGGGGATCAATCGCGCGATGGCATCCATATTTACTTTGCTTATTCTCATCATATTCTTTGTTGGAATTGGGTATTTAATCATTTCACAGACCATTAATATAGGGCAGGACGCTTCAGATATTGTCAACAAAATCAAATCTTTGGGTATTCGAATTTTGGAATGGACGTCCGATAAATTCAATATGTCTCAAAATGAATTGGTAAATAGAGCAGAAGCAGAATTGGCCAACAGTGCTTCCAGTATTGGTGGATATGTAACTTCCATCATCAATTCCATCGGAAACTCATTATCCTTTGGGATTTTGGTTCCTTTGATGATTTTCTTTTTCTTGTATTACCGCGAATTTTTCAAGGAATTTTTCTTCCGCGTATTCTCAAGTACACCCAAAGAAGAAATTGAAAACGTATTGTCCAAAATTTATGACGTTTTGCAAAATTACTTGGTCGGATTACTTACCGTAATGGGAATTGTTGCTGCATTGAATACGATTGGTTTGATGATTCTAGGAATTGATTACGCTTGGTTCTTTGGCGTTTTGGCCGCCTTGCTGACGATTTTTCCGTACATCGGAATCTTCATTGGATCTTTGGTACCTGCTTTGTTTGCTTTGGCAACCAAAGATAGTGCTTGGTACGCGGCAGGAGTGATTTTATGGTTTCAAGCAGTTCAAACTTTGGAAGGAAACTTCATTACTCCAAAAGTGGTGGGTGGAAAAGCCAATTTAAATCCGTTGGTATCGCTTTTATCCTTCTTCTTAGGTGGAATGTTGTTCGGAATTGCTGGGATGATTCTAGCGCTTCCATTAATGGCCATTTTAAAGGTTGTATTTGATTCCATTCCTGAAACAAAAGCCTATGGGTTTTTATTAAGCGAGCCCGACGATTCCTATATTTTGACCGATAAACAAATTCAAAAACAGCGTAAAAAGAAAAAAGAAATAGAAGCTGAGGAGCCTAAGGAAATAGGAGAGAATGATTAATTTTGGTATGTGAAAAAAATTTTCTCCACACTTAAAAACTTAACCGTCAATCTGACTTGGAAAATGGTTCGCGCCTTGCTTTCCAAACCACAATTGATTTTACCAACGGCTTGGGCTACGATACAATCCATCGTATATTCAGAAAACTACTTTTATGAAGCCCATGGTGGTAGAGGCATTGCCAATGCATTTAGACATGCTGCATGGAATCTTCTGATTGCTAAAAATGCTTCCTTTTATACCAACGAGCAAAAAGCTGTGGAATGGGCGAAATTCATCACCGACATGCATGAAGAATGCTTTCCCAATGAAGCTTTTGATAACCAGATGGATTTGCATAACAACCGAATTGGGCGTGAAGTTTACCTTGAATTACGCGCCAAAGACATGAAGACAACCAAGGAAATGATGCAATTCTTGAAGGAGAAATCTAAATCTGGAGTGGGTTTAACGGATGAATCGGAATTTGCAAATCATCCCAATGAGATGGTTTATTATCTAGAAAATAAATCCAAGGGATAAAAAAATCAGCAAAACCCTATAGTTGGGGTTTAAGTATTTTCTTGTTTAGGGAAAAGTAAGTCGTCGTATAGGATTTTGCTTGATTAGTAAGTTTGTTCAAAAATAGGAGCAATTTTAGGAATAAAACTGAATTTAGATTCATTTCGTAAAATTTAGTAAATTAGTGCTGAAAAGGAGCAAACTCTCAAATACTACCTTACTAAACTTAGTTTTTAAATCTAATGCTTTCTAATGGAGAGAATTGCGCAATTGCTCAGAAAAATGTCTGATGCAGCAGAAGATGAAATACAAGAATATTTGTCCTTACATGATCCCGTACGCTATAAAAAGGGAGATATTTTACTGGAAAAGGGACAGATAGAAGAGTATTTGTATTTTATCGAATCGGGAATCATTCGTTGTTTTATAGCCAAAGAAAAAAAGGATGATGTGAAGGAAATAACTTTTAGTTTGGTCTTTTCTGGATGGTTTTTTAGTGCCTATGATTCGTTTATTACCCAAAAACCCGTTCGATATACGGTTGAATGCTTAAGTGATGTTGAAATCTTTCGGATTAGTTATGCATCCATCCAATCCATTTACCGAAAAACTGATTTTGGCAATGAAGTAGGGCGCCATGCAGTTGAACTCTTGTATATCAACAAAACCAAACGAGAAATTTCGCTCTTATCTGATTCTCCAGATGAACGCTATCAATACCTTTTGGATCATTACCCAAAAGAAATCATGGATGTTCCATTGAAGCACATTGCGTCTTATATTGGTGTAACTCCGCAGGCGTTGAGTAAGATTAGAAAACGGATCTTTAAACGTAATTAAAGTTGAACCATTAATTCTTCCCATTCCATCATCAATTCCTCCAATTTGTTTTTGGAGTTTTCGTAAAGTTTGAGATCATCTTGTGAAGGAGTTGATTCAAATTTCTTTTCCAAATCAGCAATTTTAGATTCCACTAAGGCAATTTCTTCCTCAATCTTACTGAGTTTGTTTTTAATTCGCTTTTGTTCTTTTATTTCGTCTTGTGAAAGTTGCACTTTCTCTACAATAGGAGTTGTAACGCGTTCTGGCTCAACTTTTTCGATTTCTCTAAATCCTTTAGCTTTACGTTCAGCCAAATAGTCGTTGATTCCACCTAAAAACTCTTTCACTTCTCCATCTCGGAACTCAAAGACCTTATTGGCCAATCCGTCCAAGAATTCACGGTCATGCGATACCAAAATCAATGTTCCGTCAAAATTTTGCAAAGCCCTTTTCAAAATTTCCTTGGACTGAATGTCTAAGTGGTTGGTAGGTTCGTCCATTACCAAGACATTGAAAGGCTTTAACAATAGCTTCGCCAATGCCAGACGGTTTCGTTCACCTCCCGATAAAACGGAAACCTTTTTCTCAACGGTTTCTCCACTAAACAAGAAAGCACCCAAAATATCTCGAACAATTTTTCTCGTTTCCTCAGTAGCAGCATATTCTGCTTCTTCCAAAACAGTCCATTTTTCATTCAAAACATCAGCTTGATTTTGAGCAAAATATCCGACTTCAACATTATGCCCTAATTTGATTGTTCCAGTATGTTCTAGTCCATCTACCATCACGCGCGCCAAAGTGGTCTTACCTTGTCCGTTTTGGCCCACAAATGCAATCTTTTCTCCTCGATTGACGTAGAAGGAAACCCCATCAAAGATCTTTTTATCCCCATAGGCTTTTCCAACATTGTCCAATTCGAAAATGATTTTTCCTGGAATCACTGCTGAAGCAAAACGGATGTTCATTTTGTGAACGTCCTCGTTTTCGACTTCAATTCGTTCCAATTTATCCAATTTCTTAATCAAAGATTGTGCTGTTGCCGCTTTGGACGCTTTGGCACGGAATTTCTCGATCAATTGTTGGGTATGTTTGATGTGTTGCTCTTGATTTTTTTGAGCTTGTTCCATCTTTTCACGTCTTTCTTGACGCAATTCTATGTATTTGGAATAATTGGCTTTGTAATCATGCACTTGTTTATTGGCAATTTCCAATGTACGATTGGTTACAGTGTCCAAAAATTGTTTGTCGTGCGAAACCAATACAACTGCTCCTGGATAGTCTTGTAAAAATTCCTCTAACCAAAGAATGGAATCGATGTCCAAATGGTTGGTAGGCTCATCGAGCAATAAAACATCGTGTTTTTGAAGTAATAATTTCGCCAATTCAATTCGCATGCGCCAGCCGCCAGAGAATTCCTCAGTTTGACGATGAAAATCTTCTGTTTTGAATCCCAATCCAATTAGGATTTGTTCCATTTCAGCATCTTTGGTATATCCGCCCAAAATGGAAAAACGATCGGTTAAAACCGTGATATCTTCAATTAACTGTGCATACGAATCACTTTCATAATCGGTTCTTTCGGTCAATTGCTGATTGGTGAAATCTATTTTTGCTTGAATTTCGTTTAATTGTTCAAAGGCTCGTCCGGCTTCTTCCCAAACGGTTCTTCCTTTTTCAAAGTCGATGTCTTGGGTTAAATAACCTACGCTAACTTCTCCTTCATGGACTACATCGCCTTCGTCTGAATCTTGTTGTTTGGCTAAAATTTTCAATAATGTTGACTTTCCTGCTCCGTTTTTTCCCGCTAAACCAACACGATTTCCTTTGTTGATTCGAAACGAAACATTGTCAAATAAATAACTTCCTGCGAAATGAACGCCTAAATTTTGAACTAATAACATTTTGCAAAAATAATCGGATATTGCACGAAATTAAAATAAATAAAAAAAGGAAGGACAATTGCCCTTCCTTCTATGTTGATAATGTTATAATAAAAGCAGTACATGAGGTTATTTATTTTTAAAACATTAAATTTTTTACCTGCCTTTAATTATGACCACAAAGAAATTTGAAAAAAAATACATGACCATAAATTTCCTTACTTATCTATTACTCATTCTTTCTAACTAAGATTTTTAATCCTTGAGAATAGATTCATTTACTTAAGATTTTGATAACGATTAGATAAAGTTAAATTTTTTGTAAAATAGCTGAAAGCCTTTATTACAAAAAGTTTCAGTTCGCATAAGTAGAATGTGAGTAGTTAACATTTCGCGACTTATTTACTACTCAATTTACGAATTCGTTAAGATTATACAAGAGAATTCAGCAGATGTTTTTTTGCTTTGTGAGTCTAATTTGTTAAATAAAAATTTTATGAGGACTAAAAATGTGTTGTTAAGCTTCCTCTTTTTATTTGCATTCTTCCAATTTGTGGATGCGCAGGTAAAAGGGACAGTGAATGACCAAGATGGATTTGCAGTGAGCGATGCCGAAGTAAAAGTACAAGGTACTGAAACGGTTTCTTACACTGATGAAAACGGAGCATTCGAAATTGATGCTCAAATCGGAGATGTGTTAACGATCACAGACATGATGGGTATGTTGGTCGATTTCAAAGTAACCAAAAACGACATGGGTGTGTTGAGCTTCAACTCAACTTTGTTGGATGAAGTAGTTATTTTGGGTTATGGTATTGCTGAATCTGATGAGCAAAAAACAGGTTCATACGTAACTGTAAAATCAGATGACATTGAAAAAGTAGGATCAGTTTCTTTTGATCAAGCTTTACAAGGTCAGGTTGCTGGTTTGAGTATTGGTGCAGCTTCTGGACAACCAGGTGCAGCATCTCCAATTTTCGTAAGAGGGGTTACGTCTTTGACAGGTAATACAATGCCTTTGGTTGTTGTGAATGGTGTTCCAATGGTTACAAACGATTTGTCTAGCATCGCTGCTACAACGAATCCATTGGCAAACATTGACCCTTCTACAATTGAATCTGTCACTGTATTGAAAGATGCGGTTGGAACTTCATTGTATGGATCTCGTGGTGCAAATGGTGTAATCTTGGTAACCTTGAAAAAAGGTGTTAAAGGAAAAGGTAAATTCTCATTCAATACTGAATTTGGATTTGGTGATGTTGCGTATGAGAAAAATGATTGGTTAGATGCTCAAGGGCATACAAATTTCTATGCTCAAACTTTACAAAACTATACGGGATGGTCTGCAGAAGATGCGTATGCATATGCAGTGAATGATTTAGGATGGGATGGTGTTTCTAATACAGACTGGAGAAAAGCTGTAAGACATAATTCTATTGGATCTCAAAAGTATGTATTGAACTATTCAGGAGGTTCTGAGTCTACAAGAATCTTTACTTCCTTAAGCTACAATACGCAAGATGGTATTGCTTCTGACGCAAGATATGACCGTATTGCTGGTTATTTAAGCGCTGGTTGGGATGTAAACGAAAAAATGAACATTGATTTCAACATCAATTTAAGCAAAGCAAATCAAAAAGGACCTACAGATGGATCTTCTTTCTCAAACCCTATTTTTGCTAGCTATTTGATGTCTCCAACTCAAAATGTATTCAATGCTGATGGATCTCACAACTTGAATTTAGCATTTATCAATCCAGAATTCAACCCAGTTGCTTTACAGGCAAGAAACGTTTCTAATTCTGATTTCTACAAAGTTGTAGCAAACTTATCAGGAGATTATGATATCACGAAAGATTTGAATTTCGAATCTCGTTTTGGTGTTGATTACAACTTCTACGATGAGTTGTTGTATTGGAATCCTGATTTTGGAGATGGTGCTGGAGAAAATCCACTAGGAAAAGGATATGGATTGTCTTCTGCTAGAAACTTTTCAACTTGGAACTGGACTAACGCTTTGCGTTATATGAAAACATTTAACGATGTTCACAATTTAACTTTGACTGCGGGAACTGAAGCAATCAAATACAATACAAGTTATACAATTGCTGAAGCAAGAGGTTATGCAGCGGGTAACACAAACCCAACATTGGATAACGCAGTAAATCCTTATGGAGCTACTTCTGCAGGTGCAGATTATTCATTCGTTTCATATTTTGGACGTATGGCGTATAACTTCGATGATCGTTACTCTGTAACAGCGAACATTCGTCGTGATGGTTCATCTCGTTTCGGTGCTGGAAACAGATGGGGAACTTTCTGGGGTGTTGGTGCTGCATGGAACGTACACAAAGAAAACTTCTTAGAAAATTCTGCTGTTAACGAATTGAAATTAAGAGGATCTTATGGTACAGTTGGTAACGCTGAAATCGGAAACTATGCTTCTTTGAAATTATTCAAAGCTACAAACGGAGCTTACTTAGGTCAAGCTGCTGGAGCAATCACTCAATTAGGTGATTCTAACTTGAAATGGGAAACTTCTGAACAAATCAACGTTGGTTTGGATTTAGGATTGTTCCAAAACAGAATTAGAGCTACAGTTGATGTTTACGAGAAAAATGTAAAAGATTTATTGTACACGAAAGCAACGAATGCTTCTTCTTCTGGATTTACTTCTTACTGGACAAACGATGGGGATATGCAATCAAGAGGTATTGAAGCTTCCTTGACTGTAGTACCTGTTAGAACAGAAGATTTCGAATGGTCATTGTCTGGTAACTATGCATACAATGATTCTAAAATCAAAAACTTGAACAACGGAAACTTAGCAGTAAGAAACGGTGTTAAAGCTTGGCAAAACGGACACAACCCAACTGAATTCTATACAAGATTGTGGGCAGGTGTTAACCAAGAAACTGGAGAAGCTCAGTGGTATACAGACGGAACAAAATCAGAAATTACTTCTGACTATTCAAGAGTTCAACAAGCTTTTACAGGAGAGCAAGCTTTACCAGTTCACACTGCAGGTTTGTCAACTTCATTGAACTACAAAGGATTCTCTTTGAGCTCTCAATTCTCTTATGCTGGTGGACACTCAGTATACGATTACTGGGGATTTGTGTACAACGGAGATGGTGCTTTTGGTTACATGAACACAAGAGAAGCTTGGGCTAATGGTGCTTGGACTCCAGAAAATGCTGGTTCTGCAACTTTACCACAAGCTATCTATGGAGGAAACGGAAACAGTTCTGCAAACTCAACTCGTTATTTATATGACGCTGACAACATCCGTTGGAGATCTGCTGAATTAGGATATACTTTTGGTAAAAACATCTTAGGGGATAAAGTAGGATTAGACAAATTGTATGTATATGTAAAAGGATACAACTTGGTAGTTTGGGCATTTGATGATGATGTATGGTTTGATCCAGAAACTTCTTCTAGTGATCCAGATTTCTACGGAATAGAGCAATTAGGTTTATACAACTTGACTCAGCCAAACTTGAGACAGTTCGTATTTGGAGTTAAAGTTGATTTCTAATCTTTATAAATAGAAAACAAAATGAAAAAAATATTTTTTAGTTTAAGTATCATCGGATTGTTGGGATTGACTTCTTGTCAAGACGATTTTATGGAATATGAGCCAACTGACACAAGTGACGTAGGAACTGCGATCACCAACGAAGGTCAGTTGCAAACAGCGGTTTTTGGTGTATATGATGCTTTACAAAGCAATTATGCATACGGAAACTACTACATCACGGCACAAGAAATCATGACCGACAATGGGTTTGTTATGTTTGATAACTCAAACCGTTTCACAGATTTCTACCGTTATACGCACGCACAAGCTACAGGTGGTTCTATTAGCAATATGTGGACGATTGGATACCGTGCGATTGCAAGAGCAAACTTTGTTTTGTCTTTTGAAGGAAATATTACAGGAAGTTCAGTTGATCAAAACTTTGCAGAAGCAAGAGCTTTAAGAGCCTTGACTTTGTTCAACTTGGTAAACTACTACGCTCGTCCTTATGGAACAATCAACCAAGACTTAGGAATTCCAGTTCCAACTGTATTGGAAACAGATGTTCCATTGGCTCGTAAAACTGTAGAAGAAGTATACGCAGAAATTATTTCTGAATTGGAAACAGCTGCACCTAATTTAGGAGCAGAAAACTCTCGTATTACTCAAAAAGCAGTTTATGGTATTTTGTCAAGAGTGTTCTTGTACAAAAAAGACTACCAAAAAGCTCAAGACTATGCTGCTTTGGCATTGGCTGGAAGCGAGTTGTTAAATGGAGTTGTTGAAGTAGAAGGAGAACCTACAACAGACGCAACTGTATTGGAGAATTATTATTTAAATCCATTGGCAAGTTCAGAAACTTTATTTGCTATCGATTTTACAGCTTTGGATAATCCAAATACCAACGATGCATTGAGTGCTACTTGGACAATTGGAGGAACTTATGAAGATACTGCTGCAACAACTGACTTCTACAATCTAATTGAAGAAGGTGATGCTAGAAAAGGTCTTTATTCTGTAATTCAATCTGCAGATAATCCATTGCCATATGCAGTGAAGAAATTTGGTCCAGTTGATAACGATGTTGTGGTAATTCGTGCAACTGAGGTTAAATTGAACCAAATTGAAGCTATGTATTATACCAACCAAGCAGCAGCATTGACTGAATTGGTTGATTGGGTACAAACCTACAGAAATCCAGAGTATACTTTCTCAGGTTCTGGTCAAGCTTTGTTGGATGAAATCTTAGAACAAAGAAGAATTGAGTTGGCATTTGAAGGGCATAGATATTTCGATTTAAATCGTTACGAATTGCCAATCATCAAAAGTGCAAACTGTACAGTGAATTGTGATTTACCATTCTCAAATCATATGAGAGTATTCCCAATTCCTTTCAATGAAACGAACACCAATTCATTGATGGTTCAAAACCCTAACTATTAATAAACAGCAATACTAGTAGTTAATTAATAATAAATGCTTGAAAGCCGCTTCCTTTTGGGAGCGGCTTTTTTTATGGTAGAAAATGTTTTGAAATTTTTAAACCAAATTCAAAGATTGAAGATGGAAGTTTTGAATCCAAATATTCAAGTTCTCTTCAGGTGATAAACTGAATTTTTTACGCAATTTGTATTTGCGATTTTGAACGGTTCGGATAGAACTATAGGTAATTTCTGCAATTTCTTTAGTCGAATAATCCAATTTCATCAAGGCACAAAGTTTCAAATCAGCCGTTGTTAAATCTGGAAAACTAGAAACCAATTGATTGTAAAATTCCGGATAAACCTCAATGAAACGCGATAAAAAGTGAGGAGAATTCATTTGGGCTAATTCCGCTACTTCTTCAAAAGCCGTGTTCAATTTTTGTTTCAATTGGGTATTTTCCTCTTTTCTGTAGGTGTTTTTACGTTTTTGTTTTTTGATGTACAAGTACACAAAAATTCCCGTAAGGATAAAGGAAATACTTAGAATAATCAACAAGAAATTGGATTTTGATTCGGCTGATTCTAGTTTCTTTTTCGAAGCATTTTTTGCCAATAAAATAGGAACTTGAAGATTGTCTTGATGAAGAATTTTCAAGCTATCATCGACCGCAACATAATCAGCTAAATATTGGTTAGAACGATTTTCATCGCCAATTTTACCGTAGATTTCTGATAGTTTTTTGAGCAATTCGGGTTCTGGTCGATTGAGCTGGTTTTTGAGGGCAATAGAGCGTTCGTAATAATAAATCGCAGAATCGTTTTGACCTATTTTTTCATAATACTTCGCCAGCATTTTATCAAAAGTTGCTTCGGTGTTTTTGGTTCCTAATTTTTGTAAAACCCCTTCCGAATTTTTCAAATAATACAAGGCAGAATCCATTCTATTTTGCTCCATATGGACATCGGCCAAACTGATGGAACTAACGAAACGATTGTTCAAATCTTTGGTTGGCGAATGAAAGGCTGCTTGGTAAAAATACAAGGCAGAATCCGTTTGATTCTTTAATTGATAGGCATCTCCAATGTTGATATAGGATTTATACATATTGTCGGTGCGCTTGTCTACGTCACTGATTTTTTTGGAAATGGCAATCGATTCTTTGTAGCGTCTGATGGCTTGATCATGCAAACCCAAAACATGCAAATTGATTCCTTCGCCAAAGTAAATTTCAGACATATCTTCGGGCGATTCTTTGGCATAAGATTCATCTTTTGCTTTGATGAGAAGTTGGGTTGCTTGCTCCAATTTATTTTGCTTAAATAAAATGGCCGAAGCGCCTACATAGCCTTTGGTAAGTCCTTTGGAATATTTTTTTTGAGAAGATTGGGCAATGGCATTTTCAAACAAGACAAGTGCCTGATTGTATTGTTCTTGGCTGGCTAACTTATCAGCCTCATCAATCATTCCATCAATTTCAGGGTATCCTTTTTGATTGGGAAATATAAACCCAATATCGGCTCGTAGATTTGTATGTGACCCCCAACATACAACTACAACGAGAAATAATTTACTCAATTTCATTCTTACAACACATTATCAACACTTTAAAATATTTGATTTAACAAATATTAATTTTTGAGTGGTTTTTTTTACCTGCAATTTGTATACCAACAATCAAATTTGTTTCAATATTAGAAAAACTTAACATTTAGATTTCCTATAATTGAGTTCTTATAATAGAATTTCATAGAAAGGTTTTACACCTGATGGTTGGGAAGTATTATATTAATTGATTCAATTGACAATCAATAAAATCGGTCAACATATGAAAAAGTAAACCAATTCCGAAAATTCTTGTTTTGGAGAAAAAAAGCATGAATGCATAAACGATCATTGCCCAGTAGGAATGCAATAGGTGAAAATTGATGCTACATCTTCCAGGATCAAATATGGGATCGGCTAACAAATGATCCAAATCAACCAACATTGTACAAACTAAGAGTAACCAAGCTTTTTTCCAATTAGATCGATAGAAAAGGTACGCAATGATTCCAGGCGCTAAAAAATGCAAACCATAATGAACCAAAAACTGGAAAATGCTCCAATAGGAAAGATCAGTCATTTGGAAAATGCTTTTTGGTAAAACGATTCAAATCGGCTTCTTTGTCCAAGGCTTGTTTCTCTTCGATGAAGGCAAATAATTCCTCTGTCATGTCTGGAGCCAATAAAGTTCCTCTTGTGCCCATACCATTGAATAAATAGATATGAGGAACCTTTGGATGCGCACCTATAACAGGTCTTCTATCTAGTACAGTAGGCCTAATTCCTGCCCAATGCTCCAAAACTTCCACTTTTCCAGAATAGATTTCCCCTAAATAGGAAAGAATTTCTTGTTTTCCTTTTTCGGTCGGTTCAGGGCTTAGGTCATCTCGATCATAGGTAGACGCGGTCAAGGAAATTCTTGGTTCTATTTCCAATAAAAAATTATGAGCTTTCCAAATTCCTTCAGAAATTGAAGTTTCTGTTTTGATTTTGAGTACTTCTCCTTTTACACCAATGATGGGTAAGTAGTTGAAATAAGGATTTTCCTTGATGCCAAATCCGTCACAAAAAACGAGTTTATCTGCTTGAATATCTTGGTAAAGTACATGATTCTCCTCGATTACGATTTGATGGTAATCAAATTTTTCTTCTAAAATGAATTGATTCGCTTTCAAAAAATTGCGAAAATCTTGAAGACAAGTGGATAAGTCGATTCTCCCGGTTTGTTTAACTTCTGCAAATCCTTTTGGTGCATGTATTTTTTCTGGAGCATCTTGCCTGATCGTCGTATCTAGAAATTTAGAAAGTTCTGGCTTTTCGGCTTTTAGGTTCCAAGCGTGAATTTCATTATCATCTTTTAAAATTCGATAGGTAGGAATTTCATGAACATATTGACCGCCTAATAAGCTTTCGAACGCACGGAAATACTGATGCATACGATCTAATTGTTGTTGGGCTTTCCAAATCAGGGCAAATCGTTTCAAAACAACGGGATTGTAAATGCCAACCGCTACTTTTGACGCCATATGCTCCTGGGAATCGATAACCAAAAATGATTTATTTTGTTGAAGTAATTTTAAAGCGAAACAACTTCCAGCTACGCCTTGCCCAACAATGATATAGTCAACCTTCTTCATGAAGCTATAAAGGTATTTGAAATTATTCAATCTCAAGTTCAAAGAACTAATTAGGGTTTCTTATTATTGGATAGGTTAAAATAACTACCTATCCTATGTTAAGGAAAATTAGTATAAAAAAAGCCCTGCAATAACCAGGGCCATCATTAACTAACAGTGAGTAAAACATTACTTTTTGAGAATCTTGAATATTTCCGTTTTTCCACCTTCTAATTGAACTTTCACTAGATACGTACCAATTGGTAGGTTGGATATATTTAATTTTTTGGAAGAAGTATTCTTAGTTACTTGAACCAATCGTCCTTCTAAATTGTAAACTTGAATCGAAAGAATATCATCTTGTGTAACAATATTCACTATATCATGGGTTGGATTTGGATAGTAAGCAAAATCAATTTTTGATAAATCATCCATTCCCAAAGTGGCACATTCACCTTCTAAACTCATAAACCCTTCTAATCTTAAATCTGGACCATATTCGTATTCATACCAATAGCTTCCATCATTTTCAGATTTCCAAGCAGGTAATGTATTAGGAGAATATTTCACAAATGCTGCCCAATTTACAGATCCATTATTTGGAATTGCATGTGCTTTTAAAGCAATCCAATATCTTTTATCGGCGTTTGGTGTAGCTGGGAAAATAATTGTGTTGGGTAAAGTAAATTCCACTTCATAGACAGGGTAATTTTGAAAATTAAATAAACCAACTTGTTGAATTGAAGAAGGAGAAATGCTTTCAATTGTTTCTCCGAATTGAGCACCAACTCCATTTTCACCTTCATGGAAGCTTATATCAAATTTGGTTGGTTCTGCACTTGTTGTATAAACAAGGATGTTGATTTTTTCCATTTCATATTGCGTATTGGCCAAAACGTTAAAGTCATTTGCCGCTCTATGATTTCCATATTGAGTATCAGATATTGTCATGCCTGTTCTCAAATCTCCATTTAGATCTAATGCGCATGGATCATAATCATCTTCTACACTCTCACATGTAACTTCTAAGGCATAAGAACCTAGCCAAACGTCTGTATAGCCTTCAATTAGGATATAGTAAGTTGAAACACCATCGGAATAGAAAGTTAATTTTGATGCTTGTCCACAAGAATCATCATTGTACATAATTCTATTGTTTAATGTACAATCAGAGTAAACACTTAAATAAGAATCAAAATTAGAATTACATAAAGATAAAGTTACAATTTCAGGTTCTCCATTTCCTGTAAATTTATAGAACACATCTCTTGAAGTTGTAGAACCTCCAGAATCAGTAGCAAAAAAGATGGAACCCGTTGCTACATCACCACAACTTACAGGGATTGCATTTTCGCATTCATCATTTGCCGGTGGTCCAATAGGTAAAGCACATTCAACAAATTTTGTTCTATTTCCAGTTTCGGAATAATCACATTCATCATTTAAATGTAAATAAAAGCGATAAGCGCCTGTTGTAAGAGGTGAAAAACTAACTTCTCCCGTTCCTGCAACGTATGCTACAGTTCCGGTTTCGTCAGCAATGGTAATAAAGTCTGTTTCTACAGAGCTAGAAAATTTATAAAGTGTTTCTTGTGTTAAGTTAATTATGCTATACTCTCCTGTTCTAGCATTGGTTGTAATGGCTTCTGGACCATCTCCACATGTAGGCGTAACAGGACTAGTAGGGAACTGTCCCAAAGGAGCTGTTAAACACCCATCTGTTAATACCGTACAATTTAAATTGGTGGTGATTTTTTCTTCTCCTCGAACAATTTGCCCTGAAGCTACGATTTGGTCTCCGTTAGAAATTATATAATGCGCACTACCACCCATTTCTGTCAAATCTTCAGATTTAATTTCAAACGTTAAAGGACCAGGTGCGGTGATGTGTTTTATATCATCGAAACCATCGGTGGTATAATGTCCACCTGATAATAATAACTCATCTCCAGCGCTTAATTTCCATGAAATGTAATGACCATAGGTATGTCCAATTACAGAAACCGTCCATTCACATCCTAATTCAGGAGCACCATCGTTACAATAAATATATCCAGGACCTGAAATTTGGTTTTCGAAATGTCCATATTCTTCTGCATCAACACCCGTCGTAACAAGGTAATATAACGTCCCGGCTTCTAATTGAGTGGTAATTTGTGAAGTTCCTACCCCACCAAAATTATCATTTCCAGCAACAAAATTAACCAATGGAGCATTTCGACTAAAATTATTTTCATACAAGAAAATCATTCCATCCCATCCATCTTGTGTTGATGTAAGGGTATAGGTTCCTGTCTCACTTACGTGGAAATAACCATATATGTTTAAAAATACATTTTCTCCGTTTTCATCCAATGCTGTACCATCTTCAGTTGGTCGATTGAAAGTAGGTCCATTGGTTGTTTCTGCTGATAAATCACAGCTTGCATACAATGATGGTTCTTCAGAGAAAAAATCGATCCAATAAAAATCCAATACAGATGCACCAATTTGACCAATTAATGTAGACATACCCGTTTCTAGATTCACAGATCTAAATTCTGATGAGATATTACCCACATTGAACGCAGCCATGTAGACTTGGTTCGTTTGAGGATCCCAAGCAATAGCTTGTTGATAATACGCATCAAAACCAATGTACCCAATAGGAGTAGAATTACCTGTTGTTAAATCAATGGAATATAATCTATCTTCGTTTCCATCAAAAGTATAGGCATTTCCATCCCCTGTAATGGCCAATCCAAGAGCATAATAACCCAACGTATTTAAGGAGCCAATTAGCTCGTAGGTAAGATTAATTGGATCTAATAAATATAATGTAGTATCGGAAATCCCATATAATTTTCCATCAACAGGATTGAAAGCCATTGCTACTATAATATCAAACGTATTGATGTTTCCTAAAAAAGTATAAGTTCCAGTCGGAATATCCAATGAATAAAAAGAACCATCATCTCTTAAAGTATATGCTTCATTTTTATTTTCAGGTTTTAATGCACCTGCATACTCAAAAAAATGACCATCTCCAATTACATTTAAAAAAGAAGGATTGGTAATGTCAAATTTGTATAATATTGCATACATTCCTTCATTTCCTACCGCTCTAGTGATAGGGTCAATATCAATCCCATCAGTTCCGTAGTCAAATCCTCCTAATTGAACATTCATGGAGTTTTGAACAGCATAGTAATTTCTCAATTGATTCACTTCATCAATTGTAAAGTAGTTCAAAATACTACCCCTTCTATTCTCATGGTTTTCGAATTTATTAACCAATTCCTGGAGACTTAAGGTCTGTGAACTGGTTTGCTGTGAATAAACATTCAAAATGTTAAACAGCAAGAAAAATGTAAAAATTATTTTTTTCATGTGTTCTTGTTAATTTTTGCCAAAACTAAATGCATCTATACCTTTAACATAGTATGTCATGCTTTTTCCATTAGTATTTCGGCTTTTAATTTGTCACATGATTGAAAATCAACTTTTTGTAAAATGGCTTTTTCTGAATAATGTCCACATTCTGGACTTCAATTCTTAGAATTTATTTGTTTCAGATTCAATTTTACCTCCATTTGAGTGAAAATTTGGGCATACGAAAAGTTCGTTCGAATTCAATTGAAATAAATTCAAACTAAGAATTCTCAAATTTAAAATTCGAAGGATTTTTGGAATTAAGATTTGTTCATTTCCAATAATGGATCTATAAATTCTCTTGAATTGGCCAATCTTGGAACTTTGTTTTGTCCGCCAAGTTTTCCTCTGGACTTCATCCAATCAAAAAATAAATTGGGTTTGGCAACATTCAGTTTTAATGGATTTAAAGTGATGTTTTTGTAGCGCTTTGCCTCATAGTCAGAATTGAGTTCCTGTAAGGTTTCATCCAATAATTGAGCAAAACCATCGATGCTTTCTGGCATTTTCTCAAATTCGATGATCCACTCATGCGCACCCTTTGCATTTCCTTCCATATAAATAGGAGCAGCCGTAAATTCTTTGATAATAGCACCCGTTTTGGCACAAGTTCTTTTCAGGGCTTCTTCTGCATTTTCAATAATCAATTCTTCACCAAATGCATTGATATAATGTTTGGTTCGTCCAGAAACAATTATTCTAAACGGATCTTTGGATGTGAATTTCACGGTATCTCCAATGATGTAACGCCACAATCCACCATTGGTGGTAATGACAATTGCATAATTTTTTCCGATTTCTACATCTTCTAATGCGATAACTTTGGGATTGTCCGAATCGATTTCCTCCATCGGAATGAATTCATAAAAAATTCCATTGTCTAACAACAACAACATGTCTTTGGAATCACTTCGATCTTGGATTCCGAAAAATCCTTCCGATGCATTATACAATTCGTAGAAGTTTAGTTTTTTGTGGGTAAGGTTTCGGTAATTTTCTTCATAGGGTTTGAAACTAATTCCTCCATGAAAAAAGACTTCTAACATAGGCCAAACTTCATCTAACTTTCCTTTTCCTGTTTCGGTCAACACATTGTTGAGCAAAACCAACATCCAAGAAGGAACTCCTGTTAAACAACCGATATCTTCTGTGATTACGGCATTGGAAATTGCTTTCATTTTGGTTTCCCATTCGCTCATCAAGGAAATTTGCTTGTTGGGCGTATTGCGTAATTCGGCGTAGAAGGGAAGGTTGTCAATCAAAATAGCAGACAAATCACCAAAAAGCGTATCGTATTTCTGGTAGATTTCGGAACTTCCTCCCAATCGAAGGTTTTTATTTTTGAAAATTTCGGTGTCAGGATGGTTGTTCAAGTAAATGGCAAACATCATTTTTCCTGCCGCATAATGACATTCATCCAAGGATTCTTGACTGATGGGAATAAATTTACTTTTGGCATTGGTGGTTCCAGAAGATTTTGCAAACCATTTTATTTTTCCTTTCCAGCTGACGTCTTTTTCCCCTTTTCTTGCTTTTTCAATAAAAGGTTCAAAATCTTCGTACTTCACAAGGGGTAAATTGGACTTGAAATCTTCATAAGTGCCAATGGATTTAAACCCGTATAAATCTCCATACTCCGTATTTCGAGCAATGGATAAATTCTTAAACAAAATGTTTTCTTGGGTCTCAATTGGGTTCTTAATGAAATTCTCAATTTGGCGCATTCTACTGCTCATTAAAAGCCCCATGACTTTGTTCACCAATCCTTGTGCCGGCATATTTTCGTACTTTTATCACAAATTTAAGGAAAACAATGATTTTTGAGGGACAGATTCGTAAGATGATTGCAGAAAATGGCAATCCAATTCGTTATTACCTAAATCTTAAAGACGATTATATCGATTTAAATCAGCAACTTGGAAAGAAATTAACTCTTGTACATGATCATTATGAATGTTTGGGTTGTGGATTGAACAAGGAAATTTACCGAATGGGTTATTGCCAAAATTGTTTTTTTACACTTCCTCAAGCCAATGAAAGCATCATTCGTCCTGAATTATCCAAAGCGCATTTAGGAATTCAAGTTCGAGACTTGGAGTGGGAGAAAAAATTTGAATTACAACCGCATATTGTGTATTTGGCAGTTTCGCCCGATTTGAAAGTTGGGGTAACTCGTGCAACGCAAATTCCTACTCGTTGGATCGATCAAGGCGCCAATGCGGCAATTATTCTCGCAAGAACAGAAAACCGATACGAAGCGGGAATGATTGAGGTGGCGTTGAAAAATGTCACGTCTGACAAAACGAATTACCAACGCATGTTGAAAACCGAAAAGGCAGAGGTTGATCTGGTTCATCAAAAGGATTTGTTCAAAGTTTATTTGCCTGAAGAAGAATCCAAATTTTACTTGGATGACAATACAATTTACGAATTTCATTATCCGGTTATGCAGTATCCAACCAAAGTGAAATCCTTGAATTTAAAAAAGGAAGGTAGGTTTGAAGGCACTTTATCAGGCATCAAAGGGCAATATTTGCTTTTTGACGATGGCACCGTTTGGAATGTACGAGGCCATGAAGGATTTTATGTTCAATTGAGCATTTAACCCTAAAAAGATGTGATATAGTCAAAAAGTTCGGCGTTTTCGTCAAGGTTTAATTTTTTGGAAATTCTTTCTTTTCGTTTTCGGCAAGCATCGATGGTAATGTTGAGCAAGGAAGCAATTTCTTTGGTTGTCAAATTCATGTATAAATAGGAGACAAAACGAAGATCATTGGCATTGAGATCGGGATGCTTATCTTTCAAATTTTTCAGAAATCCTTGATTGACCTCTTCGAAATGGGTGAAAAACTCGTCCCATTCCGTTTCATTTTTCATATGTTTTTTTAGATCATTGAACTGTTTTTTCAAATGAGTGTTTTTGGCGACTTCAGAGGAATGGCTAAGTTGTTTTAAAACATCTTCGATCAATTCATTTCGAGCCGATAGAGAAAGTGCTTTGGCGGTTAATTTCCTGTTTTTGGTTTCCAATTCATTTTTCAACTTTTCCTTTTCCAAAAGGGACTTTGTGTTTTGTTCTTCGAGTTCTTTGGCCAAAAGAATTTTTTGATTTCGTTCTTTTTCCAACTCCAATTCCATAATCTTTTGATTGTTTAAATCAATGATTTTTCGCTGTTTCAATCGAGCCAAATAGTTGAAAATGGCTATAATAATCGACAATAATAAAATCAGAGAAGCAATCAAAGCACCAATGAAAATCTTGCGTTCTCTTTGAAATTTTTCCTGACTGACGGCCAATTCATGTTCTTTGTTCTGGAGTTCAAATTTGATTCGACTATTTTCATATACTTGGCCATTTTTGATTTGTTGAATACTGTCTTTTGCAAGAAACATTGAATCTTTGTACTGAAGTGCTTTTTCTAATTCATTGGAATTGGCGTAGATATCGGACAGTAATTGATAAGATCGAAGTTTTTCAATCATGCTGGCGTATTGATCTTTGCCAACCAACTCGGCGTAATAGATGGCCTTTTTATATTGTTTTTCTTCTAAATAGTTTTCAGCCAAAAGCATAAGAAATCCAATTTTTGCAGGCTGATGTTCGGGATTGGTAAGTTTTGGTAATTCTTGTAAGCACAATTCAATTGCTTTTTTGTTTTGCTTTTTAAGGGAGAAGATTTTGGCTTGAATTGTTTGGGCGATATAATAATTTATTTCTGGTTCTTGTAAATGCTCAAAGGCTATTTCAAGATATTTTTCAGCTTTTTCAATGTCTTCGGTTGCCGCTGCAATGGAAGCAACATTGGCCGCAAATAGATGGATGTTTTTTTTGCTATTGTGTTTAACTGCAATATCATAAGATTTGGTAAAATAGGACTCTGCAGATTTATACTCTTTTTCTTTATAGTATAAAATGGCAATGCTGTTGAGAACGATGATTTCATCTTTGGGCTCTAGATGTTCGATGGATATTTTATGGGCAATTAAAAATTGGTTGAGCGCTTCTCCATAATCCAACATCATATAATAATTGAGACCAATGTTGTTGTAGGATAAAAATAGTTCATGGTACCAATCGTTGGTTTTGGCAATTTTTTTGACTTGCGTCAAAAGTTCCAATGATTTTTCATGATTTTTTTTGTGTAATTCTTCAATACCTTGATGCAAAACATCCATGGTTTCTTCCCTAGTCTGACTTTGAAGCAAAGTAGTGTAGGTGAGGAAAACAAAACAAAATAATGTATGAAGATAGAGGGATTTCAAATTTGAGCGAATATACGATAATTCCAAATTTAAATGGATTAGCCCCTTATTTACAAATCAATATCCGAATTTCTATTGATTCAAAATAAAAATATAATTCAAAAAAAAGTCGAACAAAAGTTCGACCTGCCCCTAACCAACTTTCTTATCAAAATTGATAAGCTAGTGTTTTATGATTCTATGTGTTGATGTGTTTTGAGATTTCGTTAGAATTTTTAAGAAATATATCCCTTTTGGCAATTGAGAAATTTCAATTTGATTTTTTGAACTTTCGAACATTAATTTTCCCATAGAATCATAAACTTTCACAGATTGAATCGGTTCATCAGATTGAATAAAAAGATAATCTTGTGCAGGATTGGGGTAAATTTTCACAGAAACTTCAGTGGGTTGAGATTCCAAATTGGATAAATTGTTATGGTAGAAAATAAAAACAGATCCAGCATCCATCAATTCATTTTCTTGGTTTTCGTCAAAATCATCTCTTGTTGCGCCAACTGCTAGAGTTTCGCCGAAAGCTTGAAAACTCCATCCAAATGCATCTTCCTCCATAGATTCATTGGGTTGAATAAGTTCTGCCAAATTCCAAATTCCCTCAGAAGATTTCGTGTAGTGGTAAACTTTCCCAGCCTCTTGTCCAAAGAAATGGGGCGCTGAAATCCATAGATGATTTTCAGAGATTTGGGTCATCCAGCCATAAAAACTGTCTTCACTGGATGATTCTCCAACCAGTCTTTGCGTTTCTTCCCAGGTTTCTCCATTCTTTTGGAAAACGTACGCAGAAGCGTAGTCAGTTCCAGGATTTCCTTCTGCATAGGCACCCACAACAAATTGATTTTCATGAATGTGAAGTGAATTCCCGAAATAACTATTGGTTTGAGGAGTGGAGGATTCGAGTTTTTGCTGAAACTCCCAAAAACCATTTGCGTTTTTTTCATAAACATAAACTGCACCTTTTCCATTGTTTTCACCACTTGCACCGACAATTAAGGTGTTACCTGAAATGCTTACACCAATTCCGAAATTCGAATATTCAATGGGTTCTGGTGCGGTAACTTTTTGAACTTCTGTCCAGTTTTCATTGATTTTTTGGAACACATATACCGCTCCTGCCCAATCGTTTGTTCCAGGCGCACCGGCCACAAGGGTATTTCCGCTGATGTCTATGCATGTAGGGTTGGCTCCGAGCAAACTATCGTCGCTGTAGTCGGAAGCTACAAGTTTTGAATTGAATACAAAACTTCCATCTGTTAGATCATACAAATAAATAGCACCGGCGCGAAGCGCATCTCCAATGTCTGCTCGACCTGAAGCAATAGCAAGGAAATTATCACCCATTTTCATAGCGCCTCCAAATTCTGCCATTTCATGCCCATCTTCCGCTTGAATTTTCTGATGAAATTCCCAAGTTTCATTCTGGTTTTTCTGGTAAACATAAACAGCTCCTGTGGCAATATTTTCTCGAGAAGCGCCAACTGCCAAATACTGAGAATTCATGGAAGTTGAGGTTCCAAATTCAGCTCGTTGTTCGCGATCGCCAACTAATTTTTGTTGGACTTCATATTGAGCCTTTGATTGGGTTGATAATGAGGTCAAAATGACTAGCATGAGCCCTATTGAATTCAATTGTAATTTTTTCATCATAGTGTATGTATTTGAAGTTAAGTTGCTGCAATGGGAAAAGACTTTCGTTAGTTTTTAATGATCTTCTGGGTTTTCGTATCCCCATTTTGAAGATGGATTTTTAGAAAATAAACGCCTTTTGGCAAATCTTCGACAGAAATTTTAGACGAATTTTCAGTGCGTATTTTCTGTCCAGTTTGAGAATAAATTTCTACCGATTCAGTTTGAATTTTGCTTTCAATGTTGACAATTCCTTTGGTTGGATTAGGATATATTATTAAATTCTGACTTGGTAAAATTTCAGAATCGATTAGGTTTAAATTCAGAAGGTCTAAGGTTATTTTCAGAACTCCCAAATCCATGGTTCCCACAAAAATTCTTAGGTTATCCTCGTCCAAATAAAAATCAGTAGATTTCATAATACTAGACAAATGAATAGGAGCATCGATTCCTAGCGAAAATACATTCCAAGTATTTCCCTGATCAGCTGAATACTTAATTTGAAAATTTTTCCCATCAGATTCAGACGTAATGGAAACTAGGATTTCGTCTTTTGCCAATGCATTTACAGTAAATTCATCGGTAAGTTGCTCCCAAGATAATCCCTGATCTGTTGAAAGAAAGATCCCTTTTGAAGTAGCGAGAACAAAACGGTTGGGTTCTGTTGTATTTTGAATTAGTCGGAAGATTTGATCGGTAGTTGCATCCAGAATTTCTAAACCAACACTAGCGTTCAACCAAACTTGTCCATAATTTGTCGATTTAAAAACTTTGCTTCCTTGTGTAATCAGTATGTTTTGGGAATTGCTAGGATCTACATGAATGGTATTGATTGTACCACTTTCTTGTGGTGTCGAAAGGATTTCGGTTTGAATTGAATTGAAATCATGTACATCCAATTTTATTAATTCTGTCATATTTCCCATCATACTAGAACTAGCATAAATGATATGAGAATTAGTTGGATCAACTGTCAATGAATTGATTTGATCCATATTCATTGGTTGATAAATGGGAGTTTGGGTTATGCCATGATCATTGCTCATAGAAAGGGAAGCATTGGGAAAATAAATGAAAATCCTTCCTTCTGTTTTTTCATCAATGTTGAGCATTACATTGGGAGAATAGGAATTAGAATTAATGGGTACAACGCCTACTGAATTTTCTTCCGAATTTTGAGCATTAAGATGAACAAATCCATTTTGAACTCCGAAGTATAAATGTTCCAAGCCATTGGTATAAAAATGATGCAGATTGCCAAATTCACGATGAAATGGATTCTTGATTCGTTCGAATTCCACTCCGCCATCAGAAGAAAATAACGGATAAAAACTGGAGTTCACAAAAACCTCTTGTTCGTTGAATGGATTAAACGAAAGATTTCGTCCATCATAATATCCTTCAATCGACATATCGGTTTCAGGATGCGTGTATAAATTCCAAGTTAAACCTCCATCTTGGGATTTTGCTATTTCATTTTCTTCCAATACCATCATTAAGTCAGCATTGCTAGGGTGAAAGGCAATAACTCGAATGTTGTCGCTCATATAAGATGTCCAAGGAATGGAAACTAGATTCCAGGTTTCTCCGCCGTCTAGTGATTTATAAAGCCCTTGAGTATGATCGTTTCCATACCCAATCCCAGATCCAATCCAAATTTCTGATGGATTTTCTGGATGAAAGCTTATAGGCGAAAAACAGATTCCACTTAATTTTTCGGTCCATGTTTGGCCTGCGTCTGTTGAAATTAACAATCCACCAGCAGATTCCGCATAACTAATCCCTCTTGCGATGAACAATTTTTCCGCATCATCTGGGCTGATGGCTAGATTTTCTGGGAAATAATCGTTGTTATCGTTTGAATAATAAACTTCGGTCCAGTTTTGGCCACCATCTGTTGTATAATATACTTTTGAATAGTTGAAAAATTCAATTCGATATTCTTGAGCGATTAAGGCAACGTCTGGATTGCTTTCCCAAATTGCATAGGATTTAATGGATTCTCTATCTGCTCCTTCTTGATTAGGAACTTGAAATGTTTTGATTACTGATAAAGAGTGCAAGTTGAATATATGCACTCCATAATTGAGAGAAAATTCTCCAAAGGAATTGGGTGAATTTTTAGAAGAAAAGCTCAAGGAATTTTCCGTTTCTAAGAATTTTAAATTTTCCAATTGTCCTTCTGGATGAGCATATAAAACCTCCCAAGTTTCTCCATTGTCAGAAGATGTGAGAATATGATTTCCTTGAGTTAAAGCATAAAGTTTGTTTTCAAGGGTTGGATGATAAGTTATGTCGAGAATTCTGCCGTATTCTTTGGAACCAAGGGTTTCAATTTGGCCAAACATCATGAAACTGGTGAAGAATACAAACGAAAGAAATCCAATTATTTTTTGCATCAGAATTTTTTAAATTATTGTTTGATGCAATTTCTATGGTTTTGAGAAAATTTTGTTCCTTGCTCTAGGGATTTAGCGTGACATCTTCTTAAGTGAGTGATTTGCAGCAATTTGAGCGAGTGGTTTTAGGTGGTATATTTGAGAGTTATAGTTAAAACAACATTGGATGCTTTGGATTTTACAAAAATGGATTCCTTAAAAATGAAATATTTCGTTTAAGAAGTAAAGATTTGTGTAACTGTATAAATAATCAAACCAACCAAACCGCCGACCAATGTTCCATTTATCCGTATAAATTGTAAATCTTTCCCAACTTCCAATTCCAACTTGTCGCTTAATTCTTTCCCTTCCCAACTCGAAACAGTAGAACTAATTAGAGTTTCTACTTCATTTCGATTTCGAAGAATCATTCGATACAAAAACAAACGAATCCATTTGTTGATTTTTAGACCTAATTCTTCATCGTTTTGTAGGTTTTCGGACAATTTTTGATTGTTTTTACGCAAATATTCGTGCAAAGTAGAATCAGGGTCATTCAAATTTTCGACTAACATTGTTTTGATGGATTGCCAAGCTTCATCGGTATAATGTCGAAGGTTTTCGGTTGAAATCAATTCGTTTTTCAATTGGTCAAATTTCTCATTCCAATTCTCTTCAATCAATAAATCTTGAGCAAATTTCTCCAAATTTTCTGTCAGTTTTTTACGGACAAAATGCTCTTTGTCAACTTCAATTTCTTCCAAAAACATCATCAAACCATCGGTCAATTCTTTGGAAATACGTTTTCCTGCTAGAAATGAGATAAACGGACGTTGTTCCGAAATACGCTCACGGATCATTTGTTGGCTTTCGTTCACATATTCTTTTAGTTGAGGTATTAAGTTTTCCAATAATTTGATGTGTTCTTCTTTTTCAATCAAATAATGAATTCCAGAAGATGTGAGTTGTTGGTAATCAATGGATTTTAAGATTTCTTCACTTTTGGAAACTAAGAATTTTTCTACTTCTTCATCATTCAAATCTTTGACGATTTTTTGAATGAAATTTCCAATTTCCTCTTCTAAAATTTTTTGATTGTCAACCTTTTCTAACCAGTTAGAAACCCATTTTACAACATCTAATTGTTCGATATACGGTCGAATATTGGAAGGATTCAAAAAGTTATCCTTGACAAATTTTCCTAAATTTTCACCCAAATCGTTTTTCTTACGTTCAATCAAATTGGTATGCGGAATAGGAATTCCCAAAGGATGACGAAACAAGGCTGTCACCGCAAACCAATCGGCCAGTGCGCCTACCATTCCTGCTTCTGCGAAAGCTTCAACATAACCCATCCAAGCTTGCGGATTTTGATGCTGAAAATACACCATCAATCCGTAAACCATCGCCATCAGGAAAAACAATCCTGTTGCAATGGATTTATGTTTTCGTAATTGGATTTCTTTTTGGTTGGGCATCTAATTAGGTTTCTAACAATAAAATTACGGATAAATTTTAGAATCCATTCGGCTTAATTAGAACCTATAAAATTCTAATTTTATTTTTCTCTCAACCAATTCGATTTCTCAGATGGATATAATTTCACATCGTTTATCAATTCGAAATAAGGGGTAACTTTTTGAATATGAACTGTATCGATTTTGCTTTCAGTCTTATTTTTGCAGTGAGATTCAAGAATTTGAATCTTTTCATTTGAATTTACTTCTGAACTGTAAATAACGTTTCCTTTCTTCAATTCTTCGTTCCAAAATCCACATTGGTATTGAAAATAACCATGATAAGCGATAAATGGAATCAACGCCAACACCAATCCGCCGACAAACAAAAGCAGGTTTCCCCATTGTTTGCGTTTGGATTTTATGCTTAAAATGAACAATCCATAAATGGAAGCTGCGGTTAAAAAGACTAATATTTGAGGGAAATAACTTGCAAATTTTCGATCTGTAAAGGTCAACGAAATTTGATCTCCATATAAGAAATAGACAGAAAACCATACGATTATGGCAATGCTTAGAACTTGAAGAAACCTTTTCGTAAACCGATAAAATTTGTTCATTATCCGTTTTTCATTAATTCATTCAACACTTCAATTGCCGAGTCGGCTAAGTTGGTTCCAGGACCGAAAATGGCGTGGGCTCCGTGCGCATACAAGAAATCATAATCTTGACGAGGTATCACACCTCCGACTACGATGAACATATCTTCGCGTCCGTATTTTTTCAATTCTTCTACAACCTCAGGAACCAAAGTTTTGTGTCCCGCTGCCAAGGAAGAAATACCTAAGATATGCACATCATTTTCTACGGCTTGCTTCGCAACTTCTGCAGGCGTTTGGAATAGTGGCGCGATGTCCACATCAAATCCCATATCGGCATAACTGGTCGCCACCACTTTTGCGCCTCGATCGTGACCATCTTGGCCCATTTTGGCTACCATAATTCTCGGTCTTCGACCAAATTTCGTCGCAAATGTTTCGGCTAATTTTCTTGCTTCTGCAAATGAGGTATTGTTGTTTGCTTCCATAGCATAAACTCCTTGAATACTTTTGGTTTGGGCTTTGTGTCGTCCAAATACCGATTCCAATGCGAAAGAAATTTCGCCCAAAGTCGCTCTTCTTCTTGCTGCTTCGATTGAAAGCGCCAAAAGATTTCCGTTTCCAGATTGAGCTGCTTCGGTTAATTGTGCCAAAATCTCGTCAACTTTCGCTTGATCTCTTTCAGCTTTGATTTGGTTCAATCGATTGATTTGACTTAAACGAACCGCCGTATTATCGATTTCTAAAATTTCCAATTCTTCTTGATCCAATTTGGATTTGTACGAATTCACTCCAATAATCGCATCTTCTCCAATATCGATTTTGGCTTGTTTTTTCGCCGCCGCTTCTTCAATTCGCATCTTCGGGATTCCCGCTTCAATCGCTTTGGTCATTCCACCCAATTCTTTCACTTCTTCAATGTATTCCCAAGCTTTGGTAATCATTTCTTGCGTCAAAGCTTCGACCATATAACTTCCGCCCATTGGGTCAGCAGTACGGCAGATTTGGGTTTCTTCTTGAATGATCAATTGGGTATTTCGAGCAATTCTCGCCGAAAAATCTGTGGGCAAAGCAATTGCTTCGTCCAAGGCATTGGTATGCAAAGATTGGGTTCCACCAAGTGCTGCTGCCATCGCTTCGATAGCGGTTCTCGTCACATTGTTGTACGGATCTTGTTCGGTTAAGCTCCAACCCGAAGTTTGACAATGCGTTCGCAACATCAAAGATTTAGATGATTTCGGATTGAATTCACGCATCATTTCGGCCCAAATTACACGAGCTGCACGCATTTTGGCAATTTCTTGGAAATAATTCATTCCAATTGCCCAGAAAAAGGATAATCTCGGAGCGAAATCATCAATGTTCAATCCCGCTGCCAATCCCGTTTTTACATATTCATATCCGTCTGCCAAGGTATACGCCATTTCCAAAACAGGTGTTGCACCCGCTTCTTGCATATGGTATCCGGAAATCGAAATTGAATTGAATCGAGGAATGTTTTGAGACGTATATTCGAAAATATCGGCAATGATTTTCATTGATGGTGTTGGCGGATAGATATAGGTGTTTCGCACCATAAATTCCTTCAAAATATCATTCTGAATGGTTCCACTCAATTGATTTTGAGCCACGCCTTGCTCTTCGGCAGCAACGATGTAGAAAGCCAAAATCGGCAAAACCGCACCGTTCATCGTCATCGAAACCGAAATTTGATCCAATGGAATTTCATTGAACAAAATTTTCATATCCTCGACGGAATCAATGGCTACACCCGCTTTTCCAACATCACCCAAAACGCGTTCGTGGTCCGAATCGTATCCTCTATGCGTTGCCAAATCAAAAGCAACCGAAAGTCCTTTTTGACCTGCAGCTAAATTTCGTTTGTAAAAGGCATTGGACTCTTCTGCTGTGGAAAATCCAGCGTATTGACGGATGGTCCAAGGTTTGCGAACATACATCGTGGTATAAGGTCCGCGTTTAAAAGGAGCAATTCCCGGAAGGTTGTCCAAATTTTTTAAATTTTGGGTGTCTTCTTGTGAATATATGGATTTCACTTGAAGGCTGTCCAACTCAATCGATTCGCTTTTACTGCTTACTGATGGCTCGTTGACCGTATATTTTAAATTCGAAAAATCTTTGCGTGAACTCATTTTGATTGAAATGAAGTTTAATTTGCTAAATTACGGTATTCCGATCAAACAAGGCGCTATTTCGTGGAAATCCCATCGAAAAATCATCAATATTTTAAGAAACCCACTGCTTATTGAGATTCTATAAACCCCATTTATTTATCTTTGCAAAATGTCAGAAGAAAAGAAATTTAGATCGGGATTTGTGAACATCATTGGAAATCCAAATGTCGGAAAGTCAACTTTGTTGAATTTGTTGATGGACGAAAAATTGGTGATTGCCACTCACAAAGCTCAAACTACTCGTCACCGCATCAAAGGAATTTTGACGGGAGATGATTATCAGATTGTTTTTTCTGACACGCCCGGAATTTTGGAACCTGCCTATGAATTGCAGTCTAAAATGATGGATTATGTGAAGGAAGCTTTGGTCGATGCCGATATGATTTTGTATGTTGTGGAAGCAGGAGAGAAGGCACCTAAGAATCCGGAACTATTTGAAAAACTGAAGAAAACTTCGACGCCAATTATCATTTTGATCAACAAAATCGACAAAATGACGCAAGAAAAATTACTGGAAGCGGTGGATCATTGGCATTCGTTGATTCCCAATGCGGAGATTTTACCGATTTCAGCTTTGGAAAATGTCAATGTCGATATGTTGAAGACCAAAATCATTCAATCTTTACCAGAAGGTCCGATGTATTTTCCGGAAGATCAATTGACCGATAAATCCGAACGATTCATTGTCAACGAAGTGATTCGAGAAAAGATTTTGTTGAATTACCAGAAAGAAATTCCCTATTCGGTTGAGGTTGTCACCCAAATTTTCAAGGAAGGAATTGAATTGATCCAAATCGAAACCGATATTTACGTGGAACGCGATACACAGAAAGGAATTTTAATCGGCCATAAAGGCGAATCTTTAACCAAAGTTGGAAAAGAGGCGCGTGAAGATTTGGAAAAATTCTTTGACAAAAAAATCTTCTTGAAACTCTATGTAAAAGTCAAAAAAGACTGGCGTAAAAAGGATGGAGATTTACGAAGATTTGGGTATTAAGATGAATGAAGTTCGAAATTCGTTTTTAGAAATTCGCAGAAATATAAATCCCGCCAGATTATTCTGACGGGATCGATTTGAATTGGTCAAATTATTTCTTTATCAATCTAGTTGCGTTGATTTTGCCATTGTTTTCGATAGATAAAATGTAAATTCCTTTGGGAAGGGATTTTCCATTCCAACGAAAGGATTTTGCATCAGTTGATTGTTGAGTTTGGTGAATCATTTTCCCAGCTAAATCATGAATTCGGAAGTAATAATCACCCTTTATTGTTTCGGGCAATTGAACATTTATTTCTTCGGTGAAAGGATTGGGGTAAATTCTAAATCCGGAATCAATAATTTCGTCAATTACAAGTGTGGAATTCAATTGAAAAGCGGGAGAAATTGTTTGTTCTTGCTTATTTCCAGCTTCATCCGTACAAATAATTTTGACATCAAACCAAGCATCAGGGCTTTCAGTGTTTATACTCGCCAAAGATGCTTCGTAATAATCGCCATAGGCCAATGGAACTAATTCTTCAGGATAATGAGTCAAAGGAAGTTCTGTCCAATCATTTTCTCCATGAGAGCTGTACAAAAACTTTACCTGATTTCCTGGAACATAGGTCAAGGATCTTATTTCTGAATTGTATTCAAAATCTCCAGCTGCTAAACGTACGAATCCTTCTTCGCCATCTGTAAAACGATCTATAATTTCATTCGCTTCATTTCTGAATTGAAGCATTTGAAGAGTAGGAGGAATATTGTCAGGATTTCCAGCATTGAAACTTAATTTTGTTTCTGTCTTGCCTTGAATTTGATCGACAAGGGTGTTCGAATTGGTAAAATTAAGTTCGATGTTTCCAGTTTGGATAGGATCTGTCCATAAAAAATCGGGATAAATTCCTTCAAAAAGAATATTTCCGTCTTTTTTTAGTAGAACATCTGTGTTGAAGATGTCAGATTCTCGGCCTTCACCATATCTTCCAACATAGCTCGTTCTCACAAAATATTCGTCATAACTGGTGATGCTGATTGGTACGTTATTGCCAAAGGTGATTGGTTTTTCGGGATTGTGTTGAAATGAAAACTTAGGATGAAAAGGCAATAATTCTACACCTTCTTCACTTACATGGTAGGAATAGCCGGTAAAATAATAACCCGATAAGAAAGTAGAAGAACCGTAGATAATGTTTCGATTTTCATCTAGCATAATGTAATTTCCATTGATGTGAAAATTTTCGTCGCCCGTCCACGGATCAGCTGTGCCAAAATAATCTTTCAATACTGGATTTAAAATAATATCAGTTGGATTATCATCCTCTGAATTGTTCAAATGAAAACGCAAATTTTCATTTAGATGGGTAGGGTCTGGAAAAAGTCGCCCAACCCAACCTGAAAGTCCATAACCATCGTAAATGTCCCAATTGGAAAATCCATAATAAAAAGATTCTTGACTTTCCCCTAAAATACTGGGTTGAAAAGCTTGTTCGTGGGTAACCCATTCTTCAGGATTGTTCTGAAGAGTTAGCGCAGAATGTACTCCATCGTCCAAAGTTTCGTACTTCGAAACATATCCTTCTCCATTGTATCCCAATCCTAAATTGGAATGAATTAAGGCATAGCGATCACTCACATCCGATACGTAATAATTCCAAACTTCATTTTCAACACCGTCACTATTTTCCCATAAATAATACAAAATAAAGGGTGTCCATCTTTTGGATTTATAATAAATGTAGGTTGTGGCATAAACATTTGCAGTTCCATCTGTAATTTCCCCAGTGTCAAAATCTACAATTCCGGGTTTTAAATCGTTTCCGTCCTGATCCAAAAATTTGGTGGTAATAAGATTGTCTGCCTCTGTTAAATCTATAGTTACAACTGTATCTTCGGTTACCGAGATTAATTCTTTGAAATTGAACGCAAATTTTCTGTCAGACATTTTTAAAGATTGTACCAAAACATCGTAAATCCCTGGTGTAACTTGAAATGTTACGGTATTTGTATTCCCTATCATTTCGCTTTGAGATTCTTCCTCTTCTTTGAAAACTACGACGAAATTTGGGGTATACGCTCCAGATGGGTAAATTAAATTCACCTCCAATGAAACAGTTTCTTCGGTTCCTTCTGTCGATTGTGTATGTTCATTTGTTTGGGAATTTTGATAAAACTGGAACTCGCCTTGACTTAATTTTAAATTGTAATCCAATAGTAAATTGTCGGATTGATGGTGTTTGGCATTTACCGAACCATTTGTGTGGATAATTTCGGTAATGATTTCTTGAGCCAGTAAATCATGTACATTGGTACATACTAAACTCAAGAATAAAGGGAAAATTTTGAAGTTTCTCATAAATAGATTTTGATTTTATAAGCTGAATTGAATTTTAAAAATCAAAACTATCCATTCAGGTAGGAACTGGTTTGTAAATCAAGTAGACAAACTGTGACACTTGGACAAGGCATATATTTTAGTCAAAAAAAAAAAGTGCCACTTTTTCTGTGACACTTTGGATTTTAAAATTAAATTTTGAATCTATTTCACATTGAAAACCAATTTGTTGTCGCCTTCTTTTTCAGGGAAATAATCAATCAAAACAACACTGTTGTCGTGAACATTTCCTTTCAAAATCTCTTTGGACAATTCGTTCAAAACATCTTGCTGAACCACTCTTTTCAAAGGACGAGCCCCAAATTGAGGATCGTATCCTTTGTTGGAAATATAATCCAAAGCTTCTGTTGTGATATCCAACGTAATGTCTCGTTTGGCTAATTTTTTCGCCAATTCATCGATTTGGATTTTTACGATTCCACCAATTTGACTATTTGACAATGGTTTGAACAAAATCGTTTCATCAATTCGATTCAAGAATTCGGGACGGAAATGGCGTTTCAATTCTTCGAATACTTCACGTTTGGTTTCATCATAGACGAAATTCACATCTTTATTGGCCAAATCTTCAAAGTTTTCCAAGATGATTTGCGAACCAAAATTCGAGGTCATAATGATGATCGTATTTTTGAAATTCACCACGCGTCCTTTGTTGTCGGTCAATCGTCCATCATCCAAAACTTGCAGTAAAATATTGAACACGTCAGGATGCGCTTTCTCAACTTCGTCCAACAAAATTACCGAATAAGGTCTTCTGCGAACGGCTTCGGTTAATTGTCCGCCTTCATCATAACCCACATAACCCGGAGGCGCTCCTACCAATCGGCTAACCGAATGACGTTCTTGGTATTCGCTCATATCGATTCGGGTCATCGAATTTTCATCGTCAAATAAATATTCCGCCAAAGCTTTGGCTAATTCGGTTTTCCCGACTCCGGTTGGACCTAGGAAAAAGAAGGAACCAATTGGTTTGCCTTCATCACTCAAACCAGCTCGGCTACGACGAATCGCATCGGCTACTGCTTGAATCGCTTCGTTTTGTCCAATCACACGTTGGTGCAATTCATCTTCCAAATGCAATAATTTTTCACGTTCCGATTGCATCATTTTGTTGACTGGAATTCCCGTCCATTTGGAAACCACTTCGGCTATATCTTCTGCATCAACCGCTTCTTTCACCAATTTTTTGGAACCTTCTTCTGCAATTTGCTGTTCCAATTGGTGCAATTTTTCTTCTTCTTGTTTGATGGATTCATAACGAATTCTGGCAACGGTTTCATAATCTCCTGCACGTTCCGCTTGTTCGGCTTGAACCTTCAATTCATCAATTTTCTTTTTGGCTTCTTGAACTTGATCGGCTTTGCCTTTCTCTTCCATCCATTTCGCATTCAATTCGGTACGACTTTCTTGTAAATTGGCCAATTCCTCTTTCAGTAAATTCAATTTCTTTTCGTCGCCTTCTTTTTTAATGGCTTGAATTTCAATTTCTAACTGAATGATTTTTCGATCCAATTGATCAATTTCTTCTGGTTTGGAATTCATTTCCATACGCAATTTCGAAGCCGCTTCGTCCATCAAGTCAATCGCTTTATCGGGTAAAAATCGATCCGAAATATAGCGTGTAGACAATTGAACCGACGCAATGATTGCTTCGTCTTTGATGCGAATTTTATGGTGAACTTCGTACTTTTCCTTAATTCCACGCAAAATCGAAATCGCTGATTCTTCATCGGGTTCTTCCACCATTACCTTTTGGAAACGACGTTCCAAGGCTTTGTCCTTTTCGAAATATTTTTGGTATTCGTTCAAAGTAGTCGCTCCGATTGCACGTAATTCGCCTCTTGCCAAAGCAGGTTTCAAGATGTTGGCTGCGTCCATAGCGCCTTCACCGCCACCTCCAGCTCCGACCAATGTGTGAATCTCATCGATGAACAAAATGATGTTTCCATTGGATTCGGTGACTTCTTTTACCACCGCTTTTAGTCGCTCCTCAAATTCCCCTTTGTATTTTGCTCCGGCAACCAAAGCACCCATATCGAGTGAAAATACTTTTTTGTCCAAAAGATTTTCAGGAACATCTCCGCTAATGATTCTATGGGCGATTCCTTCAGCGATGGCTGTTTTCCCAACACCAGGTTCTCCAATTAAAATCGGGTTGTTTTTGGTTCTTCTCGATAGAATTTGCAACACACGTCTGATTTCATCATCACGTCCAATTACGGGATCCAATTTTCCTTCATAAGCTAATTCCGTTAGGTTTTTGGCGTATTTGTTCAAAGAATTATAAGTTTCTTCTGCATTTTCAGAAGTTACTCTTTGTCCTTTTCGTAATTCTGAAATCACTTGAACCGAATCTTTGTAGGTCAATCCTTGGTCTTTCAAAACTTGTGAAACATTGGAATTATTTTGTAAAATACCTAATAATAAATGTTCCAAACTGATGAATTCATCTTTCATTTTTTTCGCTTCGTCCATTGCAGAAACCAAAATTCGATTGGAATCATTGGAAAGGTGATTTCCACCTCCTTGAACTTTTGGAAAACGTGAAATTATGTCAGTTAATTCTTTCGTGATTTGGTTTGGATTTCCACCTTGTTTTTCAATGATAAAATCCAAAACATCTTGTTCTGTTTCCATCATTCCCTTCAAAATATGCCCGGGTTCAATGGCTTGATTGCTGTTTCTAATAGCGATTTGCTGCGCTTTTTGGATAGCTTCTCTTGATTTGATTGTATATTGATTAAAATCCATAGTCTAATTTGTTTTCTTGGGTATTACAAATAAAATTCCAATTCAAAAATTCTGACAAAATGGCAGAAAAAGTTCTTTTAGTGATGAAAGTTAGGGTAAATTGATAGATTATATAGATAATTAAATCATAAAATTGCAGTTATATCTACAAGCGAATTGAGTCTGCTGGATGGAATTCGTATTTTTGTTTTTAAATCAACCCAAAATGGCTTTAGAAAATATTAATCCAACCCAAACTCAAGCATGGGTAAAGCTTCAAAATCATTTCCATGAAATCAAGGATAAAACCTTGCGTTCATTATTTGAAGACCCAAATCGTTTTGAGAAATTTCATCTCAACGTTCACAACATTTGGCTGGATTATTCCAAAAATCGAATCGATGAAACAACGATGAAATTATTGGAGGAGTTGGCTAATGAATGCCAATTAAAAGATGCTATTGAAAGACAATTTTCGGGTGATGCGATCAATCAAACCGAAAACCGTCCCGTATTACATGCAGCCTTACGAAATAGAGATAATCGTCCTATATATGTAGATGGAAAAGATGTAATGCCTGACGTAAATCGCGTTTTGCAGCAAATGAAATCTTTTTCGGGAAAGGTGATTTCTGGTGAATGGAAAGGATTTTCGGGAAAAGAGATTACCGATGTGGTCAATATTGGAATTGGAGGTTCTGATTTGGGGCCAGTCATGGTTTCGGAAGCTTTGAAACACTACAAAACAAGACTAAATGTTCATTTTGTTTCCAATATAGATGGGACGCATTTGGTGGAAACTTTAAATAAATTAAATCCAGAAACGACTCTTTTTATCATCGCTTCTAAAACTTTTACGACACAAGAAACGATGACAAATGCGCATTCTGCTCGAAATTGGTTTTTGGAAAATGAAGGAAAAGAAAACGCTATTTCCAAACATTTTGTGGCGATTTCTACGAATGCCGAAGAGGTTCAGAAATTTGGAATCGATACCCACAATATGTTTCAATTTTGGGATTGGGTTGGTGGCCGATATTCTTTATGGAGTGCGATTGGTTTGAGCATTGTTTTAGCAATCGGATTTGAAAATTTCGAAGAATTATTGGAAGGTGCTTTCCAAATGGACAATCATTTTCGAAACGAAGATTTTTCGGAAAATATGCCCGTAATCATGGCTTTATTGGGAATTTGGTATTCGAATTTTTTCGAAACTGAATCTCATGCCATCTTGCCATACGAACAATATTTGCATCGCTTTCCGGCCTATCTACAACAAGCCGATATGGAATCCAATGGAAAATCTGTGGATAGAAATGGTCAAAAAATCGATTATCAAACGGGTCCAATTATTTGGGGAGAACCAGGGACCAATGGGCAACATGCGTTTTATCAACTGATTCATCAAGGAACAAAACTAATTCCTTGTGATTTTTTAGCTGCCGCTAATTCTTTGAATCCGATTGGTGATCATCACGCCAAATTATTGTCCAACTTTTTTGCTCAAACAGAAGCCTTGGCTTTTGGAAAAACGCTTGAAGAGGCAGAAAACGAATTGAGGTCAAAAGAAAAATCTGAAGAAGAAATCCAAAAATTGGCTCCTTTTAAAGTATTTGAAGGAAATAAACCTAGCAATTCTATTTTGTACGATAAGTTGACGCCCAAAACACTTGGAAGTTTAATTGCGCTGTATGAGCATAAAATATTTGTGCAAGGAGTGATTTGGAACATCTTTAGTTTCGATCAATGGGGCGTTGAATTGGGGAAAGAATTGGCTAACAAAATTTTACCTGAATTAGAAAACCAAGAAACTAACAGCTCAAATGATTCATCAACAAACGGTTTCATCAATGTTTACAAACAATTACGTCAATCGAATTAGTTTTTTACTACTACTATTCTCCGGATTTTTATTCGCACAAAACAAAGCCTCTGATTTTGGTTTGTTGGGCAATGTTTCCAGCATGCAATCGGTTACAAAATCTCTGAAAAATTCAAATTCAACAGAAGTTTCCGGATTTTTGGATAGTGAAATGTATGATTCGATTTCCTTGAAATTTGATCGACGTAGAAATGTGGTTTGGCGAGAAAATTATTTGGATTATCGAGGGAAATTGGGTTTGTTTGACCGAACGATTTTACAAGTAAATGCCAATAGAATGTTGGAGAAGTTGGAAACGACTTTGATTCAAAATGGTGAAGAGCCTAGAAAAATATCACAGAAAAAAATCTATTATTACAAAGGTGCTCAATTGATCAGAATGGATGAGTTCAATTCAGGTAGAACATCCGATCAATTTTGGGTAACCAATTATATTTATAGTGGAAATCAATTAGCTGAAAGAGTGGTTTGGATGGAAGATGAAATTTTTTCTCGAATTAAAAATGAGTACAATTCTCGGAACAGAATTTCGACGGAGAAAACCTATAGCAACAACGGTCAAATGGGGAAAAACATCGTATTTGAATATAATTCTTCGGGCGATATAGAAAAAAAACTAATCCAATTGGGCAATGAAAAAACGAATGAAACGTTTGTATATGTGAACGATAATCTACATAGATATCAAAAATTGGATCAAAAGGCTCAGTTAATTCGAGAAGAAATCTATCATGAATTGGGCTGGCCAACACAAATTCGTCAAGTAAATTATCAAAACAATCAACTTGACATATTTGAGTTTGACTACAAATTGGATTCTATGAAGAACTGGGTTGAGTGTACGATTTATAAAAATCAAACGCCAGAATACGTTCTTAAGCGTACAATAACTTATTTTAAGCAATAATCATTTATGGAAACAAATGAAACCCCAACAACCGAAAACTCTACCAACAAAACCAAAGAATATGTAATCATAGGCATTCTAGCCGCCTGTTTATTGGGTAGTTTGGGATATAACTTTTACCAACACCAAGAAAGCGCGGAGAAAATTGAGTATCTTAATATTGATTTAAAAGATACTGAAAATGCCAAGATTTTGCTTCAACAAGAGTTGGATAATTTGACTTCAGAATTTGAGCAAAGCAAGATTGATCTGGAAATGAAAGATTCTATGCTAACCAAACGTGATGCAGAAATCTTTGACAAACAGAGAGAAATTCAAAACATTTTGAACAAAGAAAATGTAACCTCTGATGAGTTGAAACAAGCAAAACGTATGATTACGGCATTGAATGCTGATATCGCAAGATTCAAACAAGAAATTGCCGTGTTGCAAGAAAAGAATGATTCTTTGATGGCTGCCAATGATACGTTGACGTTCAAACAGACACAATTGTCGGGTGAGTTAACGCAACAGAAACAACGCGCAGATGATACAGAAGCAAAAATGAGATCTACTTTTTCAGTTTCGAATTATCAAATTAAAGGATTGAAAGTAAAAAATAGTGGGAAAGAAGTAGAAACAGACAAAGCAAGACGTATCGACAAATTGCGTGTAAGTTTTGATATTGATCCAAACCAATGGGCTCAATCTGGAACAAGTGAAATTTATATCGCCATTTACAAACCAGATGGAACTTTGGGTAAATTCAAAGATTCTTCATCTGGACAATTGGAAACTTGGTCATCAGGAATGGTAGATTATTCAGATAAAGTTAGGTTTAATTATCAGCAAGGTGTTAAGCAGAACATTAGTTTTGATTGGGAAGAGTATGAATTTCCGAAAGGAATTTATAACATTAATCTATATCAAAACGGTTTGAAAATTGGGCAAAAGTCCTTGGAATTGAAATAATTATCGTTTGACAGATTTAATGAGTTGTGCTTGGAATGCAAATTTTTAGCATCTAAGCACAATTTTTTTCTGTAACTTTATATTCAAATCAAATTTAATATGGACTCAAACGATCATAAAACCATAATCAATCCTGTATTTGATTCTCAAATGAAAACTTTGTTGCGAATCAAGGATTTTCGTAAAGATTTTCTTAGTCATTCTGAAGCTATTAAAGAATTAACCCAAGATTTGGTATCCAAATACGAAGAAGGAGCAGAATTTTTAAAGCGTCATGCTGATTCTGATTATCAAAAGGAATGGGAGGAAAGCTTGAACAATGTTATGGTGCAATCCAATCAAATGAATCAAGTTTTGGCATTGTCTGATGATTTCATGAACGAAAATAAGCAAGACCATGATTTTCAATCGGAATACAATGATTTTGTCGACCGTAGAAATCAATTAAGTCAAGCTGCGTTACAATTTGAAAGTATTGGATCAAAAGCATTGTCAGAAGAAAATTTGAATACTTGGAATGAACGTTTTGTTGTTTGGAAGGAAGAATACGAGCCTCAGATTGAAAATGAAAATGTTACGGTCAAACTGATCTATGATTTCCAACATAAATATTCCCAAGAAGATTTGGTCAAAATCACCGAAATTATTTCACAAGCCAATGCGGAAGAAGTGGATTGGAATGATCCTGTTCAGTTTCAACAACAATACATCAAAGCCATTCAGGAATTTCAGAGAGAATTTAAACCGAAAAACCTATGGGACAACATCATGGAGATTTTGGCTGGAGGCGTTCACCCGTCACCCTCTGAACGAATGATGTTGGAGCAATGGGCAGATGGAGAACAGAAAACGAGAGAAGATATGTAGACTATTCTACAATTTTGTTCTCGATTTCGTACAATTTCGTCCAATTTTTCCCGGTCACCACAAGGTTTTTACCAACGGCTGCAATTCCATTTAATACATCGTCAGATCCTTTGGTTTCAGATAGAGGTGTGAAATCATAATATTGTTCAACGGCACCTGTTTCTGGATTGATAATCAAGACATAATTTGTTGTCCACACATTGGCGTAAATTTTATCATTGATGTATTCCAATTCGTTGACATGCGTATAAATGGAAACATTTCCTACTACCTGAATTTTTCTTTGTAAGTTGAACTTCTCATCAAAAAAGTAAATATTTTGAGTTCCATCTGTAACCAATAATTCTTTACCGTTTGTAGTTAAACCCCATCCTTCACGTACCATTTCGGGCATGCGTAAAGTTTCCAAAAGCTCAAATGTGTTTACATCATAGACGAAAATGTCCTTTTGGCGATAGGTGATTTGGTAAATTTTATTGTTGAACAAAGTGATTCCTTCAGCGAACGTTTCATCATTCATTTTCAACTCTTTGTTGTAAGTCGATGAACCCAATTTATAATTCACCAATTTTGATTTCTTATATTGACCGCCACTTTCGTACATCAATCCATTGTGGTAAAATAAGCCTTGGGTAAACAACTCTGTGTTGTGCGGATATTCTGCAACGACATTGTATTCGATCGCAGTTTCGGGAGTTGGATTCAAAATAGGAAGTTCCGTTTCTCCCCAAATAAAATCATCACCTACAAAGACTTTCATTTGAAATTTGTTCATACCCAGATGAGCATTTTCCAAACTCAATTCCACATCATTGGGCAATTCCTTTCCGTTTAAAATTAAAACGACAGAGTCGATTTTATCTTGATTTGCGCCAAATTCAACCTTTAAATTTTTCCCTAAATGAATGGGGCTTTGTTTAAAAGCATAAAAATTCGATTTCAAATCCGACAAATTGCTGATGTCTTTTTTGCAAGAAACAACAAGTAGTAACCCTAAAAGGAACCAACCAATTTTTTTCATATTAAGCTTCGTTTTTATTCCAACCTTCGATCCATTTTACCAAAACATCGACCCAAGCTTCAGATTCGTTCAAACAAGGGATGTAGGTGTAGTTTTCTCCACCACTTTCCAAATATAATTCTTTATATCCAATGGCAATTTCCTCTAAGGTTTCCAAACAGTCAGACACAAAGGCTGGCGCCACTACGGCTAAATTTTTCACTCCTTCTTGTGGGAAATCTTTCAATACGAAATCGGTATAAGGCTTGATCCAAGGATCTTTCCCCAAACGAGATTGAAAGGAAACTTGCACTTGGTCTTTTTCCAATCCCATCGCTTGACGTACCAATTCGGTTGTTTCAAAACATTGATCGCGATAGGTTTTGATGTTGGCATTCGGATATTTTTTTGCTTTTGCCTTTGCTTTGTTGTCATGTCTTTCTGGAATTCCATGATACGAAAACAACAATTTATCAAACTTCTCAGGCAATTGGCTTTTGATGTTTTCGGCCAAAACCTCGATGTAATCAGGTCGATTGTAGAAGGAATTCAAGAAAGTCAAATTCATATTTTTGAAATACTTCTGTTGAATTTCATTGGTTCTCAAAACAACCGTTTCCGTAGAGCTCATCGTATATTGAGGATACAATGGGATGACCAAAACATTGGTCACACCTTGATCATGCAATTCTTGTAAAGCAGCTTGGATAGAAGGATTTTGATAACGCATCCCCAAGGCAACTGGAATTTCCACTTTTGCGGAAACTTTATTTTTCAAACGTTTTGACAAGACAATCAAAGGAGATCCTTCATCCCACCAAATCGATTCATATGCCTCTGCAGAAGCGGCTGGACGTTTGGGTAGAATCGCAAATTCAACGACAAATTTTCGCACCAAATAAGGCGTATCCAATACCATTGGATCCATTAAAAATTCGCGTAAATATTTTCGCACATCTTCCACCTTGGTCGAATCAGGAGACCCTAAATTGATCAATAAAACACCATTCTTCATAACATAAATTTTTAACGTTCCAAATGACAACCTTTTGGTTTCATTCGTTGAAATTTGCGTAATTTGGTGCAAAATTAAGGGAATAATCTTGAATCGAAGATGATTTCCGTTATGAATTGAATCCGAAATAGATGTCTGACATTTTAAATCCCGATCGAGATAATTTTTCTGATGAAGAATTACGAATAGAAGAGCAGTTTCGTCCGCAAAGTTTTCATGACTTTACAGGACAAATGCATATTTTGGATAATTTGGAAGTCTTTGTGAAAGCAGCCAAATTACGTGGGGAAGCGCTCGATCATGTGCTTTTGCATGGACCTCCGGGTTTGGGTAAAACGACTTTGGCGCATATCATTGCCAATGAATTGGGCGTCGGAATTAAGATTACTTCAGGTCCAGTTTTAGATAAACCAGGTGATTTAGCTGGACTTTTAACCAATTTGGAAGAAAACGATGTATTGTTCATCGATGAAATTCATAGAATGTCGCCCGTGATTGAGGAATATTTGTATTCAGCGATGGAAGACTACAAAATCGACATCATGATTGAATCGGGACCCAATGCGCGTTCGGTACAAATTGCCTTGAATCCGTTTACATTGATTGGTGCAACAACTAGATCTGGTTTATTAACCGCACCACTTCGTGCGCGTTTTGGAATCAATTTCCGATTTGAATATTACCATCAAGAATTATTGAGTACCATCATTCAACGTAGTTCTCGCATCATGGGAACACCGATTGACGAAGAAGCAGCGATTGAAATCGCGGGTCGCAGTCGTGGAACTCCAAGGATTGCCAATGCACTTTTGCGTAGAACACGAGATTTTGCTCAAATCAAAGGTTCGGGAAAGATCGATAAAAAGATTTCAGAATTCAGTTTATCGGCTTTGAAGGTCGATCAAAATGGATTGGACGAAATGGACAATAAAATTCTTTCGACCATCATTGAAAAATTCAAAGGCGGACCTGTCGGAATTACGACCATTGCAACAGCAGTAGGGGAGAATACGGGAACTTTGGAAGAGGTTTACGAACCTTATCTAATCCAAGAAGGGTATCTTATGCGAACTCCGCGCGGTCGTGAAGCAACCGAAAAAGCCTACAAACATTTAGGAAAAATAAAATCAAGCTCCCAAGGAGGTTTGTTTGATTAAATAAAAAATCCCGCTAAAGGGCGGGATTTTCTATGAGTTGAAATTTATTTCTTAATCAGTTTTTTGGAAGTCAATTTCCCATCGACTTCTATGGAGATAAGATAGATGCCTTTTGGTAAAAAAGATAAATTTATATTTTTCAAATCCTTTGCATTTCGAACTTGAGAAAGAATTTGTTTTCCTGAAAGGTCTGTTAGAATTAGTTTGTAATTAGAATTTAGATTTTCAGGAATTTCAAAAGAAACAATATCGCTAAATGGATTCGGATAAACCACAAAATCATTCTCGGCATTTAAATCTTGTGTATTTAAAGTGGAATTCAATTGAAAGGCTGGTGAAATCGCTTGAATTTGTTTGTTTCCGTCAGCATCTGTAGAAATAACTTTCACATCATACCAAGCATTCTCAGACGTAGGCTGAATAGTTGCTAAACTTGCTTCATAATAATTGCCAAAAGCGGGTAATTGAAAAAATTCCTCCATTTCAGTTAATGGAATTTCCACCCATTCGCTTTGGTTATGTTCACGGTAAAAAAATGCTACATTGTTTCCTGCTACATATTGAAATTCTCCACTCCAATCGTCCATAGCCACATAATCGAAATCACCAGCCGCTATTCGAACCACAGGAACATCATCTGACGTAAATCGGTTGGTAACGATATCTTCTCCATTTCTGAATTGTAACATTTGCAAGGTCGGAGGTTCATTTCCTGAACTTGCATCATAAATAAGTTCCGTTGTATTATTCCCAAGGATATCACCAACTTTCGTATTCTCATTGGTTAAAATGATTTCAACTTGTCCCTCTTCAGGAAGTTCTTCTGTCAAAAAGTTCAAATAGGTTCCATCGAAAAGAGTTTGTCCATTTTGTTTCAAGATTACATCTGTCGCAAAAACATCGGTCTCTCTGATTTCATTGTATTGTCCTTTATAGTTAATTAGAAGCGAATTGGACGTTAACTCAGGAGCAAGAAAAGTACCTGTTACAGTAATCGGAACGCTTGAACCTAACACAGCAGAAGAATTCAGCTCTCTACCAAGTGTGAATTTAGGATGATGAGGCAATCCCAAAACATATCCATCCATATTTAAGTAATACTTGTTCGCCAAGGTGATGCTGCTATAACTTAAATGAGAAGAACCATAGTGAACATTTCCCTCAGGATCACCAAAAACTGAAGCTCCCTTGATAGAAAAAGATTCAGGACCATAGTAAGGATCTATTATTGCCACGTGTTCTGCCAATTGCGGATACAACATCATGCCATATTCAGACTCATTTTTAAATCGATTGATGTAGGTTTTGATGGGTGTTTCAGTCGAAATTGGCTGATTATTGACAATGGCCCAACCTCCAAGAAGTAAATCCTGATTTAAGACTAATTCCGTTCCAAAACCATAATATTTAGTATTGTTTTGAGCGAAATTACTTGGTTGAAATTTCTCTTCATGATACACATATTCCGATGCTTGATTAATGATTTCTTGTGATTCTTGGAAATTGGTTAGTTTGTCAAAAAGGATCAAATAATTCCCAGTTTCAAACTTATTCCCAATACTACTATGGTAAGCTACATATCGGTCACTTACATTATTGATATAGAAATCCCATAGAGGACCCGTTTCTTCAACTGGATAATCTGTTACATAACTTGAAACACCAAGCCCCATTTGGGTAGGTTGAAAACTGAAATAACGCTCAACGATAAGTTGTGTATAGGTATTGGTTTCTGGATAATGAATCCCTGGATTCAAGGGTTGACCATTTTGATCGACCGTCTTGATGCTTATATAATTGGTAGATTCTGTCGGATTGATGTCAACAACAGTACCTTCCGAAATGTTCATATGCTCCTTTACAACATATGTCGCCCGATTGGAAATATGCTTGAATTCTGCAAAAACATCATATTCGCCCGCAGGTACATTCATACTGATTTCGTCATTACCTTGATAAAAAGCAACATTCATATAGCCTTCTTCATTGTACACATAAATAATCCATGGCGCAATATATTCTTGCGGGTCATAGTTAAGTTGTAAATTGAAACTGATGTTTTCAGTATCATTTGTTCCTTCAGTACTCTGTTGGTTACTAGAAAGAATTGAATTATTTACATAGGTAGTTTTGTCGGTAGTGAAAGAAATTTCGGTGAAATTTTTAAGATCAACATCTCTTGCAATCAAGTCAGAATTTTCACTGCGTAAATTTCGATTCTCTGTATAGCTTATTTGCGCCAAAGCTGAATTGCTGATCAACAATAACAGTAAGCTAAATTTTTGAAAATGGAACATTTTTCTCATGGTATTAAAAAATTAAGGCGCAATGATATTGTTTCGATTCAGTCTTGCCAAAATTTGAGCTTCCCGAAATCTTCCCGTTTCAAATTCTATTTTACAAAAACTTGAAATTCAAAAATTTAGAAATTGTTAAACCAATCGTACAAATCAACGTTCGTTGGGATATTTAATTTTTTTCTGATGAGATGTTTCTTGTTTTGAACAGTTTTGGGTGCGATATATTTATACCTTGCCATATTTTTCGTCGGAATTTTCAGCTTCAACATCGCACAAATTTCCAACTCCGAACTCGACAAATTTGGATTAATGGCAAGCAATCTTGAACTAAAATCACCAAACTTTTTGTCGAAATAAAGCAGAAAAGTAGGGTCGTTATTTTGCAGAAATTCCATCAAATGATTTAATTCTTCTTCTGATAAATTAATCTGGCTTTGTGATTTTTCTTGATTTGAATTCAGCTTTTCTTTTCTAAATCTTCGATAAAATAATAAACCTATTCCTATCAACACAAGCAAAGACGCAGCCATAATAATGTGAAGAATTTGTAGTGAAGAATTAGAAGTTTTCTCTTCTTTTAATAAAGTTTGAAGAGATTTTTTCTGACTTTGCGTGATGCGTAATTCAAGAGAATCCAACTTATTCTTATAGTTCTTGGCTGCAATAGTATCATTTAATCTTTCGTATGATTTAATGATGTTTTGATACAGTAACCGCGTGTTTAAGTGATTTTTATATCCAGTTATTTTTTCGGCAAAATGGAAATTTATCAAAGCCTTCTCAAAATTCTCTTGTTTGAAAGCAACATTTCCTATTGTTGAATAATTATTAAACTCTATATCATCTCGGTCATAATTCTTTTCAGAAGCCAACGATAACTCCGCAAAATAGACAGCCGAATCTTCCCTGTCCAATTGATAATTCACCACTGCGAGATTGGAATGGTGGATATATAGCAAACGATCTTTTAGAGATTTGTTTTGTATTTTTTTAAAATATTTCCCAGCAATATGAATGTATTCAAACTGCTTTTGAAAATCTTTTTGCTGCGAATAATAATTGGAGTTGGCAATATATATATCGGCCAAAGTAAGCAAGTCCAATTCTTGATCTTCCTTTAGACTTTCCGCCAATTTTGTTCCCAATTGAAGCTCATTGAAAGCTTCTTCTTCCAAATCACTAAAGATGAGTGCTTCAAACAAATGTTTTCTGGCCATTACCTCATAGGTAATTTGTTTATATTCTTGAGCCTTAGTCAACAAGGTTTTGGCGTATTTCAACATTTGGTCAAAATCATTACGTACTTTGCTATAGGTACAATTTGCATCAAGCGCCATTAATTCTGCCCTCTGATCACCCAATTGAATGGCACGTTTTTTCAGCTCTTGAGTGTTCTCAAGATATAATTCTGGGTTTTTACCTAAAATTTCTTGCTGATTTCGCCTCCATTCACTCAAATCTATGGGCAAAATTTCTTGAGCTTTGGGTGAGATAAACCCCATCCATATAGTCAAGATTGCAAATAGAGTTTTGATTGGATTATGTTTGAATATTGATGGCAAAATGGAAAAATCTTTGAATAAAATTTGTACAAATATAGCCAAGCTCTTTTTGGAAATTCCTGTGGCTAGGTTTTGATTAGTATTAATAAGATTTACTTTTAAGCTAACATAATAATGATTAAGGCTTTATATAATTCGAGATTCAATAAAAAAAATCATTCTTTAAGAAGGTCAAATGACAAATTTGTTGAGATTAACAGTCATCCTTCCGACAACTTGTCAGTTTAATGACTTTTTTACTTTCCAAAATGTCAGAAATTGGGTGGAATAGTGAGCTTGACGAACTATGGCACATTTTTCGTCAGTATTGAGGTCAATTAATCTTAATATAAAATTTAGAAATATGTCAGAAATTACAATTAAACCATTAGCAGATCGCGTGGTAGTTTTACCAGCTCCTGCTGAAACGCAAACAGCATCAGGAATCATCATCCCTGATACAGCAAAAGAAAAACCTCAACAAGGAACAATTGTAGCTGTTGGTGGAGGTAAAGTTGACGAACCTATGACTGTAAAAGTAGGTGACAAAGTTTTATACGGGAAATATTCAGGTACTGAATTGAAATGGGATGGTAAAGATTATCTTATCATGAGAGAATCTGACATCTTAGCAATTGTTTAATTAATGACGTTTCAGGTTGCAGGTTTCTCGTTCAAAGTTTCCTGTCCTGATAATCACTTTAAACTTTGAACATCAAACTTTAAACTCAAAGAAAAATGGCAAAAGACATAAAATTTGATATCGAATCAAGAGACGCTTTAAAAAGAGGTGTCGATGCATTGGCAAATGCAGTAAAAGTAACATTAGGTCCAAAAGGTAGAAACGTAGTTTTAGAAAAATCTTTCGGTGCACCACACGTAACAAAAGACGGAGTTTCTGTTGCAAAAGAAATCGAATTGGCAGATCCAATCGAAAACTTAGGAGCTCAAATGGTAAAAGAAGTAGCTTCTAAAACCAATGACGTTGCCGGTGACGGAACAACAACTGCAACCGTATTAGCACAAGCAATCGTTCGTGAAGGATTGAAAAACGTAGCTGCAGGTGCAAACCCAATGGATTTAAAAAGAGGGATCGACAAAGCAGTTGCTGCTGTAGTTGCTAACTTGAAAGAACAATCTCAAGAAGTAGGAGATAGCTCTGACAAAATCAAACAAGTAGCATCCATTTCTGCTAACAACGACGATACCATCGGTTCTTTGATCGCAGAAGCTTTCGCTAAAGTTGGAAAAGAAGGTGTAATCACCGTAGAAGAAGCAAAAGGAACTGACACTACTGTGGACGTAGTAGAAGGAATGCAATTCGACAGAGGATACCAGTCTCCATATTTCGTAACCAACCCAGACAAAATGGTTGCAGAATTAGACAATCCGTACATCTTATTATACGACAAAAAGATTTCTAACTTACAAGACATCTTACCAGTATTGGAGCCAGTAGCACAATCTGGACGTCCTTTGATGATCATTTCAGAAGAAGTAGAAGGACAAGCATTGGCAACTTTGGTAGTAAACCGTTTGAGAGGATCTTTGAAAATTGCTGCTGTTAAAGCACCAGGATTTGGTGACAGAAGAAAAGCAATGTTAGAAGACATTGCAATCTTAACAGGGGGTACTGTGATTTCAGAAGAAAGAGGATACTCGTTAGAAAGCGCAACTTTAGATATGTTAGGAACTGCAGAGAAAGTTCAAATCGACAAAGACAATACAACCATCGTTAACGGAGCGGGTGACGAAGCACAAATCAAAGCGCGCGTAAACGAAATCAAAGCACAAATTGAATCAACAACTTCAGACTACGATCGTGAAAAACTACAAGAACGTTTAGCGAAATTAGCAGGAGGAGTTGCGGTACTTTATGTAGGAGCTGCTTCAGAAGTAGAGATGAAAGAGAAAAAAGACCGTATCGATGACGCATTGCACGCAACAAGAGCTGCAGTTGAAGAAGGAATCGTTCCAGGTGGAGGTGTAGCTTACGTTCGTTCATTGGCTTCTTTAGCAAACTTACAAGGTGAAAATGCAGACGAAACAACAGGTATCAGCATCGTACGTCGCGCTATCGAAGAACCATTACGCCAAATCGTTTTAAACGCAGGTGGAGAAGGTTCAGTAGTTGTAGCAAAAGTAAAAGAAGGAACTGCAGATTTCGGATACAACGCGAAAAAAGACGTGTACGAAAATATGTACGAAGCAGGGATTATCGACCCAACTAAAGTTTCACGTGTAGCATTAGAAAATGCAGCATCTGTTTCAGGTATGTTGATTACGACAGAAGCAGTTATCACAGAAATCAAAAAAGACGAACCAGCAATGCCACCAATGGGCGGTATGCCGGGGATGATGTAATTTATGATGAGTAGCTGGTACTTAGAACCAAGTATCAAGTACAATTCAAAAATTCAGAATAAAACAGAAGCGGACAGAAATGTCCGCTTTTTTTATACCAGCCCTGTTAGGGTTGCAAACCCTAACAGGGTTCAAACTACACAAATTGACAGTTTGCCCCGCTCCACGTTCTTTGCGTTAAAAAAGTATAAAACCTTTGCGTTCTCTGCGGTTAAAATCATAAATCAACAATCATCAATCAAAAAAAAAATTAAAATTTGGGCGTGCCCCCGCTGCTCCGTTGCACTCCGCGTCACGGTCGGGCTATCCGTTCCTATCTTTTTGGGAAAACTATGTGAAAACCAAAATTTATGGGGTGCCTAAGCGAAGTCGAAGGCATTATTAAAATGCAGATATCAACCCCAAAAAGGATATCCACTACTATCCCTCACTCAAACCCGATAAACCAACAAAATTCCATCCCAAAACACCTTTTTAAAAAAAAACATAAAACCTCTGCACCCTTTGCGTCAACCGAATTCAAAAACCTCCGCGCCCTCTGCGGTTTATAACTACCTAACCACTAATTTACCTTATTACGCTTAATTCCTAACTATTTCAAATCCGCAATCAGAAATCCACAATCAGAAATCTTAAATCCATCATCAAAATTTCCTTCAATTCCAAAGTCAATTCCTTGCAGAGCCTTTGGCAACTCCTGCAGGAGCTTTGGCAAGAATGTAATCATTCTAAATAACTACCGCAAACCCTTTCCCATAGCCAATCTTTAAATATTAATTTTCTGTCATTTTTCTATTCACTTTATTCTTAATTCTCTATTTTAAAATCAATAATCAGCAATCCAAAATCTCAAATCTAAACTCTACCTTTGCCCTATGGAGGAAAAAGAAACAATCCGACTCAATAAATACATCAGTGAAAGCGGATTCTGTTCAAGACGCGAAGCCGATCAATACATTGAAAACCGACAAGTAACCATCAACGGGCGCATTGCCAAAGTGGGGCAACACATCAAACCAGGAGATATTGTCAAGGTCAACGACGTGGAGATTGAGCCGAAGGATATCGAAATGGCCGTTTACCTTATGCTCAACAAGCCCGTGGGCATTACCTGCACCACCGATCTTTCAGATCCAGATAACATTATCGATTATTTATCGCTCGGACAACGTATTTTCCCCATCGGACGACTCGACAAAGATTCCCAAGGTCTTATCCTATTGACAAGTGATGGAGACATCGTCAACAAAGTTCTTCGTGCGGGTAACAACCACGAAAAAGAATACATCGTTACGGTTGACAAACCCATTACAGATGATTTCGTGAAACGTATGCAAACAGGCGTTCCTATTTTAGGCGTCAATACCAAAAAATGTAAAGTCGAGAAAATTAGCTCCAAGGTTTTTAAAATTATCTTGATTCAAGGATTGAACCGTCAAATCCGTCGTATGTGTGACTATTTCGGCTACAACGTGACCAAATTAGAACGTGTTCGTATTATGAACCTTTCGCTCAATGTGGGCGTAGGGCAGCACCGCGATTTAACCGCTGAAGAATTAGCCGAACTCAAACGATTGACCGAACAATCCGAAAAAAACGAAGAAGCCAAGGCGAATAAAAAACCAAAACCCAAAAAGCCCAAAAAAGAGGTTGTACAAGAAGTAACTTTCAAAAAGAAATACAAAAAACCATCCTCTCAAGCACGAGTAGGGAAGTCGAACCCTAATAAAAAATCCGGTGGAAAATCGGGTGGTAAGTTTGGAGGGAAAAGAAGATAAACCGCATTATTATAGAAAAGACCGATTTTTTTAAGATCGGTCTTTTTCATTTAAATTTTTTCAAATGTTAGCAAATCGACGCTTCCATCTCCGCCGCTCACATGTTTCAGTTCAATTTTGGTAGAGGTTTTCGTCACAATGTCCCAATCTTCCGAAATTTCCTCAAAAGGTGAATCATCTGCAGCTGTTGGAAAATCAATCACCAACTTATTTCCACTATCATCACCTCCATTGTTCCAAGTTCCCGTCATCGCCAATAAATCATTGGTTGCCGTTAGAACACCTGTCGATTTAAATTCAAACGCATATCCATTAAAATGAGTTGTTTGATTTGTGTTATCTTCCTGGAAAACTGTCACCTTCCAAGTTCCATCTATCAGAATTCCGGTTGTGTTTCCGTTATGCTGACCATCATCGTCGTCATTATTGGAACAAGAATTGATGAATATACCCATCAATAAGCCCAACATTAAAAATGAAATTGTTTTCATATCTTTGATTAGTTTCGACTATAACGTTTAATTTTAATCATTATTTGAATCACTAATAGAATAAATTACAGACTATGAAAAAAATACTAATCCCCACAGTAATGATGCTGTTTTTAGCCATCAGCTGTGAAACCAAAAAAGAAGAATCAGTAATAGATCCTCAACCCACAGAAGAATTTAAAGATGAACACAACGCCAAAAATTCTTTGGATTATGTAGGAACCTACAAAGGTGTTTTGCCTTGCGCAGATTGTGAAGGAATTGAAACGACCATTACCTTAAATCAGGACGAAACTTATACAAGTACTATCAAATATTTAGGGAAGTCCAATGAAGAAATCAAAGAAATTGGAGATTATACTTGGATGGAAGATGGGAACCGAATTAGCGCCGAAGGAATTGATACGCCACCTGTGTATTATTTCGTCGCCGAAGGGAAATTAATCCAATTGGATACTGAAGGAAATGAAATTTCAGGAAATTTGGCCAAAAACTATGAATTAATGAAACAATAAATAAAGTTTGGCACGGACTTTGTTATTTAAATATTCGGAATTTAGTAAAATAAATTGTCCTCATGTGTTAATTAAGATAAAAAGCTCCGTCCCTCAAACGGAGCTTTTTTCATTTATCCTTTTGCCATAAATTCTTCGGCTTTTTCGACCATACTTTTCGATCCACAGAAAAATGGAACACGTTGGTGCAATTCTGTTGGTTGAATGTCCATAATTCGGTTAAATCCGTCAGATGCTTTTCCACCAGCTTGTTCAGCAATAAATGCCATTGGGTTACATTCGTACAACAAACGTAATTTTCCATTTGGGCTTTTGGTTCCAGACGGATAAATATAAATTCCGCCTTTTAGCATATTGCGATGAAAATCTGCACACAAAGAACCAATGTATCTTGAGGTATACGGACGATTATCTTCTTCCATTTGACAATATTTGATGTAATTTTTTACACCTTGAGGAAACAACGCATAATTTCCTTCATTCACACTATAAATTTTTCCATCTTCTGGAATCTGCATTTTTGGGTGTGACAAATAAAAGGTTCCAATCGAAGGATTCAAGGTAAATCCGTTTACACCGTTTCCTGTTGTATAAATTAACATGGTAGAGCTTCCGTAAATCACATATCCAGCAGCGATTTGTTTGTTTCCAGGTTGTAAGAAATCTTCCATTTGAACAGGAGTTCCTTCAGGTGTTACTCTTCTATAAATGGAGAAAATAGTTCCAACCGAAACATTCACATCAATATTGGAAGACCCATCCAGAGGGTCAATTAAAACCACATATTTGCTTTTGGTAGAATTTTGTTGATTGACAATTTCAATAAAATCATCATTTTCTTCAGAAGCAATTCCACAAACCACTTCACGTTGGCTCAAGGTTTTGATAAAAACTTCATTGGCAAAAACATCCAATTTTTGTTGTTCTTCCCCTTGTACATTTTCCGCTCCAAATTTTCCCAAAATATCAACCAAACCTGCTTGGTTTACTTTGTGGTTTACGACTTTTGTGGCTAATTTGATAGAGGAAATAAGACGGCTTAATTCACCGGTTGAATATTGAAAATCTTGTTGATTCTCAATGATAAATTCACCTAATGTTTGCCCTGATTCTAAATTCATGATGGTATTTTTTTGACTCATACAAATATCGAAAAATTATAAAACTTCCACCTTTTATTTCGTCAACAACATCATTATATTTGCTCATTTAATAGAATAGCCTAATCGCAAATGAAAGTTTTCAAGTTTGGTGGTGCTTCTGTCAAAGATGCAGAGGGAGTTAAAAATATTGCTGATGTCTTAGAGTTTACGGGATATAAGGAAACTTTTATGGTGATTTCTGCAATGGGAAAAACAACCAATGCTTTGGAAACTGTTGTTGAACTGTATTTTGAGAAAGGAGATTATGTTTCCAAAATCAAAGAAATTGAAGAACAACATCTAAAGATTGCAAAAGATCTATTTCAAGATTCCGAGGAAGTATTTTATTCAATTAATCAGTTTTTTGAGGATATCAATGCTTTTTTAAGACGAAATAAATCACCGAATTACAATTTTGTATACGACCAAGTGGTTTGTTGTGGTGAGTTAATTTCGACCAAAATTGTTAGCGCGTATTTGAATTCCATCGGAATTGAAAATACTTGGATTGATGTTCGTGATTTTATCAAAACGGATGATACCTATCGCGAAGGGAAAATCAATTGGTCTGAAACCGAAAAGAATTTCGCCAATTTGGAAAAAGGACCTTTTTACATCACCCAAGGATTTTTGGGATCTGATCCTAATTTCTTTACGACCACGTTGGGAAGAGAAGGATCTGACTATACAGCAGCCATAATCGCCTATTGTTTGGACGCAGAAAGTATGACGATTTGGAAAGATGTTCCAGGCGTAATGAATGCCGATCCAAGGTTTTTTGATGATGCACAATTATTGAACAAAATATCTTACGAAGAAGCCATTGAACTTGCGTATTATGGTGCTTCTGTTATTCACCCCAAAACCATGCAACCTTTGCGTCAAAAGGAAATTCCTTTTTACGTAAAATCCTTTTTAAACCCAGAAAATCCAGGAACGGAAATTCAAAAGGAATTACGATTAGATCCTTTTTTACCTTGTTACATTGTGAAAAAAGATCAAAATCTAATTACCTTGACGACCAAAGATTTTTCTTTTATTACCGAAGACAAGATCAGCGATATTTTCAATCGGCTGTATGCACTAAAAATCAATGTGAATATGATGCAGAATTCGGCCATCAGTCTTTCCCTTTGTTTGGAAGATAAATATTTGCATTTGGATGAATTTCTATTAAACGTAGAAAGCGGATATAAGATTGATTATGAAAAAAATGTATCTTTATATACCTTAAGACATTTCGATGAAAAATCTTCTTATTCGTTTTATAAAGGAAAAGAATTGCTTCGTCAAATCATCAAGAATACATTACAAATTATTGTAAAAGAATAATGGTTTTAGTCAATACAAAAGATATTATTCAAGCGGCTGGCTTGAAAAAATTAGGACCATTGGGGTATCCTATTGCATGGTTTTACAAACGATTTGGTGGAATCTCCAAAATCAATGATTTATACAATCGTGGGTATGGAAAGTCGGCTCCAGATTTTCTTCAGTTTTTACTGGAAGATTTGGATACCAAATATGAACTTCACGAGGAAGATTTGAAAAGAATCCCAAAAGAAGGACCATTCTTTATCGTATCCAACCATCCGCTTGGTGCCTTAGACGGAATTTTGATGATGCATATTATTGGTCAAATTCGCCCAGATTTTAAAGTCATGGGAAATTTCCTTTTGCATAAAATTAAGCCTTTGGAACCCATGGTGATTGCGGTCAATCCGTTTGAAACCAGAAAAGAAGTGTATAGCAGCAGTTCAGGAATGCGAGCAGCGATTCAGCATATCAAAGATGGTGGTTGTTTAGGCGTTTTTCCAGCAGGAGAAGTTTCTGCCAAAGATGATGAAGGAAATGTTTCGGATCGTGAATGGCAAGAATCAGCCATTAAGTTGATCAAAAAACTCAATGTTCCGATCATCCCCATGTATTTCAGAGCCAAAAATAGTCCCGTTTTCTACAGAATGGCTGCCATGCATCCCAATTTGCAAACGGCTATGTTGCCATCTGAAATGGTTCGTCCACGAACAAAACCCATTCAAATTCGCATCGGGAAACCAATTCTTCCCAAACAACAACAAGAATTTACGGACATTGAAAGTTTTTCTGAATTCCTTCGCAAGAAAACCTATGCTTTGTCTACCTATTATACCCAAAGCAAATCCTTGTTGGAAACTTTAAAAATTCCAACAACCATTTCCTTTAATTCCAAACCGAAAACGCCCAAAGCGATTGTGGAAGAGACTTCTCCCGAATTGATTGAGAAGGAAATCGACAATTTGAGAAAGATTCCAGACGCCTTGTTGTTTACCAATAATAATTACGAATGTTTTTTTACAAAAGCAGATGATATTCCCAATTTATTGAGAGAAATAGGTCGTTTGCGAGAAATTACTTTCCGTGAGATTGGTGAAGGAACCAACGAAGAAATCGATTTGGATCGTTATGATGTGCATTATCATCACCTATTTTTATGGGACCAAGACGCCAAAAAATTGGTCGGAGCCTATCGTATGGCGCTAGGGAAGGAGGTTTATGAGCAATATGGTGTAAATGGATTTTATTTAAACGAATTGTTCCATATAGAACCCGAATTGCATCCTTTTTTCAAAAAATGCATCGAAATGGGAAGAGCGTTTGTCGTTCCAGCCTATCAACAAAAACCGATGCCTTTGTTTCTTTTGTGGAGAGGAATTGTCCATGTTACCTTGCGAAATCCAGAACAGAAATTTATCATTGGAAGCGTTTCCATTTCCAATCAATTCTCCGATTTTTCTAAATCTTTGATGATTGAATTCATGAAGTCGCATTATTACGATCCGTATGTGGCGCAATATGTACGTCCTAAAAATGAATTCAAATTGAAACTAAAAGACGAGGACAAAGAATTCTTTTTTGACGAAGCAGAAGCCGATTTGAATAAGTTTGATAAGTTGATTGATGAAATCGAACCAAACGTTTTAAGACTTCCTGTATTGATCAAAAAATACATCAAACAAAATGCAAAATTGATCGGATTCAATGTCGATCCAAAATTCAATGACGCCATCGATGGATTGATGTACATCAGAATTTCTGATTTACCAGAAAGCACGGTGAAACCAGTTTTGGAAGAATTTCAAGCCGAATTAAACAAAAAATTGGCGCAGAATAACGGCTCAGAAACGGAGTAGTTTTTTATTTCTTTTTGTCGGTTTATCCTCATAAAATTCCAATAACCAAACCACGGTACAGCCTGCTAAATAAGCCCAAATATCGTTGAGGTCAAAGGTCGTCCCGATGATGGTGGAAAAGAATTTTGAATCTTGGAGTCCTAGTTTTTCTACTAAATGAAAAGCTTGAGATATTTCGACCAAAATCGCAAAAATTCCAATGCCAATGATGGTCTTTTTCTTGTTCCATGCAAAAAAAGATTGGATGAAACAATAGATCAAGATCACTACCAAAACATCGCCTACAGAACCGCGGATCATCGGATTGCTTACATACAATGCTATAAGAATTTCCACAATCAATAACCCAATAAAAAGTAGAAAGTATTTTAAATCAAATCGAAACTTCATGTTTCTAAAGTACTAAAAAATCCTTTTACAAACATAAAAGGACTTTGATACACATTTTAAAAATTGAGAATGAGAGAACCCTTTGTGTGAAATTTTAAGGGAATCTAAATCTACTAATTACACAATATTCAGTACAAAAATCAGCTAACACCAAGAAATTCAATAGGTAAAATTTATCAACTGCGAATTTGACTTGATAAAAAGTTTGAAACCTTAGTTCAAAAAGAAACTAGGAAGATTATTTGGGAAGATTTTGGATAATTTCTAGAACTTCTTGCAAAGTCTCTTGAGGGGTCAATCTTCCATTGTCCACCAAAACCGCATCATCGGCTTTTCGTAAAGGAGAAACTTCACGCGTAGAATCGATACGATCGCGTTCGTTGATGTTGGCGACTACTTCCTCAAAGCTTGCAGGGTGATCGGTTTTTAGCATTTCCTCATAACGGCGTTTGGCGCGTTCTTCAGCTGAAGCATTCAAGAAAATCTTCAAATCAGCATCAGGAAAAACCGTAGTCCCAATATCTCGACCATCCATCACAATGCGTTTGTTTTTGCCCAATTTTCGTTGCAATTCCACCAAATGAGCGCGTACTTCAGGAATTTTGGCAATCAAACTTACCTTGGACGAAACTTCCATCTCACGGACTTTTTCTTCTACATTTTCACCGTTCAAGTAAATTTCATTTCGACCCGTTTCAGGATTCCATTCAAAATGTACATCGATAAATTCGAGCTGTGGCAACAATTCCGCCTCGTTGATTTCCTCACCATGAATCATCCCATTTTCCAATGCATACAAAGAAATAGCGCGATACATGGCACCACTATCAATGTGCAAATAGCCCAACTCCTTTGCCAATAATTTGGCAAGAGTACTTTTACCTGTGGACGAAAATCCGTCTATCGCAATGATGAGGTCACGCATAGGGCAAAGTTAGAATTAAGAATTTAGAATTAAGAATTTTTGATTTGAAATTTATTTCGATTTGTACGAACAACTCATAAATCGAAAATCAGCAATCCAAAATCTCAACTCAATCTTAGGGCGTGTCCCCGCCGCTCCGTTGCACTCCGCGCCGCGGTCGGGCTCTCGGCACTCGCTTTCCCGAAAGCTTTCGGGAAGAGCTCAAACAATGCCTCCATCCCTCACGCAATTGAAAGGTAGAAAGTAGAATTCAGAAAGTAGAAAGAAGAGAAGAGTAGTGAAGGGAGAAAATAGAAATAAATTATAAATCAATGATAGCAATAGGAAGGCTTTTTCTTACTAACCTTAACCACCTTAATACCTTATTGTTTTAAATCAGAAATCAGCAATCAACAATCAGAATTTAATAATACGGATTGCTTCTCCAGTAGTTTCGACCTTGAATCAAACGGTCTAAATTGATGATCATTCCGAAATGCGTAGAATTGGCACCTCGATAATAATTGGCATGCGCAAAATCAAAGCGGAACGAACTAATTCGCAAACCAAATCCATAGGTCAATCCGGCAAAAGTTCGTTTATCATCAATTGCCAATTCATTTCCACGTTTGAAATTATAGCCTAAACGTAAATTGAATCCTCTTCCTGGAAATAATTCGGCTCCCATCGAAACGTGATCAATGAATTTTCGTCCAAATTTCGGTTCGTTTCCATTGTCATCAACTCCATAGGAAATATCAAATTTCTGTAAATCATGCAAAGTTAAACTCAATTCCAAAGGCACGTGTTCCAACCTATGAGACATTCCTAAATTAATTTGCAAAGGCATTTTTTCTTTCGTGCCTGCATAGGTTTGCAATTGAAACCCTAAATTTCGAACAGCCAAAGAAACATTGGTATTATAGTCGATATCGTGGAAAACAATTCCGACATCAGCCGCAATGGCATGAGACGAATAACTTTCAATTCTTGAATTGATGTATTTTGCACTTGCTCCAACGGTGAAAAAATCACTTAGATTCAAAGCGTATCCCAAGCTGATCATAGCGTCTTTCGCAGAGAAATCACCGGTTAAATTTCCATTTTCGTCTGCACCTCTGAAATCACCATAATCGATGTATTGAGCATTCAAGGAAAAGAATTCATCATCATCGTACTGATAAACCCCAGAAAAGGTTCCAAATTTCACATCAGCCATATAACTAACGTAGTTCAATGCCACTTGCCCATGAGATTGTTCATTGGCCAAGGCTGGATTCCAATACGTCATATTGGGGTCTGCATCCCACATGGATTGAGCATTTCCACCCAAAGCTGCTTGACGCGGTGAAGTTGTGATGTTGACAAATTCGTAAACGCGTGTACCATCTTGGCCAAAGCCAAAGACAGTCAAGAATAAAAATACAAACGCAAGCTTTTTTGTCATCACGCAAAAGTAACAATAATGTACATAACGCAATAAGCCTTTTTTTCTTGTATGAAGAACATCTTTTAAGATAAGAAATTTTTTTCAAATTTCAAATGCTCCAAATCATTTCGTAAAACCAATCTTTTGAGGAACTTAGAGCTAGAAAATAAAAAGATTAGTAAATCATTTAAAAGCAAATTGATATGAAACAAAGAGTTCCCGTTACTGAAATCATGACCAAAGATTTGGTAAAATTAGATCCAACCCAATCCTTGTACGATGCCGAAAAGTTATTCAACAAACACAGCATTCGACACATTCCAGTGGTAGAAGGAGATCGAGTTGTAGGAGTTATTAGCCGTTCCGATTTGTTGCGAATTAGTTATGCTGATTTAAATGAAAATGAAGAAACTGTTGATTCGGTTGTCTACGATATGTACACCCTTCCACAAGTAATGACGCGAGTTCCCGTAACGGTAGAATCTGACACAACCATCAAAGAAGTAGCTGAAATTTTATCCAAACAAAGTTTCCACTCCATTCCCGTAGTAGAACAAGGAAAATTAGTAGGAATTGTTACCACAACCGATTTGATTAATTATCTACTAGAACAATATTGAGTATAGTGTGAATCTCTTTATAGAGTTGCTCCGTTGAGTTTATTAGTTTCTCAGCGGAGTTTTTTGTGCAATAAAAACCCTGTCAAAGTTCAAAACTCTGACAGGGTTGTTCTATCTTTAACTTGAAACCAAGTATTAAATCAATCCTTTTGCTTTTTCCAAAGCTCTATCCAATCCAGAGACATCTTTTCCTCCGGCAGTAGCAAAGAAAGCTTGTCCGCCGCCGCCACCTTGGATTTCTTTTCCTAATTCGCGAACGATTTGACCCGCGTTCAATCCTTTGCTTTCAACCAATTCATCTGAAATTGAAACCGTGATCGATGGTTTTCCGTCGGCATCTGAAGCCACAACCAACAAAACATTTTCCAATTCTTTTCTCAATGGGAAAGCAATTTGTTTAATGGCGTTGGCATCCAAACTTGTACGAACCGCCAAGAAATTCACACCATTGATGTTTTGGAAGGCTTTTTTCCAGTTTTCTTTTTCGGAATTCGCTTGTTGCAACACAAATTTTTCCAATTGCGCTTTAAGGTCTTTGTTTTCATCGACCAATTTTTGAACCGCATCAATCGGATCAGCCGGATTTTTCAATTCCGCTAAAATCTGGTTGTATTTTGTAAAGGTTTCTTTCAATTCTTCAATCGCAGCAAGTCCCGTAGTCGCTTCGATTCGACGAATTCCCGCCGCACTAGAACTTTCGCTTTGCAATTTGAACATGATAACATCTGCCGTGTTTTGAACGTGCGTTCCACCACATAATTCGATCGAATCACCAAATTTGATCATTCGAACAACATCACCATATTTTTCACCGAACAAAGCCATTGCGCCTTCTTCCAAAGCCTTTTTGAAAGGAACCGAACGTTTTTCTTCTAATGGAATTCTTTCCACAATGCGCATATTCACCAAACGAAGAACTTCTTTGATTTCTTCGTCGGTCATTTTATTGAAGTGCGAAAAATCAAAACGCAAATAATCTGGACCTACATACGAACCTTTTTGTTCCACGTGCGTACCTAAAACTTCACGCAAAGCTTGGTGTAACAAATGCGTTGCGGTGTGGTTACGCATGATGTGATTTCTACGCTCCACATCTACTTGTGCATGAAAACTTGCATTCAAGTTCGAAGGCAATTCCGTTGTGAAATGAACGATTAAGTTATTTTCCTTTTTGGTATTGACAATTTCAATTTTCTCAAATTCACTTTCGATCCATCCGGAATCACCAACTTGTCCACCGCTTTCTGCGTAGAAAGGAGTCGCTTGGAAAACCAATTGATAAAAAGTTCCGGTTTTATTTTCGACTTGACGGTAACGCGTGATTTTCACGTCAGCTTCCATATAATCGTATCCAATGAATTCTTCGGTTGCATCCTCCATCAAAATCGTCCAGTCAGAAGCTGAAAAAGAAGTCGCCGATTTGGAACGTTGCTTTTGCTTCTCCATTTCTGCTTCGAATCCTTTTTCGTCAATCGTCAAATTCTTCTCTTCGGCAATGATTCTAGACAAATCTGCAGGAAATCCAAATGTATCATACAATTCAAATACGACATCACCTGGAATTTCTTTGATATCTGAATTGTTTTGAATGAAATTATCCAAACGAACCAAACCTTGTTCGATAGTACGTAAGAAATTCGTTTCTTCCTCTTTAATAACTTCGGTTACCAATTGTCCTTGTTTTTCCAATTCTGGGAAGAATTCGCCCATTTGATCTCTGAAAATTGGAATTAATTTATAGATGAAGGCTTCATTCAAACCCAAAAATCGGTAGCCATAACTGATGGCACGACGTAAAATTCGGCGAATTACATATCCAGCACCTGTGTTTGAAGGCAATTGTCCGTCGGCAATCACAAAAGAAACCGCACGTAAATGATCCACCACCACGCGGAAGGCAATATCGGTCGCTTCAGCAGCACCATATTTTTTTCCTGAAATTTTTTCCAATTCAGCAATCAAAGGTTGGAAAATGTCGGTATCGTAATTCGAAGTTTTTCCTTGTAAAACCATCGCCAAACGTTCAAATCCCATTCCCGTATCGATGCTTTTCGCAGGTAAAATTTCCAAAGAACCATCGGCTTTGCGCAAATACTCCATAAAAACCAAGTTCCAAACTTCAATTACTTGCGGATGGTCCATATTGACCAAATCTTTCCCAGGAACTTTTGCTTTTTCTTCTGCCGAACGTATGTCCACATGGATTTCCGAACAAGGACCACAAGGACCCGTCTCACCCATTTCCCAGAAGTTATCTTTTTTATTTCCAAACAAAATACGGTCTTTGGCAACGTGCGCTTTCCAAAGCTCCAACGCTTCATTATCCTGCGCCGTTCCATCTTTTTGATCACCTTCAAAAACCGTTACGTACAGATTTTCCTTAGGAATTTTGTACACTTCCGTCAACAATTCCCAAGCCCAATCAATCGCTTCTTTCTTGAAATAATCGCCAAAAGACCAGTTTCCCAACATTTCAAACATGGTGTGGTGGTAAGTATCTTTCCCCACATCGTCCAAATCGTTATGTTTTCCAGAAACACGTAAACATTTCTGCGTATCGGCAATACGTTGAGATGTTGGTTTTTTATATCCCAAGAAGAAATCTTTGAATTGCGCCATCCCCGAATTATTGAACATCAACGTCGGGTCATCCTTCAAAACGATTGGCGCAGAAGGGACGATTAAATGTTGTTTGTTTTCAAAGAATTCTAAAAATTGTTTACGTATTTGTTTGGAGTCCATTTAATTAAATTTATTTTACCATTTCGTTAACAACAACGGGGTTATTTTTTCCGTTATTTTGTCGAGCACACAAAGATAATAATTACACTTGTAAGAATGGGGGAAAAAAAATACAAATACAACGCACAAACCACCACCTTAAAACCTATTAAAAATAAAGGATTACGTAAAATTCGTAACCTAATTGCTTTTTTGATTGTAACCGCTTTTTTCGGAATCATATCCGGATTCATTTTCAGCAGTAAATTCAATACGCCAGAAGAAAACACTTTGGCTGCAGAGTTAAAAGAAATGAAATTTCAATACGAATTGTTAAATAAAAAAGTCAAACAATCCCAAGAAGTTTTAAGTCAAATCGAAAATCGCGATAACAATATATACCGTAGTTATTTTGAATTGGATCCGATTCCAGAAGATGTTCGTAAAGCAGGATTTGGTGGAGTCAATCGCTATTCAAAATTTACCGATTGGACCTATGGAGATTTGGTGACAGATGTTGCCAAAAATATTGACATTTTGAACAAGCAAATGGTGATTCAATCCAAATCATTGGATGAAGTAGTCATCAGTGCAAAAGAAAAAGACAAAATGTTGCGTCATTTACCCGCAATTCAACCAGTTGCTAATAAAGATTTAACGCGTTTGGCTTCTGGATTTGGTATGCGTATGCATCCGATTTTAAAAATCAGTAAAATGCATGCTGGAACTGACTTTTCAGCACATGTTGGAACGCCAATTTATGCAACCGGAGATGGGAAAGTAAAACTTTCTGGACGTGAAGGCGGATACGGAAATTTGGTCATTATCAACCATGGATACGGATTTGAAACCCTGTATGCGCATATGCAAAAATCAAATGTTCGTACAGGTCAATCTGTGAAAAGAGGTGACATTATTGGATATGTTGGAAATACAGGACTTTCGACGGGTCCGCATTTACATTATGAAATCCACAAAGACGGTAAGCCGATTGATCCAGTAACTTATTTTTATCAGGATGTAAGTCCAGATGAATTCAAAATTTTGCTTGACAAGTCTCAACAAATGTCTGTATCTTTGGATTAATGCAAATTGAACTACCAGATAAACTTTATTATAGCATCGGCGAAGTAGCCAAAGCATTCAATGTGAACGCTTCATTGCTGCGTTTTTGGGAAAAAGAATTCGATGTGATTTCGCCTAAAAAAAATAAAAAAGGAAATCGTTACTTCACACCCGAGGACATCAAAAACCTCAAATTAATTTATCATTTGGTCAAAGAAAGAGGCTATACATTAGAAGGAGCAAAGGTTGCATTGCAAGAAAAAGTAACCATTAAACATGACGTAGAGCTGATTTCACGTATGGAATACATACGCGCAGAATTGGTGAAACTCAAAGAAAGCTTCGATTCAGAAGAAATCTAATTCATAATTTTTTTGGGGCGTGACCCCACCGCTCCATTGCACTCCGCGATGGCGTCGGGCTATCCGCTTCAATCTTTTTTGTGCCATGCTGTGCTTTGCTTGTCCGTCGATAGAGAATCGAAGCACAAAAAAGGATTTTCTCTTCTATCCCTCACGCATTTTAACGTAGAAAGTTCAACGAGACCTCAGAGAGGTTCAAATAGCTGTAATTAGAATAAGTTTCAACGCCAACACGACTTCGGAGAAGTCAAATAGCTGTAACTAGAATAAGATTCACGACCAAACCGACTTCGGAGAAGTCGTATAGTCCTCCCACATCCAACCTCCCACTTCCATCTTCCTACTTCGAGCTTCCTACTCCCAACTTCCCTCTTCCCACAAGAAAACTACCCTCTATTCTTCACCTGTATGCTATATACTATATCTCTTGCTGTACTTCTGGGCATAATTCGAGGAAGGAAAGCCAAAAATTTACAAGAAGCAGATGGTAGGCAAACAATTTTGCCTTTTCTCATTTTTTGAATTCCATATTGAGCAACTTGTCGAGGATCGCTATTCATCGATTTGATTTTCGCTTCTTTATTGGCCGAAACATTCTTACGGAAATTGGTATTAACTACTCCTGGACAAAGTACACTTATTCTTACTTTTGAGCCCTTATTCTCTCGGGCAATGGCTTCGGTAAACGAAATCAAAAATGCTTTGGTCGAATAATATATTGACATCAAAGGCCCTGGTTGAAATCCAGCTAAAGAAGAAACGTTCAAAATTTCTCCTTCATTTTTTTGAAGCATATCTTTCAAGAATAATTTCGTCAAGGCAATCGGTGTCAATACATGTACTCCTGCCATGTTCAATTCAGCGGTCAAATCGGTTTCAGAAAAATTTCCAAAAACACCAAAACCAGCATTGTTAATCAAACCATAAACATTTAGATTATGTGAAATGGTGAAATCGTAAATTTCTTGAGACGAATGAACCAAGGATAAATCTTTGACTAATATTTCGATGTGGATATCGTGGAGACTTTGGAGATTTTCAGCGGTTTCTCGCAACATTTTTTCATTGATGTCTACAAGAATTAACGACAAACCTTCTTCAGCATAAAGTTTCGCAAATTCTTTCCCCAATCCCGAGGCGGCACCTGTGATTATGATGTATTTTGTTTTGATAGGATGTTGATTTTGTGTTAAATATAGAAAAATCTTTATTCAAACCTACCTTAACTTGTGGAAATTTTCTGAAATTGACACTTTATTAAATTGCCCTTTGTTTATAAATACCTGACCAAATTTTGCCTTAAAATTCGTAACTTTCAACCTTTATTCAAGTCCAAAATTTAGCTGCGTATGTTCCTGATTTATGATACGGAAACCACAGGTTTACCTAAAAATTATAATGCACCTCCAACCGATACCGACAACTGGCCACGTATGGTTCAGATTGCTTGGCAATTGCATGATAAAGAAGGAAAATTAATCGAAAACAAAAACTTTATTGTACAGCCAGACGGATACGATATTCCGTTCAATGCTGTACAAATTCACGGGATTACGACCGAAAAAGCCATGCAAGAAGGTCTTCCTCTTGTTGAAGTGGTGGAAGAATTTCGCAAAGTTGTCGCAAAAGCCAAAGTTTTAGGAGGTCATAACCTAAGTTTTGACCAAGGAATTGTGGGGGCAGAATTTGTTCGTTTGGGATTGGACTACCAAGAAATCGATTTGCCGATTGCAGATACCATGGAACTTTCCACGGAATTCTGTGCTATTCCTGGCGGACGTGGAGGAAGGTTCAAATCTCCCAAATTAGAAGAACTTCATGAAGTTTTATTTGGATACAAATTCGAAGAAGCACACAATGCCTCTGCCGACGTAAATGCGACCGCGCGTTCCTTTATGGAATTGTTGCGATTGGGCGTTTTCACTAAGGAACATGTTTCTCTTACTGAGGAGGAATATACCCGATTCCGCGAAATCAATATAACGCCTTTTGAGCCGTTTGATATCCAAATCGATCCACAAGTTCAAGCGTATAAAGAAAAGAAATCAGACGAAGCAGGCTTAAATGAACAAGCGAAATCCACGACAGATGCTCCTTATTTTCATTTTCACAACCATACTTCATTTTCAATTTTAACTGCCACAACATCCATTGATGCTTTGGTGCAAAAGGCTATTGATGAGAAAATGCCGGCTGTGGGAATTACGGATATGGGAAATTTAATGGGTGCTTTTAAGTTTACTTCAGCGGTTAAAAGAGCCAATTCAAGTTTAGAAACACCCATCATTCCAATTGTCGGATGTGAATTGTATGTTTCAGAAAATTATACCCAAACAAAATTCACCAAAGACAATCCAGATCGACGTTTTACCCAATTATTGTTGGCCAAAAACAAAGCAGGATTTAAAAATTTATCCAAAATTTCCTCTTGCGGATTTGTGGAAGGTTATTATGCTGGATATCCGCGTGTTGGGAAAAATGTAATCGAAGAATTCAAAGAAAATTTAATTGCGACGACGGGTAGTTTGACAGGTGAAATTCCCAATTTAATTCTTAACGTTGGGGAAGCCCAAGCAGAAGATGCATTTGTCTGGTGGCATAATTTGTTTGGAGAGGATTTTTATGTGGAGTTGATTCGTCATGGATTGCAAGAAGAAGAGCATGTGAACCAAGTTTTGCTTCGCTTTGCACAAAAGTATGGCGTGAAAGTTCTCGCTCAAAACAATACATTTTACATCAATCAATCCAACGCCGAAGCACATGATATTTTGTTGTGTGTACGTGATGGAGAGAAAAAAGATACGCCAATAGGACGCGGAAGAGGAACTCGTTTTGGTTTTCCGAACGATGAATTCTATTTCAAATCGCAAGATCAAATGCGTTCCTTGTTTCACGATATTCCAGAAGCAATTGAAAACTTATCGGAATTCTTGACCAAATTCGAACCTTATGATTTAGCAAGTGATGTTTTACTTCCGAAATTCGATATTCCAGAAGAATTCAAACATCCAGAGGATGAGGTTGACAACGGAACAAGAGGAGAAATGGCGTATTTGCGTCACATTACCTACGAAGGTGCCAGAAAACGATACGATGAAATCACCGATGATATCAAAGAACGTTTGGATTTTGAATTGGATACGATTGAACGTACGGGTTATCCTGGGTACTTCTTGATTGTACAAGATTTTACCTCGCAGGCGAGAAAAATGGGTGTTTCGGTTGGTCCAGGTCGTGGATCGGCAGCAGGTTCTGCAGTTGCCTATTGCATCGGAATTACAAACGTTGACCCAATTAAGTACAACCTCCTTTTTGAGCGTTTCTTAAATCCAGATCGTGTCTCACTTCCCGATATTGATATTGACTTTGATGACCGAGGACGTGATAAAATTATTCAATGGGTTGTGGACAAATACGGAAAAAATCAAGTAGCGCAAATTATTACCTATGGAACGATGGCTGGGAAATCTGCCATTCGCGATACGGGTCGAGTATTGGATTTGCCACTTCCAGATACAGATAGAATTGCCAAAAAGACGCATCTTAAATTGAACAAATTGTTCAATATGGATGAGAAAACCTTGAAATCGGCTTTGGGTTCAGATGAATTTGTCGATTCCATGGATCTGAAACGAATTGTAGAACAAGACAATTTAGAAGGAAAAACACTTCAACAAGCAACTGTCATTGAAGGTTCGCTTCGAAATACCGGAATTCATGCCTGTGGAGTGATCATTACACCAAAAGACATCAAAGAATTGGTGCCAGTTGCCGTAGCAAAAGATGCGGAATTATTGATTACGCAGTTCGACAACTCGGTGGTAGAAAGTGCGGGATTGCTAAAGATGGACTTCTTGGGACTTCGAACGTTGACCATCATCAACGATGCCATTGACTTAATTGAACAAAACCATGGAATTCGCATCAATCCAGACGAAATTCCATTAGACGATAAAAAAACCTACGAATTATTTCAACGAGCGGAAACAGTAGCGATTTTCCAATATGAATCGCCTGGGATGCAAAAGCATATGCGTGCCTTGAAACCCGATAAGTTCGATGACTTAATCGCCATGAACGCCTTGTATCGTCCAGGTCCATTGCAGTATATCCCAAATTTCATCGCGCGTAAACATGGAGAAGAGGAAATTGTCTATGACTTGCCTGACATGGAAGAGCATTTGGCGGAAACCTATGGGATTACCGTTTACCAAGAACAGGTGATGTTGCTTTCGCAGAAATTGGCTGATTTTACCAAAGGTGAAGCCGACGTTTTGCGTAAAGCGATGGGGAAAAAGCAACGTGACGTTCTAGATAAAATGAAACCGAAATTTTTGGAAGGAGGAGAGAAGAACAACCATCCGAAAAAGAATTTGGAAAAGATTTGGAATGACTGGGAAGCCTTTGCTGAATACGCGTTCAACAAATCACACTCTACTTGTTATGCCTTGATTGGATACCATACAGGATATTTAAAAGCGCATTATCCGGCAGAATTTATGGCGGCTGTATTGAGTAACAACATGAGCAACATCAAATCCGTTACTTTCTTCATGGAAGAATGTCGTTCACTTGGTATTCCTGTATTGGGGCCAAATGTCAACGAAAGTTCCTATGCGTTTTCGGTGAACAAGGAAGGTGCGATTCGATTTGGAATGGGGGCCATCAAGGGAGTGGGTAGTAATGCGGTAGAGTCGATTATCAACGAACGAAATGAAAATGGAAAATATGAATCCATTTTTGATTTTGTCCAACGAATTGATTTGCGTCAAGCCAACAAAAAAACAATTGAAAACCTGGCGATGGCTGGTGCTTTTGATGATTTTGAAGTGCACCGAGCGCAATTTATGTACGAGGAAGACGGAAGCACGAATTTGGAGAAATTAATCCGATACGGTGCAGCTTTCCAAGATTCCAAAAATAGTGCGCAAGGTTCTTTGTTTGGAGATTTTGCCGAGGAAATTGAAATCCATAAACCGCATTTGCCTAACTGTCAACCTTGGAGTTCGATTCAATTATTGAACAGAGAAAAAGATGTCGTAGGAATTTATATTTCCTCGCATCCGTTGGATGATTATTTGGACGAATTGAATTTCTATCAGAATACCACACTTCGTCAGTTAAAGGAAAATCAAGAAAAATTAATCGGTAGAGAAGTTTCCGTTGCGGGAATCATAACCGACGCCCAACATAAAGTTTCCAGTAAAGATGGACGAGAATTCGGCATCATTGTTTTGGAGGATTATGACGATCAATATGAATTCATGTTGTTTGGCGAAGATTACTTGAAATTCAAACATTTCCTTCAACCCAATATGATGGTTGGAGCGAAAATTATGGTTTCGGAACGTGTTTTCAAAGACAAAGAAGGAAAAGTAACCGGTAGAAGGATGTTTGTCAACATTACTCGAATGCAATTATTAAGTGAAATTCTGGAAGGAATTGCCAAAAAAGTAATTGTAACGGTCGACGTAAATGATTTGACACAAGAAATTTATGAAGCATTGGTGAAGGTATTTGACAACCACAAAGGTGATAAAAATGTATTGTTTGTGATGAATGATATGAAAAACAAGGTTCAGATAAAAGCGCCTGCCAGTCATGCAAAAGTAGATATCACCAAAGATATGTTAGCGGAATTAAGAGCCATACCCAATTTGCAAGTTGCTTTGAATTAGAATAGGTGAATTAACTTCGTAGAACAAAGTATTTTATAGGTGAATTGATTTTTCCTATGGAATAACAGATTGAATTCAATATTTTTATCCTAATTTTGAGATTATAATAAAACATTAAATAACTGACAAATGGCACTAGAAGTAACAGATACATCGTTTGCAAAAGACGTTTTAGAATCAGGGAAACCAGCAATGGTTGACTTTTGGGCTACATGGTGCGGACCATGTAGAATGGTAGCTCCTATCGTTGAGGAGTTAGGACAAGAATTTGAAGGACAAGCTGTCGTTGCAAAAGTAGACGTAGATAACAATCAACAAATCGCAGCTGAATACGGAATCCGTAACATTCCTACCATCTTATTTTTCAAAGATGGTCAAGTTGTGGACAAAGTAGTAGGAGTTGTTCCGAAAGCACAATTAGAACAAAAATTAAAAGCGATTATGAACTAAGATTCATTCGCTACAAAATAAAGCCCAATCCGAAACGATTGGGTTTTTTTATTGCTAAAAATGAAAAAAGCTTAGTAGTTTTGATGTCTATCCATTTTATAAAAAAAACAGTTGACTAAAGCATTTAAATATTGTTTTTTATTTATGCTTTTAGCTTGTCAAAAACCTAGTTATTTTGATGAGAATAAATCACATTTGAAATACCATTCCGTTGATTTCACTGTTACTAAAATTGATACCATTTCTTGGGGATTTTTAATTGAAGGTTTTACGGGTGAATTAGACTCTGTTCTTATTGTTAGTCCCAACTTAAATAAGGAGAAAAATTGTAAAAAACACGTCCAAGTTGGAGATATATATCCATTGAAATTGCAGTTTGAATCCTATTATGGTGAAATAGATGGCTTTTCGTTTGATGGCGTCGAATATTCAACGAATTATGCAGTCTCCTATAACAATAAGAATTTGGATGGTTTGTGTTTTAGATAAGGTGAAATTTTTCTTACCCCGACCCTAAAGGGAGAAAAATTTTATGTTCTAATTACCAAATCACACCCTTTAGGACAGGGGATAAGATTTGGTTTTTTTGTGATTTTCTTTACTCCGACCCTAAAGGGTGGAAAATTTTCATCACCTATTTCCAAATCACTCCTTTTAGGGCAGTGGGAAAAGATTTGTTTTTTTTGATTTTTCTTACCCCGACCCTAAAGGGAGAAAAAGTTTTTATGTACTAATTTCCAAATCACTCCCATTAGGACAGGAGAAAAGATTTGGTTTTTTTGATTTTTCTTACCCCGACCCTAAAGGGAGAAAAATTTTATGTTCTAATTACTAAATCCCACCCATTAGGACAGGAGAAAAGATTTGGAAACAAAAAAACCGCCCTTTTGCAAGAGCGGTTTGGGTTATTCAGTAAACGTCAGAATTAGTTTCCTCCTTCTTCCATTTTCTTTTTCAATTCAGCTAACTCATCGATATCTCCCAAAGTAGAAGTTTCGATTGTTTGGCTTTCCATTGCTTTTTTCGCTTGTTTTTCTTCCTCTTCACGGAAAGTAGCCGTGTGAGAAACAACAACGCGACGGAATTCTTTGTTGAATTCGATTACTACGAATTCCAAAGCATCACCTTTTTTCACGCGAGAACCATCTTCTTTCTCCAAAGTTCTTGATGGAGCGAAAGCTTCAACATCAGCATCTTCGAATTGGATAGTAGCTCCTTTGTCGAAAACGTCTACTGCAGTTCCAGTGTGACGAGTTCCAACAGCATATTTAGACTCATATTTATCCCAAGGATTTTCAGTCAATTGTTTGTGACCTAATGACAAACGACGAGCGTCAACATCCAATTCCAATACAACAACGTCTAATACGTCATCAACATTGGTGAATTCAGATGGATGTTTGATTTTTTTCGTCCAAGACAAGTCAGAGATATAGATCAATCCGTCAACACCTTCTTCCAATTCTACGAATACACCGAAGTTAGTGAAGTTACGAACTTTTCCTTTGTGTTCTGAACCTACAGGATATTTAGTCGTGATGTCAGTCCATGGATCTGGAGTTAATTGTTTGATACCCAAAGACATTTTACGCTCATCGCGGTCTAATGTTAAAATAACAGCTTCAACTTCGTCACCAACTTTTACGAAATCTTGAGCAGAACGTAAGTGAGTAGACCAAGACATTTCAGAAACGTGGATCAAACCTTCTACACCTGGAGCAACTTCAACAAATGCACCGTAGTCAGCCAAAACAACCACTTTACCTTTCACTTTGTCACCAACTTGTAAGTTAGAATCTAAAGCTTCCCATGGGTGTTTTTCCAATTGTTTGATACCCAATTGGATTCTTGTTTTGTCTTCGTCGAAATCTAAGATAACAACGTTGATTTTTTGACCATCTTCCAATATTTCAGATGGGTGGTTGATTCTTGACCAAGATAAGTCAGTGATGTGGATCAATCCATCAACACCTCCTAAGTCAACGAATACACCGTAAGAAGTGATGTTTTTAACTTCCCCTTCCAATACTTGCCCTTTCTCTAATTGAGCAACGATTTCTTTTTTCTGTTCTTCGATGTCAGCCTCGATCAATGCTTTGTGAGAAACGACAACGTTTTTGAATTCTGGATTAATTTTAACCACTTTGAATTCCATAGTTTTACCAACATATTGTTCGTAATCGCGGATTGGTTTCACGTCGATTTGAGAACCTGGTAAGAACGCTTCGATTCCGAAAACGTCTACAATCATACCACCTTTTGTACGTGCTTTGATGTAACCGTTTACGATTTCTTGCGTATCGTGTGCTTTGTTAACAGCATCCCAAGCGTTCAATGTTCTTGCTTTTCTGTGAGAAAGAACCAATTGACCGTTTTTATCTTCACGTGTATCAACCATCACCTCAACTTCGTCTCCTACAGTTAAGTTCGGGTTGTAACGGAATTCGTTCAATGAGATAACCCCTTCAGACTTGAAGTTAATGTCAACGATTGCTTCTTTGTCAGTTAAACGAACTACTTTTCCTTTGAAAACAGCATTTTCGTCTAAGCTATCCAACGTTTCGTCGTACATTTTCTCTAACTGAGCTTTTTCTTTACGATCTTCTTCGTTTAAACCAGATTCGTAAGATTCCCAGTCAAAATCTTCAGTTGAAATGTTTGCGTTTGATTGAGTGTCAGCTTTTCCCAAGTCCAATACTTGATCTTCTAACTCTTCGTGTTTTGTGTCTTTAGACATAATGATAATCCTTGTATCCCAAAATGAACCAGTCAAAATAAAGCGGAAACGGGGTTTTGAGAGTGGTTAAACTTTTGTTTTTCAATACTTTGTTTCTAAATCCGCCAAAGTGGGTGCAAAGGTACAAAAAACTTCTGATTTCTTGTTGATAATTTGTTGGAAATCTGTACACTTTGATAAATATTTAAGTTACTATAAAATTCTAAATCAAAAATCCTAAATCTGAAATTGCTATGGGCGTGCCCCCGTCTCGTTTTATGACGAGACGCGGTCGGGCTTTCTGCGTCAATCTTTTTTGTGTTATGCTGAGTTTGCCTCTCCACCAAAGGAGGATCGAAACACAAAAAAGGATTTCTGCTACAATCCCTCACGCAGATTAAGTTGAAAGTTTAAGGTTTAAAGCAATTCTTGGTTTTTTCCATTTTAATTTTAAAATTTTGAATTTAAAATAAGAGAGCAATTCATACTTTTATCAAATGATTGAACAGATTGAATTTCGCCAAGCGACACCCGAAGACGCATCTGCCATTTGGGAAATTTTGCAACAAGCCATTCGTCGTCGAAAAGAAGATGGAAGTACCCAATGGCAAAACGGATATCCCAATGAACAAACTGTCGAATCCGACATCCAACGCGAAATTGCGCATGTTGCAACGCTCAATGGAAAAGTTGTGGCTTCAGCAGCATTAGTTTTCAATGACGAGCCAACTTATGATGTGATTGATGGCGCTTGGCTAACTCAAGGTGATTTTTTAGTCGTTCACCGAATTGCGGTTTCAGATGAGGTTGCTGGAAAAGGCGTGGCCAAAAAGTTCTTTACCTATTTTGAAGAATTCGCCAAAGAAAATCAAGTTTTCAGCATCAAAATCGATACGAATTTTGACAATCTTGCGATGCTCAGCATTCTTGAAAAATGGGGTTATACCTATTGCGGTGAAATCCAAGTTTCCGACGGCGCAAGGAAAGCATTTGAGAAAGTTCTGAAATGAGAATGCCATGCTCCTAGTCATTGAGAGGCACGAAGCAATCTCACGCAGGCTTTGACCGCACGTTTGTCATTGCGAGTGGGAGGTACTACTACAAAGCAATCTCACGCTCGCATATAAAGAACATATATCATTTCGAGGAAGATCGATAAAGATTCAAGTATAGAATTTAATAAAGTTCTGTCGAGGTAGTTATTACCAATTAAAATTGTTTAATTAAATTTAAACAATGCAAAGTCTTAAACTATTTCTATTATTTCTTATTCCTTATTTGGGATATGCGAGTCCGCAAATACCTGAATTACTCATTTATAAAAACGACACTATACCTATTTATAATTTGATAATTGAAGATTATCTCGAGAAAAATAATTTGGATATTTTAGGTGGGAGTGAGGGGGAACTATTTGGTTTAAACTTTAGAGGAGGTAGCTTTAATTGTTGGCGAGGCTATCAAGGAATATATAAAATAGAAAACGATAGTTTGTTTATTGTTGATATGAAAGAGATCGGAGGATTTCTTGAATTTGACAATCAAGAAATTCCAGTGAATCCAAACCCCAAGGTTAGTTTAATGAAGGAAATTTTTAAGGATAAAATTAAAAATAATAAGGTTTTTGTAGATTGGGTTTCTTACGATATTTCCATTAAAAATGGTGATATTTTAAGTTGGGATGGAGTATTTCGATACACGTATGAAAAAGAGATTTTATTGTCTTTTAATAACGGAAAACTATCTAAAATTTCAAATGTTCAAAATTATGTAGAAATGCCAAATGGTATAAAACGTAAATATCAATCACAACCACAAAATGATATTTTTAATGCCTTAGAAAAAATAAAATGGAAGGATCCATATAATTTGGATTGTTCTGAAAAATATACATTTCTAATCGGAAAGAAAGGGAAAATTAAAAAAATTTAAGTAGTTACCTATAAATCTGAAGAAGAAACATTAGAATTTATGGGTAAGGAAGTTTATGATTATTGTATTAAGGAAATAGGAAATGCTGTTAAAAACCTTCAATTTGATATTGTAAAAGATTTAGGTAAACCTATTGAAGAAAAAGTATTTCTAGAGATTTGGGTAAATGATGACGGCTCAATTGAAAACTGGAATATGTAGTAAATTGTATATGATGAATTTGGTTATTTCACTTATTGCGGAGAAATCCAAGTTTCCGACTGACCTAGGAAGGCGTTTGAGAAAGTTCTGAAATGAGAATGCCACGCTCCTAGTCATTGCGAGGCACGAAGCAATCTCACGAACACAATGGAAACTAATTATTCAATCCCGAAAACTGCTCCAAAATCTCATCATACAAATCCTTCCACTCAGGATTAATGGAATTTATCAAATCAATTTTCTTTTGTCTTGACCCAGCTTTTAATTGTTTTTCACGACCAATCGCATCTCCGATAAATTGAAAGGCTTCATAATAAACCAAGTAGTTAAGATTATACCTTGAACTAAAACTATTTCTATAAAATTTAGTTCGATGTTGATTAATTCGTTGAATTATATTGGATGTAACACCAATATAAAGTGTTGTTTTGTTTTTATTGGTTAGGATGTAAACGAAGCCAGGTTTCATAACTGTAATTTACATATTTGTGTTGAGATTGCCACGCTTCATTGCATTTCGCTCGCAATGACCTACTGCACGTCATTGCGAGCAGGAGGCACGACGACGAAGCAATCCCGCGCAGGCAATGACCGAACCCACATCATTGTGAAGCTCGTAGCAATCCCACGTACGCAAAAATAAAATCCACGCATTCCCAAAATTTCCTTAATTTCAATTCTCGAAACTTAATGATCTCATGCGCAATAAATTATTTCGAAAGAAATCGATTGAAAAACTCGTTCAAGAAAGTGAAAATTCATCCAATCCCCTCAAAAAAGTTCTTTCTGTCAAGGATTTAACCTTTATGGGAATTGCTGCTGTAGTAGGCGCAGGTATCTTTTCCACCATTGGTTCAGCAGCTTATAATGGCGGTCCGGGCGTATCGCTTTTGTTTATCATTACTGCCGTTACTTGCGGATTTACCGCACTGTGTTATGCGGAATTTGCCAGTCGGATTCCCGTTTCAGGAAGTGCTTATACCTATTCGTACGTTGCTTTTGGGGAAATTGCCGCTTGGATCATTGGCTGGGCATTGATTCTCGAATATTCCATTGGGAACATTGTCGTAGCCATTTCGTGGAGTAGTTATTTCAATAATTTACTCGTGCATTTGCTCAACATCCATCTGCCCGATTGGATGATCATCGATCCGATGACTGCAAAAAATGCCTTTCTAGAATCGACTCAAGCGTTAAAAGATCCGACTATTTTAACCGCCAAACAGATTAAAAGTTATCAATTTGCCATCAATGCGTACAATTCCGCTCCTGAAATCGGGGGAACCAAAATATTTTTCAATCTTCCAGCATTTATTATCGTTGCGCTGATTACGTGGTTGGCTTATATCGGAATCAAAGAAAGTAAGAAATCGGCCAATTTTATGGTCTATTTCAAAGTAGCGGTAATCATTTTCGTGATTGTGGCGGGAGCATTCTTTGTTGATACCAACAATTGGCGTCCGTTTTTACCCAATGGATTCGAAGGTGTTTTGAAAGGAGTTTCAGCTGTATTCTATGCCTACATTGGGTTTGATGCGATTTCGACCATGGCGGAAGAAACCAAAAATCCGCAACGCGATATGCCAAGAGGGATGATTTATTCGCTTCTGATTTGTACCGGATTGTACATTTTAATTGCTTTGACGCTTACTGGAATTGAACATTATTCGCATTTCAACAATGTCACCGATCCATTGGCATTTGTATTTGAAGATCGTGCGCCTTGGATTGAAAAAATCGTTTCGATTTCTGCTGTGGTGGCGACCACTTCCGTTTTGTTGGTTTTCCAAATTGGGCAACCTAGAATTTGGATGAGTATGAGCCGTGACGGACTTTTACCCAAACAATTCCAGAAAATTCATCCAAAATACCAAACGCCTTCATTCGCAACCATCGTTACGGGAATCATTGTGGGAATTGGAGCTTTGTTCATTGAAAGTGATTTGGTGACCGATTTGACGAGCATCGGAACTTTGTTCGCCTTTATTTTGGTTTCGGGTGGTGTTTTGTTTTTACCGCCAAAAATCAAAGAAAAAGGAAAATTCCATTTGCCGTATATCAATGGAAAATTCATCATTCCGCTTTTGTTTGCTTTATTTGTTTACATATTTAGAGAACGAGCAATGGCGGCGTTTACCGAATTCCATTGGAACAATACCGAAGAAGTTTTGTTCCTTGTTTTCTTGGTATTCGCTGCGAGCATCAGTGTATTGACTTTCTTGCGAAACTATTCGTTCATCCCAATTATGGGTGTTTTGATGTGTTCATATATGATGGTAGAAATTCCTTTGGTGAGCTGGATGTGGTTCTTGGTTTGGATGGCAGTCGGATTGTTGATTTATTTCTTGTACGGCTATCGAAATAGTAAATTGAATCAAGAAAATTAAATCAATGAAAGCTTTCTTCTTTCTCACAATTCTGCTGATCATCTCTTGTAACCAAAAAGAACAAGAAGAAAAACTAATTGTAAAGTCACCAGAGGAAATTCAATCAGAAACATTTAATCGAGAAATTGCAGAGGCTCAAGAGGAAATAGATAAAATAATTCCAGAAGATTCTATTTATAGTTTTGTCAATACAGCCCTAAGTAGTAATAATATTTTCAATTATTGTGATTGTTTGAATGTTTTAAGTAATTGGTTTGTTGATATTTCTGGGGATCTTTATTTCGTTGATCAATTGAGTAAAGAAATCGACATTGAAAAAGAAAGGAACTTTATAACTAAACAATATGTAGCTTCACTCAAATTTGAATGGAAAGAAAATCTGATAAAAGATAAAAGAATTATTAGGATACCTGATGAAATCAATAGTAGTCAAGAACCAATTTCGGAGTTATTCAAATTAATGGAAGTTCAAGATTGTTGTTTTACAACCGTTTCGAAACCCATATTTTTCCAAAACTTTCAGTACGCTGTTGTTGAAGTAAGTTATTATTGTGGAGTTGAATGTGCTGAACGAGCAAATTACATTTATGAACGTGATGAAAAAGGCAATTGGAAACTAATAAAAGAATATAATCACATTTTTGCCTAATTTAATTCCGAATAATTTAAAATTTTAAATTTCTGAAATGGAAGAAAATCAACCCCAAGAAATGAAACGAGCGCTCGGTCTTTTGGACGGGACAATGCTCGTGGCCGGATCGATGATCGGTTCCGGAATTTTCATCGTGAGTGCAGACATTGCTCGAAATGTAGGAAGTGCAGGCTGGTTGATTTTGGTTTGGGTTTTAACGGGTTTGATTACGCTGACAGCTGCTCTGAGTTATGGCGAACTTTCGGGAATTTTCCCCAAAGCAGGCGGACAGTATGTGTATTTGCGTGAAGCCTATGGGAAATTGGTGGCTTTCCTTTACGGATGGGGACTTTTTGCCATCATCCAAACGGGCACAATTGCGGCGGTTGGTGTTGCCTTTGCGAAATTTACAGCATATGTTTTTCCGATTTTTGGAGAAGAAAATATATTGTTTCAAATCCTAGAACTTAAGGTTTCGGCTGCGCAAATCTTAGGAATTCTCTCCATTGTGTTTTTGACTTGGTTGAATTCGCGAGGTGTGAAAAACGGAAAATTCATCCAGACTTTTTTGACGATAATCAAGATCTTATCACTAGTAGGATTGATTGTCGCAGGATTGATTTTTGCATTTGATGGCGATGTTTGGAATGCGAACTGGGCGAATGCTTGGCAAGCAGGAAGATGGACCCAAGATCCGCAAGCTTTTGTTACCGTAGCAGGAATGGCCGTTTTTGCAGGAGTCGTTTCGGCGATGGTAGGTTCTTTGTTTTCGTCTGATGCTTGGAACAATGTGACGTTTATCGCGGGCGAAATGAAAAATCCGGCGCGAAACATAGGTTTGAGTTTGTTTTTTGGAACTTTGATTGTGACGGTTGCTTATGTACTGATGAATTTGATGTACGTGGCGACTTTGCCGATGAATGAAATTGCTTCAGCGCAAAATGACCGTGTTGCCGTTGCTTCGGCTTTGAAAATATTTGGGTCCGAAGGAGCGCTGATTATTGCGGTGATGATAATGATTTCAACGTTTGGCTGCAACAATGGATTGATTTTGTCGGGCGCGAGAGTGTATTATACGATGGCAAAGGACGGCTTGTTTTTCAAAAAAGCAGGCGAATTGAATCAGTTCGAAGTTCCTTCTTGGGGATTATGGATTCAATGCATTTGGGCTTCGGCGCTTTGCTTAAGCGGAAAATACGGTGATTTACTCGATTATGTGGTGATGGCGGTATTGGTATTTTACATTTTAACCATCGCTGGAATTTTCATTTTGCGCAAAAAACGTCCTGATTTAAAACGAACCTATAAAGCTTTTGGCTATCCGGTTTTACCTGCTTTGTATATCTTGACCGCTACTACAATTTGCATTGGATTATTGGTGTACAAAACAACTTATACTTGGCCTGGACTTTTGATTATACTTCTTGGAATCCCGATTTATTATATAATGAATCGATCTAAATCATAAAAAAACATTATCAAGGTTATTTTCAGTATTATGATTAACCTTGACAAGGTTGATACAATCTTTAATAAAAAGGAGCAATGAAATTTGATGAGAAAGGTTTTTACTTCAAGGATAAATTCATTTTATGGGATGAAATTGAAACCATTTCTACCTATAAAATTGATCGTCTAGTCGTAGATGATATAATTCTTGAATTGACAACTGAAAACTTTATTTATTCCTTTTCCGAAGAACTTGAAAATTGGCGAAATTTTGCTGAATTCATTTCGATAAAATTCGAGTTAGAAGATTTTTATATTTGGTTTGAAAGAGTGATGAAACCAGCTTTTAAAGAGAATAGGGCTTTGTTGTTTGATCGAAATTCAATTCGTTAGAAATTAGTATCTTCGGTTGGACTTAAACAGGAAACAATGAACCAAGCATTGTGGGAAAGAATTGAAGCTTTTGAGATCGATCAACCTATGAGCGAATATAGTTTTTCGGTACGATTGGCACACGAAAACTTCTGGACCGAAGAATTTACCCAAAAAGCCATTCTCGAATACAAGAAATTTATGTATTTGGCGGCTGTTTCAGACCAAATGGTTTCGCCTTCTGAAATCATCGACAAAGTCTGGCATGAGCATTTGGTTTTTACGAAATCCTATGAAGAATTTTGCCAGTTATTGGGAAAACAAATTCATCATATTCCTTCGACACACCAAAAAGGTGAATTTGAAAAATTTCGGCAAGCAAGAACTCATACTAGTGAATTGTATCAAAAAAAATTTGGGGAACAACCTTCTGATATTTGGAACCAACATTCGATGTACGATAGTTTGAATTTGAAAAAGGCAAAGGTGAAATTACGAACCAAACTTTTGGTGGTTTTGAGTTTGTTTGTCATCTTGTTTTTTCCCTTGTATTCATACTCCAGTCCTATCATTCGTTTAATGAGTGATCAAAGCTTTTTATGGGGATTTTTCATTTTGGGAGTTTTGTTGATTGTCGTGATGGAATTATACAATCAGTTTAAAATGAGGAAATTAATCAAAGGATTTTCAAAGGATTCCTTCTTTTTTTATTTATCGGCCGATGAATTAATTTACTTAAAAACCCGAAACATCAAGACGCCAATTTTGGGAATTTTACATGAATTGGTAGAAAAAGGTTGGGTTCGCATAAATTCGGATAAGAAAATAGAATTGCTGAAGAATAATTCAAGTTCTGACCCAAAGGAAAATCAAGTTTTGGAAGTAATCAATCATCATGAAATCATTGAATTTGAAAAATTCCAACGAATAATTTCGTCCAAAAAGATATTCCAGAATTTGTCTAACTCTATGGAAGCATTTGTGAAATATGTACACAAATCACAACGGTATCATCGAATTTTCATTGTAAATGTTATCCTGTATTCCTTGTTTTTGAGTTTTGGATTCATTCGATTGAAATTGGGAATAAATAATAATGAACCGATTGGATATTTAGTTTTTTTTCTTTTACTTTTTTCAATTGGTTTTATCGTTGTGCTTGCGACTCTTTCTCAATTTGCCTTTTCGAGATCCATAAAACGCTATTACAAAAATTTTGTACTGCCTCAAACGATTGGGTCAGAAAATTGGAAGTTGAGTTATTATTTATTGGGAGCGTCTGTTTTGGCAGCGAGTTTTGCACCAATTACGGGATATAACAGAAATCAATCAAATGGTGGATGCGGAACTTCTGGTTGCGCTTCTTCTGGTTGCGGCTCATCTTGTGGTGGAGGTTGCGGCGGATGTGGAGGTTGATTTGGCTTCAACCAACCTATTTTTCGATAACGCAATTGCTTGTAAGATCCAATTCCTAAATGATCTACCAAGTGATCAATCCATTTTAAGATCGTATCGGTTTTCAATTCCAAGAATAGAATAAATCGTGCGGAGATGGTATTTCACTGTATTTTCAGAAATGAACAATTGAGCTCCAATTTCTCGGTTGGTTTTGCCTTGTTTGACCAAATTGATGATTTCCAACTGTCTTTCTGTTAGCTCATATTTTGACAGGTCAAGTTTCATTTCGCCTTTTTCGTTTCGTTCGTTGGAAAGTGATTCTAGAAGATTCCTCATCTGTTCGTTTTCCAATTGAAATTCAGCTTTTTTCTTTTTGTTGATGTAGAAAAGACGGAAAACAATCAAAGTAATAATCAAAATGATGGCTATGATACTATACAAAGTATAAGTTAAAAATTGTTTGGATTCCAATTTGGAATTTTGTCGATTGGCTGCTATTTCTTTTTCTAATTGGCTTAATTGACCCGATTTATGGTGGTAATTGTAATTGTATTTCAAAGTGTCCACCATGCGAGAGTGGTGGTAGGCTCTTTCATATTGTTTTAGTTCCGTGAAATGATTTTTCATGGATTCATTCATACCAATTTTATACACAATCATTTCGTAGCGATTGGCGTAGTACATGCCAGAATCAAATGCTAATTGGGCCAATTCTGTTTCTTGGGTTTTGGTATAGATTTCTATTTTTTTTCGGTAGATATTGGGTAAATCGGCAGGGCTTGATTTTTTCAAAAGAGGAATTGCTTCATCTAATTTTTTCAAGGCCAATTGATAATTTCCTTTTTCGAGCTCCAAGATGGCAAATACAGTAATCAGAAAGGCATGCGTCTGGTTGTCTAGCAAATGAAGTTGAATGGGGTCTAAATTTTCAACCAAGGCTTCTACTTCATCAAATTTTAAAAAATCAAATGCATGGAAAATTTGCTCTGCCAATATTCTGACTTGTACCTCTTCTTTTCGATCACTTTTAAGACCATATTCCTTTGCAAGATTGAGGTTCGTTAATGCGTGATGGTAATTAAATAATCGTTTATAAGTAATGGATTTCTGGAGGTAGGCGAGATATTTGTCGTAATTACCATATTCATCACTACCGATGATGTCCTCTAAAATACGAATGGATTCCGTAAAATTATTTTCACTATTGAGTTGAAAGATTTCTTTATTTAATTTTTCTGGATCTAGTTTTTGACCAAATCCTGATATCATCAACCCCAAAAAAAGAAGTACATAGCCAATTCTCATTCCACTCACTTTTCAAATAAAAAGTTTTGATTCTCATTTACGTATTGGTTTAGGAGAGGTTTTCTACCCTACCGAGTGGGTAGTTTTTCTATTTAGAATAGAACGTTAAAGGTAGTAAATATTATAAGTTTAATCGGATAAAGAATTATGAAATAATTAAAAAGCTGATTAAATCTTTTATTTTAAATTTTAATATACTTAGAACTAGTGATTTGTAAAATGACTATTCTTTGGGTAGTCACGACTATACCTAGAACTATACCGGTTGGATTAGGTTTGAATTTGGCAAAATTTGATTTTAGCACCGCTGTTTAGGGTGAGAGTTAAACAGTAAAATTAGTATTAATCAAAAAAATTTTACGAATGAAAAAAATTACGTTAGGTTTAGTTCTAGCAATGGCTTGTATGGGTGTTAAAGCACAATTATTAAACGAAGTAAAAAACATGGCTGTTGCCGAAAGTCAGGAGATGACTGGAAATGCATTGAGCGATGTTACAGATGGTGCAGTTGACAGAATCATGGACGGTGATGTTGTTTGGGGGATTAGAGCCAATGGTTTAATCAACACTACCTCTTTGGGTGATTTAGAAAATGCAAAAAATTTAAGCAATCATGGTTTTAACGTGGGTGTTTCTGCACGTTTTAATTTTGACGATTCTGATCTTTTTGTTAACCCAGAATTGTATTATACTCATTTAGGAAATGGTCGTTTGGATTTGCCAATTTTAGGAGGTTATCAAATCTCTGACACCTTTGCGATTATCGCAGGTCCGACTTTGGCTTATATTTTCTCTGATAATTCAGAATCTGATTTAGTAGAAGCAGGAACAGGAGCTATGGATGGTTCATTGAGCATGGAAGGAATTTCATCTAAATTGACGTTTGGATACCAAGCTGGTTTACAAGCTTACTTTAATAATTTCGTTATCTCTGCTAAATATGATGGCTCATTTACAGGTCAAGTTGTTGACATTGTCAACACAGCTTCTGGAGCAAAATTACAAGAAGAAGTAAGAACAAGTTTTATTTCAATTGGTATTGGGTATAATTTTGGATTTTAACTCTCAACCTGAGTATATACCAATTTAAAAGCCCCTCAAATTTGAGGGGTTTTTACTTTATAAATCATATCGGTTTTCAATACCTAATGTTTGATAAATGATTTTCAAATGGTATTTAACGGTGTTTTCAGAAATGAATAATTGAGAACCAATTTCTTTGTTGGTTTTTCCTTGTTTGACCAATTCTATGATTTGTAATTGACGTTCGGTGAAATTTTGATTGTTGATTAAATTTTTCGTTTCACCTTTTTCATGGATGCTTTTGGAAATTTTTTCCAACTCCTCACGCATGCGTTTATTTTCAGATTCCGAAATGGATCGTTTTACTCGATTTAAACGAAATAATTTAAACAAAACAATAAGAAAGGCAGATAAGATAACAACCAATGCAATCATCGCGATTCGGATTCTCTTTTCGTATTTGATTTCCATATCTTTTCGTTCCGACAATAAATCGCGCTCCAGTACTTTTAATTTGTTGTTGGCAGAGGAAATGTTGTATCGGTTAAACTCTTCCACAGCAATTAGATGGTAATGCATGGCTTGTTTGTAATCTTCTTTCTCCATGTAGTATTTGCTCATGGCATCATGAATCCCAATCTTGTAAACTCCTGTATTGTATTTTTCGGCATATTCAACTCCTAAATTATACGCCTCCAAAGCCTTTTCTTCGTTGTTCAAACTTCCATATAAGGAGATTTTTTTCCGATAAATATTGGGTAAATCTTTGGGGCTATGTTGTTGTAATATAGCAATACTCTCATTGAGCTGTTTCTCTGCTTCTTTAAATTTGTTTTGACGCATATTCATTACGGCCAGCAACCCAATGTAAAAAGCATGGGTTTCGGGATCTAAATTGGCTATATCCTGCGGAGTGATGCTACTTAATACTTCCTCAACATCGTTGAACTTAAGCATATCAAAATGAATGAATAATTCTTCTACTTTGATTCTACTGTTTGCTTTTTCTTTAATTGGAGATTGGTTGGCCCAAATTTTCGCAAGGTTTAAGTTTTCTAAAACCTCGGCATAATTGAAAATACGTTTGTAAGTTAGAGCCTTTTGTAGATAGGCATTGTAAATGTCAATAGGTTGGGAATCGTCAGAATTGATGATTTTGTCCAACTCAATGATGGATTGATCATATTTCTGTTCATTGTTTAGTTTTAAAATCTCTTTTTGGAGATTTTCAGTAGAAATGGTTTGGCAAAAAATAAGGTTGGAAAGTAAAGTTAGGATGATGAATAATAAACTTCCCCTCATGCGTTTTCGTTCATTTTATTTATTTATTAAGTAGAGATTTACGGGCTGCTACCCGAATAGGTAGGTAATAACTACCCGCCAACTATCCTTCAAAAATAACATTATTAACGTTTAAATGTGGAATTTTGTAAATGAATTTAAGTGAAATTTATACTTTGCCGATAAGCGATTAAGCTAAGAAGTTAAATCCTAATGCGTTGAAAATAAAATTAGAAATTATCTTCTTTAATCAAATTTTGACATTCTTTCTACTTATGTCAACTTCCATTAAAAATCAAAACTTTAAATTGTATAAAAAATTATTCTTAGCATTTGGTTAGGGCATATGTTGGAGTATTTAAGAGTCAACTAAATGGATCCTAAAAAGTTGACAAAATTTGTTTGATGTTAGGGGCATCAACAAACAAACCCCGAGTAATTCTCGGGGTTTTTCTTTTTGTATGTTTATTTTGATCGTTAATTCAAACTATAATCGGTGCCATCTTTTCCATCTTTTAATTGGATGCCAGCAGCCAATAATTCATCACGAATTTGATCGGACAATGCCCAATTTTTATCGGCTCTTGCCTGATTTCTCATTTTAATCAATAGTTGAATCGCTGCATCTAGCTTTTCTGAGTTTCCTTGAGATTCTTCTTCTGATTTCAATCCCAAAACATCAAAAACAAATGCTTGAAGCGCATTCTGTAAAGTGGAAATATCCTCAGCTGTTAACTTTTCTGAACCTGCTTTTGCTCCATTGATGACACGAATTGCTTCAAATAAATGCGAGATCAAAATCGGTGTATTGAAATCGTCATCCATCGCGGCATAGGCTTGCTTTAGCCATTCTTGCACATCAAAACTAGATTCTGTCGAAGCTTCCAATGAATTCAAAGCTTTCAATCCATCCATCAAACGGTTGAAACCTTTTTCACTTGCGATCATGGCATCATTGGAAATATCCAAAACACTTCTATAATGCGCTTGAAGAAAACAGAATCGTACCACGCTCGGATGAAAAGGTTTTTCAAAGAAATCGTTGTCGCCATTGACCAATTGCATTGGTAAAATATAGTTTCCAGTTGATTTACTCATGCGTTGTCCGTTCATGGTCAACATATTGGCGTGCATCCAATATTTTACAGGTTGTTGATTATTGGCAGCTTTGGCTTGCGCAATTTCGCATTCGTGATGAGGGAATTTCAAATCCATTCCACCACCATGAATATCAAAATAATCACCTAAATATTTGGTGCTCATTACGGTACATTCTAGGTGCCATCCTGGGAATCCATCGCCCCAAGGAGAACCCCAACGCATGATATGTGCAGGTGAGGCATTTTTCCACAATGCAAAATCCACTGGATTTCTTTTTTCGCCTTGGCCATCAAGATCACGAGTGTTGTTAATCAATTCTTCAATATTTCGACGGCTCAATTCGCCATAATTCAAGCCTTTTTGATTGTAAGCTTCTACGTCAAAATAAACCGATCCATTGATTTCATACGCCAATCCCAAATCGATTAATTTTTGAGTCAATTCGATTTGTTCCAAAATATGACCTGTTGCGGTTGGTTCAATCGTTGGAGGTAAAAAATTAAAGGTATCCAAAACCTTGTGGAAATCGACGGTATATTTTTGAACGATTTCCATAGGTTCCAATTTCTCCAATTTGGATTGTTTCACAAAGCGGTCGTTTTCAACATTTCCATCATCGGTTAAATGCCCTGCATCTGTGATGTTTCGAACGTAACGAACATTGTAGCCCAAATGCAATAAATAGCGATAAATCATATCAAAAGACATAAACGTGCGCACATTTCCCAAATGGACATTGCTGTAAACAGTTGGCCCGCAAACATACATTCCTACTTTTTCAGGATGAATCGGAGCAAAGGCTTCTTTCTCGCCACTTAAGGTGTTTTGTACTTTTAGGTTATGTTCTTTTATCATTTTCAAATTCTTAATATTTAGTCTAAAATTAATTCAATTCGAACAATTTCTTCTCTTTTCTTTTTTACTTCTTGGGTGGAAATGTCAATATTTCGTTTGGCTTCAATAAAATAAGGAACCCCTGGATCGTAAAAAAATTCAAAATAATGATGGTCTTCAATAAGATATTTGGCATTCTTCAGTTCTTTCAGGTTCTTATCATCATTTACCCCCATTTTGGTCAGTAAGTCAAATAACATTTCTAAAGCATCTTCTTCATTTATTTTCATTTCATAGGTAAAAGAACAAAATCCATTCTCTAAATCTACGTGATCAAAATAAATTTTAGAATCACCGCGCATAGTGCCTTCTCCCAATATATTGGGTATTTGATCTTCATATTCATGGACTTCATTTGAATTCAATAAAGCGCCAAATGGAAAATGAAAATAGGTTAATTCTTTCAAAACAATTGATTCAATTCCTTCTCTTGTTTTATAAATAGACAAAAAAGGCTGCAAAGCTTTTTGGAGTTGATCTTTTGAAGTCTGCGAATTATTTTTTAGGGCTGAAACTATTAATTCATTTGTATAAGAAATCAAAAAATCAGAGAGTTCTTGCCAATTTTCTAATTCCTCAAATTCTCCTAGTTCATTGGTCCTATATATATATTCTATTGTGGTTGCATTATTGTTTAATAAATCCGCAAATTCTGGAGGAATTATTCCCAAATTCGATTTATTGATCCATTTGATTCGATAGGAATTTTCGGTTGAATCAATAACAGAAAATGTAGAAAAATAGGTAGTTGAATCTTTATTCTCTAGTTCATCACCATTCCAAGATTTACGAATTTTTGTGACGAAATAATCATAATTATCACCTACAGACCAATACGCTACAAATGGAATTTGGGTAGAGTCTGTTTGCGAAAAACAAAAGACTGAACCCATTAAAAATATTCCAATGTATCGTAAAAGACGCAAAATTTTACACATTAAACTTCGTTCTTACACCAATGTAGTGCAAAAACTCACGACGCGTGGTTGGGTCTGTTTTGAAAACTCCTCCCAATTCTGCCGTTACGGTTGAACTATCGATATCGCGAATTCCACGTGAATTCACACACAAATGTTTCGCATCGATCACACATGCCACATCTTCAGTTCCCAAAGCATCTTGCATTGCTTTCACGATTTGCATGGTTAAACGCTCTTGAACTTGAGGTCTTTTAGCAAAATAATCGACGATTCTGTTCATTTTGGAAAGACCAATTACTTTTCCATTGGAGATATATCCAATATGAGCTTTTCCAACAATTGGTAAGAAATGGTGTTCACAAGTTGAATAAACCGTGATGTCTTTTTCCACCAACATTTGGTTGTATTTGTATTTGTTGTCAAACGTAGACATTTTGGGTTTGCGCTCTGGAAGAAGTCCACCAAACAATTCTTGCACAAACATTTTGGCAACACGTTTTGGCGTTCCTTTCAAGCTATCATCTGTTAAATCCAATCCAAGAACATCCATGATTTTTGCAAAATCAGCTTCAATCAAAGCAATTTTCTCTTCTGGACTTAATTCGAAAGCATTTGCTTTCATAGGTGTATCGTGATGTGATGAAAAATGGCTATCACCCATTTCATCATGAAATTCATTTTGTGACATTCTCTATCAGTTTAAACGGCAAATTTACCGAATCAGAATTAGAATAGGAAGTTAAATTCAGGAATCTCCATTTTTCGGTTGGATTTTAGTAATTCAGGAGTAGATTTTTAACGGAAATTTTAAAAATCAGGGTTAACCCCTAAACATTCGCTACTTCTCAAGCTCATCTTTGCAGTCTAATTTATAGTTTACCTCTCTCAAAATAAATCATGAGAAATCTATTGAATTATTTGGTGCTATACGTAAAAGTCGAAATGTAAAAATGGGATCCTCTATCTACTAAAATTTGATTACAAAACTCTCAAACAACCCATGAAAATTAATTGATACTTTTGCCCAAATAAATTTATATAATTAACAGTAATGATGAGGCATTGCAAAGTATTTTATCCATTAGTCATCTCTCTATTTTGGTTATTTTCTTGTCAAGAAAAAACTCAAAATGGAGAGTCTGATGTAAAAACTACTTCTCTGGAGAGTAAATTCGAATCCATCAATCAATACAATTGGATCCGTGATTTTGCTAATTTCAAGGATGAAAGCTATCAAGAAAAATTTGAGCAACTCTTCAACAAAAGTTTATCTGATAAGAATTTTGAAAATGCCGCAGCTTATTTAATAGCGTATGGAATTGCTGCCAAGCAAACACAAAATATTGACACTGCTTATGTGGCTGAAGCAATTGAGTTTCTAGAAAAACATCGAGACAAAATATCGGGTGAAGCAAATAGTACCTTAAGCCATTACATTGGTGCTCAGTATAAAAATGCACGTCAGATTCAAGAAAGTAACAAATGGTTTGAAAATTCTTTTTCTAAGCATATTGAATCCAATACTCATCATCAAGCCATCGGATTGTCTCATTTATTGATGGGGCAAAACTATTTTGAACAAAGAAGTTTGGACCAGGCAGAAAAACATTTAATTGCTGCTTTGGAAATTTTCGAAAAAATTGGTGATAGAGAAAATAAAGCCAAGGTTAGTTTAATGATGCATAGCATGTATGTGCGAAACAAAGCATATGACAAGGCTGAATCAATTTTAGAAGAAGCCATTGATATTTTTGAACAAGAGAAGAGTGATTTTTATGCGTTAACAGGACATATTTTCTATGTTCATTATCATCTCGAAAAGTACGATACCATCAAAGCGATTGCGCAAATTGATCAAATGAACCAATTTGCCAAATCATACAAGGATATTACAGAATACCATTCCGCTATTTTAAACTTATTTCTGTCCATGAAATTTATGGGATTGAAACAGGAAGATAGTGCTGCGTATTATTTAAATCAGGCAAAGGAAATAACGGAACGAACAGGAATTCCAGATTTGCAAATGCGCACCTTTTTTACCAATGTTTCATTTGCCAACAAATTTGGTAAACCTTTGGAGAATCCAGAAGAGGTAGAAGCCTATTTCAACGCATTGTTTGAAGGTGGCGAAGAAAATAGTCAATATTTGGTGCAATTGGCAGTTCCGCTATATTTCTACAATAAAAAAGAAGGAAATTATGAAAAGGCGAATATTTACAGCGAATACCTGATTTCAGATGCCTTCAATCAAGCAGCAAAACGAGTAGAACATCAATTGTTCGAATTGGAAACAAAATACCAAACCGAACTCAAAGAAAAAACCATTTTACAACAGGAACAGAAAATTGAACAGAAAAATAAAATCATCTATTGGTTGATTTTAGGTGCAATTGTCATTCTATTTTCTTTCGTTGTTATCCTTTTTTGGCTAAAGAACAAAAGCATTTTAAAAGAAAAGAATCTCACCGAAAACTTTGCATCTCAATTGCTTCATAAAACAGAAAGTGAACGCAAACGAATCGCGTCTGACCTCCACGATAGTGTCAGCAATGAATTGGTCAATCTTCGTCATAGTATTGATGAAAAGGATTTGTCCATCAAAATGAAAATCGATTCTATTTTAGAAGAAGTTCGCAATATTAGTAGAAACATTAGTCCAACCTTATTTGATAAAATCGGATTTGAATTAAGTATTGAACAACTTGTCGAAAGAGTTCAAATCCAACATGATTTCTTTATAAGCTCAGAAATTGATTACAATGGTGGCATTAGTAATGACAAAGAATTGCAATTATACCGAATCATTCAAGAAGCCATTACCAACATTTTGAAACATGCCGATGCAGTAGCGGGAAAAATTACTATTCAAGAAACAGATCAAGCCATTTTGGTGGAAATTAAGGACAATGGGAAAGGATTCGATGTCGAGAAGATGCTCGAGAAAGGAAATTGTTTTGGCCTTTTAAATATCAAAGAGCGAGCGAAATACATCAATGGAAATGTGAGTTTCCAATCTGATAAAAATGGAACGATTGTTAAAATTACGATACCTAAGGAATAAAATATGCATTTTATAATCGCAGACGACCATCCACTTTCCTTACTAGGAACGCAAGTTTTGGTAGAAAGTATGGGCTATGTCGTATTGGAAACTTGTAAAAATGGACAATCGGCATGGAACGCCATTAGTCGATTGAAGCCCGATGTTGTGATACTCGATATCTCCATGCCCGAAATCAGTGGACTGGAGCTTTCAGAGAAAATTCGATTGCATCAATTGGAAACCAAAATTATACTGCTAACTTCTCACAAAGAATTGAGTATTTTTAAGAAAGCAGAAGAACTCAACATCAATGCGTATTTGTTGAAAGAATATGCTTTAGAAGAATTGAGGCAATGCATTACCCATCTAAAAACTCATGACAAATACATAAGTCAGCGCATCAAAAACGATTTAGAAAAAGATGTGAATTTTCAGAAAGACGAAGCGATGAATCAATTGAGTTTTTCTGAGAAAAAGGTTTTTGAGCTGATTACACAACAGAAAACAACCAAGGAAATTGCTGAATTATTGTTTTTGTCTGAAAAGACGATTGAAACACACCGCGCTTCTATCATCCGAAAATTAGGATTAAAATCTGAACGAAATGCTTTGTTGAAATTTGCCGCTCAATTGCAAAGCAATCAAGCAAAAATCTAATTTTCAGTCCGATTCTAAACTAGCGTTGTCTCTGTTCCAAATTTGTATATTTGGGTTTTAATACAAGACAGACAAAAATGAATCATACAGTTTACGGAATAGATCATTGGTCAATTTCCGATGCGATTGCCATTGCAAAAGGCGAATTGAAAGCAACTCATAACGAAGTTTCCAAAGAAAAATTAGCCAAATCGGCGCAAAATGTTCAAGCCATTGTCGATTCGGGTGCGACAGTTTACGGTGTCAGTACCGGATTTGGGCCTTTGTGTGATACCAAAATTTCCAAAGAAGATACCCGAAAACTTCAGGAAAACTTATTGATCAGTCACGCTGTGGGTGTGGGAAATCCCATCAAGAAAGAAATTTCCAAACTGATGTTGATTTCTAAATTGCACGCTTTGGCAAAAGGTTTCTCAGGAATTTCCATTCCGACTTTTGAACGAATTTTATGGTTCTTGGAAAACGATGTCATTCCAGTTGTTCCCGAACAAGGTTCTGTAGGAGCTTCGGGCGATTTGGCGCCGCTTTCGCATTTATTTTTACCCTTGTTGGGCGAAGGTGAAGTTTGGTTCAAAGACGAAATCAAACCAACTCGTGAAGTCTTGAATCAATTTGGATTGGAACCGATTGAATTGCAAGCCAAAGAAGGATTAGGATTGATCAACGGAACCCAATTCATCTTGGCGCACGCATTATTCGGATTGGACAAAATGAAGTATTTATTGGATTTGGCCGATGTGATTGGTTCGATGAGTTTGGAAGCTTATTCGGGATTGAAATCTCCTTTTATGGCCGAATTACACGAAGTTCGTCCGTATGAAGGAACCAAATTGGTCGCAGCCAGAATTCGTAAAATCTTAGAAGGTTCCGAAATCATTGACAACAACGATTTCCCAAGAGTGCAAGATCCCTATTCGCTTCGTTGTATGCCACAAGTGCACGGTGCTTCGCGAAACGCTTGGATGCATTTGCGCGATATGGCCGAAATCGAATTGAATTCCGTGACCGATAATCCGATTGTTCTAGACGAAAAAACCGCGATCAGCGGAGGAAATTTCCACGGTCAACCGCTCGCGATGGTTTTGGATTATGCAACCGTTGCAGCAGCGGAATTGGGAAATATTTCAGACAGAAGACAATATTTATTGCTCGAAGGAAAACACGGTTTACCGAAATTATTGACCGCAAGTTCCGGCTTGAATTCCGGGTTTATGATTCCACAATATACATCAGCCGCTTTGGTGACCGAGAACAAAACCCTTTGTTTTCCGGCTTCGGCAGATTCGGTTCCGACTTCTTTAGGGCAGGAAGATCACGTTTCAATGGGAAGCATTTCCGGACGAAAATTCAACCAAGTATTGACTAATTTGGAACGAATTTTAGCCATCGAATTGATGTATGCTTGTCAAGGATTGGAATTCAGACGACCATTGAAAACAAGTCCAGTTTTGGAAGAAGTTTTTACAGCCGTTCGTGAAGTTTGTCCGAAATTAGAAGATGATCGATTGATCGGAAAAGATATCAATGCAATTATTGAATTGATTCAGGGTGAGAGGTTGAAAGAAATAATTTCGAAAATATAAAACTCAAAAGCCTTGTCAAGGAGATTATCGGACGAATTTTAATCTGAAATCTAATGTCTCAAATCTAAAATCTATTTAAAAATGACATTCCAACAACAAATACAACAAGGAATTCCGGCGAGTCTTCCTGCTAAAAAATACAGAGATCCAAACGTTAGTCATGCGCCGAAGCGAAAAGAAATTTTGACCAATGAGGAAAAGAAATTGGCATTGAAAAATGCTTTACGCTATTTCGAACCGAAGCATCACGCTGAATTAATACCCGAATTCAAAGAAGAATTGGAAAATTACGGTCGCATTTATATGTACCGATTGATGCCCGATTACAAAATCTATGCACGTCCAATCGAGGAATATCCGGGTAAATCCCAACAAGCCAAAGCGATTCAATTGATGATTCAAAACAATTTGGATCATGCAGTCGCGCAACATCCTGAAGAATTAATTACCTATGGTGGAAATGGTGCTGTGTTCCAGAACTGGGCACAATACCTGTTGACGATGAAATATTTGTCGGAAATGACCGATGAACAAACTTTGGTGATGTATTCGGGTCATCCGATGGGATTATTTCCTTCGCATAAAAACGCACCGAGAGTTGTTGTGACAAACGGTATGGTGATTCCGAATTATTCCCAACCCGACGATTGGGAGAAAATGAATGCTTTGGGCGTTTCCCAATACGGACAAATGACGGCCGGAAGTTATATGTACATCGGTCCGCAAGGAATCGTTCATGGAACGACAATAACAGTTCTGAACGGTTGCCGAAAAATTGATTCCAAAGGAACTGCCGGAAAATTATTTGTCACCGCAGGTTTAGGTGGAATGTCGGGAGCGCAGCCTAAAGCGGGAAATATTGCAGGAGTTGTTTCGGTAACGGCGGAAGTCAATCCTGCAGCGACTTGGAAACGCCACGAACAGGGTTGGGTGGACGAAGTGATTTCCGATTTGGATGAATTGGTTGCCCGAGTTCGCAAAGCCAAAGAAAATAACGAAGTGGTTTCGATTGCTTATGATGGAAATGTGGTCGAAGTTTGGGAGAAATTTGATGAGGAAAATGTTTACATCGATTTAGGTTCGGATCAAACTTCTTTGCATAATCCTTGGGCGGGTGGTTATTATCCGGTGGGATTGACCTTTGAAGAAGCCAACGAAATGATGGCAAACAATCCAGAATTATTCAAAGAAAAAGTACAAGAATCGTTAAGAAGACATGCTGCAGCTGTCAATAAACACACCGCAAAAGGAACCTATTTCTTCGATTATGGAAATGCCTTTTTGTTAGAAGCATCGCGCGCGGGAGCCGATGTGATGGCAGAAAACGGCATCGATTTCAAATATCCAAGTTATGTACAAGACATTATGGGGCCGATGTGTTTCGACTATGGTTTCGGGCCTTTCCGTTGGGTTTGTACTTCTGGAAAACCAGAAGATTTACAAAAAACCGACGAAATCGCTTGCCAAGTTTTAGAAGAAATTATGCAAAATTCACCTGCCGAAATTCAACAGCAAATGCAAGACAATATTACTTGGATCAAGGGTGCGCAAGAAAATAAATTGGTGGTAGGTTCGCAAGCTCGAATTTTGTATGCGGATGCTGAAGGCCGAATCAAAATCGCGAAAGCCTTTAACGATGCGATTGCGCGTGGAAAAATTGGTCCGGTTGTATTAGGTCGTGATCACCACGATGTTTCCGGAACGGATTCTCCATTCCGTGAGACTTCCAATATTTACGATGGTTCAAAATTTACAGCCGATATGGCGATTCACAACGTGATTGGCGATAGTTTCCGTGGCGCAACTTGGGTTTCGATTCACAATGGAGGTGGAGTAGGTTGGGGCGAAGTCATCAACGGCGGATTCGGTATGTTGTTGGACGGAAGTTCAGATGCCGAACAACGACTAAAATCGATGTTGCATTGGGACGTAAACAATGGAATTGCGCGTCGCTCTTGGGCTAGAAATGAAGAAGCAATTTTCGCCATCAAACGTGCGATGGAAGAGGAACCTTTGTTGAAAGTTACTTTGCCGAATTTGGTCGATGAAAATTTGTTGTAAATCTAATTAACTAAATATGAAAAAACTTGCATTTGTTTTAATGTTTATTCCTTTCTTGGCTTTTGCCCAAGTAGCGGAAGCTCCATCTGGAAAAATTGAGTTAGGAGATAAGAGAAAAAACTTTTTTATCAAAGACGGTGAAGGTTTTAATTTAAATCAATATAAAGAGGTTTTTAGTAATGAGGAGGCGATTTACCGAGTTGAAAGGGCAAGGACAAATAAAAATATAGCGTCAGTTTTAACCTATTCGGGTTCAGTAATTTTAGGATTAGGAGTTGGTGTAACTATTTATTCAAAATCCAAAGATGGTAATGTCTATGGATATATTTTGGGATTTACCAGCGTAGGATTTGGAACTGGATTACTACTTTCCAGCATTCCTTTATGGATGGGGTATTCCAAAAACATCAAAAAAGCAGTGGATATCGAAAACGGAACTTCTGAAACTGCAGTTTCCGAATTGAAATTAAAGGTTAATGGTGATGGATTTGGATTGGCTTATCAGTTTTAAGAAGGAACAAATCATAATAAATCATAAAAGCCAATCTTTATCGGATTGGCTTTTTTATTTTTTATTATTCTATTTTAAACCGCAAAGAATTTCTCCAATTCTTTGAGAGTTTCTTCAGATGTTTGGATGTCTTTCACCAATTCGCCTTTGTTGAGGGCAATAATTCGATCGGAAACTTCTACGGTATGGTTCAAATCGTGACTGGAAACCAAAATCGTTTTCTCTTTGTTCAAAGTCAAATCCTTGATGAGGTTTTTCAAACGGATTTGAGTCGTAGGATCTAAATTCGCAAAAGGCTCATCCAAAATGATGATTTCAGGATCGCCGATCAAAGCGGCAATGATTCCGACTTTCTTTTGATTTCCTTTGGACAAATCGCGTAAATACTTACGTTTGCCAAGGATTTCATCGTTGAAAAAATCGGCATATTGTTGCAAAAACGCATCGACGCTCGCTTTGTTTTGTCCGCGTAATTCGCCGATGAAATAGAAATATTCCTCTGGTGTTAAATAACCGATTAAAAAACTTTCATCAATAAAAGCTGACGTAAACTTTTTCCAATCTTCGCTTTCGTGGACTTTGATTCCGTTCAAAAGAATTTCGCCAGTGGTAGGTTCAATCAAATCCAACATCAAACTAAACAAAGTGGTTTTTCCGGCTCCGTTGTTTCCAACAAGACCGATGCTTTCGCCTTTGTTGATGGTGATTTCGCCCAAATTTAAAACTTGAACGTTGTTGTAAGCTTTGGATATATGTTTGATTTCAATCATTTCAATTCAATTTTAAATTAAGCATTTTGTTGTTTAAATCCGTTAAGTGCGGCGTGTTTGCGTGACTTGTAAGCCGCGATGATAAATTGCATCAGCCAATTCCTCAAACTAAAGCCAATAACGCCTAAAATCGCGATTATAGCTGTTGCAAGGTAAAAGTTTCCTGCGTAGTTGAAGATGGTCCAAATCAGTACCGGAACACCAATCAACGGAAGAATGATTATCCATTGCATAATGCCGGTTCCTTGGTAATTGGAAAATTGGCTTTTGTCTAAATCAATTCGTTTTTTATTGAACGAACCCGCAAAAAGAATCACCGGAACATTGACCCCTAAATTGTAAATCGCACAAGCGATGTTGAGCAATATGATGTTCGGATCGAAAAATCCGTACGGTAAAGTCAAAAGTGTCATCACTACAATCGAAAAATTCATCAAGGAAATTTTGGAGTGCAGGTACAATTTCATCGGGATGTTTTGGCTCATCATCATCGAATAATAACTCGAATCCCAAGCCGGAATGAATTGTCCGAAATTGATCATAAAAATTCCCGTCATAAATAGTCCGGCAAATACCCACATCGGCGAGAAATCGTACATATCTTGGGTATAGAAAAACAATCCATAAGCCGCGAAAAACAAGGTCATATACACGACGGTTTTTGGACGTTTGTTTCGCCAAATCAGTTTCATGTCCAATTGCATAAAAGGAGCCACTTTTCCAAATCGGTTGGTCCAAGACAAATCGGTATCGTCAAAACTTTGGGATTCTGTTTTTAAATAGGCATCTAAATAGAAGTTTTCGATTAAATTTTTCTGATTCAATTTAAACAAAAGGAAAACCAAAGCCAAAGGAATCAAGGCCCAGAAAGGTTGTAGAAGCAATTGATCAAATAGATTTCCGACGAATTTTGTGGATGAAAACACCTCGAAATATTCCAATCCGTACAAGATTGCTACTGATCCGAAGAAAAGAATGAAGAGTTTTTTGCTGTCCAAAATTTTCTTTTCGATGTAAATGTTCAGAAAGTTAGCAATCAAAACCAATGATAAAATCGCTACTGTCCAACCCAAAATTTGAAACCATTGAAATTCCGATTGAAATAGACTGACCATTGCAAATGGAACGATGAAAATAGGCGTCATCAGGTTGAAGAAAGAGAATATGCTTTTGGTCAAGATGAAATTCACCAAAGTGCTTCGCTTGATATTTTGAATCAGAAATGGTTTGATGTTGAGGATCGGAATTTTTTGCATCATATAGCGCACCATCAATTCCATCACAAACCAAATCAACACATATTGATTAACCACTTGCAAAGGTTCCGCTGTTGGCATCAATTCCTTGATCAGAAAATGCAATCCAATTCCTAAAAACAAAAGACTAAAAATACCGTAAATGGCAAAAAGACCCACGAAAATTTTCAAGGCGATTTCCTTCCCTAAAGTTGCCGATCGGAAAAAAGATTTCCATTCCAGTGAAAGTAATTTTAAAAACATAGGATTGAAACGTTTCTTTAGTAGTAGCAAAAAAATGGGAAGAGTTACAGATGTTTCAACTTTTAAATTGATTGCCTTGAAAAGATCCATTTAACATAAACAAAAAAAGCACCTCAATTCTGAAGTGCTTTTTGCGATCCGGACGGGACTCGAACCCGCGACCACCTGCGTGACAGGCAGGTATTCTAACCAACTGAACTACCGGATCAGTGATTTGGTTTGCAAATATACGTCGAAAATCATTCCATGCAAATTATTGAGCAAAAAATTTTTAAAAAATTGCAAATTAATTTGAAACCCGCTGTGAGTCAAGGTTGTTTAAAAATCAATTTTATTTAATTTTTTTGAGCATTCTTTGGATCTCTATTTGAATTTTAATTTTTCGCATCAAATTCCTAGCCTCAATTCAGGAAATTTTTCAACGATTTGATAAAAGATAGTGGGTTTAATACAAATTCCAACTAAAATTTTGCAAGTATAGATGTAGGTACTGTTGGAAATTCAATGGAAAATTTAGTACAAAAAAAAATCCGAAACTTTTCAGCTCCGGATTTTCCTTTCGATAATTTGTTCTAATTATTGTACAAATTGACGATCTAATTTCTCACTTCTTGTGTCTTCAATGTCTGCAGACATCATCAAGGAATGTAAGAATTGTTGGTTCAAGGTTTGTTTTGCCGTATTGGTTAATTGGTCAACCAAGAAGGTTGCGTCTTCAACTTTTGGAGCTTCAGAGATCGCATTTACTTTTACGACATAAATTCCAGCATTTCCAGCAATAGCTTTTGACGTAGCGCCTGGTTTCAATCCAAATGCAGCACCTGCTACTTTTGGCTCTGAGCCTTTATCCATTAAGGCAGCAGCTCCAAACGTAATGGATCCTGTTCCTTTGGTTGCTCCATATTTCGATACAAATCCGTCAACAGAAGGTGTTCCCAATTGTTTGTTGATTTCTGCCGCTAATTTTTCTTTGATGATGATAGGTTCAACTTCTTCTCTTACAGATTTAGCAGAAGCCAATCCTTTTTCTGATTTAGAAGTCAAATACACGATGATTTGATCTTCTTTTTCCGTTGTAAATAAGAAAGAGCTTCCTGGTTTTGTATCCTTCGCAAATGCCCATTTTAAGATGTCATTGTCTTTGTCATTTCCAAATCCAGTAGAAGGATCTACAATCGGCTGCATGCTGTATCGAGTCATGTTGTCTGCCGTGTTATAGTTAAATCCTTTTTGTTGCGCCAAATTCGCAAATTCATTCAAAGATTTTCCTTGAACGTCTTGTGCAAACGTACGAGCATCTTTGAAGTTTTTGTCAGAGGTTCCTTGAGAAGCCTTGATTTCTTTGATGATGTTGGCAAACTGATATCCCGTTTGGTTTTTCACTCCATCGATTTTGATGATATGGAAACCAAATTTTGATTCCGTTACACCGATTTCTCCAACTTTATGCGTATTCAAGAATTGCAAATATTCTTGAGCAATTCCTTGAGAAGCTTTGTAGGTCCAACCAATGTTACCATTTTTAACTTTGGATCCTAAATCTTCTGAATATTGATTCACCAATGAAACAAAGTTTCCAGCATTTGCTTTAGCTGCGATACTGTCTGCCATTGCTTGAGCTTCTGCACGAGTTCTCGTAATAGCAGGATTGTTAGCGGCAACTTCTGTTCCTTTATACGAAATCAAGATATGACTTGAATTGATAGAGTCAGCAATTTCTTTTGATTTTGAAACTTTTACCAATTGGTAAGAGTTTCCAACTTTGAAAGGACCTCCAATTTGACCAACTGATGCGTTTCTCAAGAATTCTGCATAGTCTTGTGGCAATTGTGAACCAAATTGTTCGATGTCTTTTTTCGTGATATACTGACTCATGAATGGACCATCTGAGTATTTCGATACGTAGATAGAGTCATTGGTAGCCGAAGCAAAAGATGGAATTGTGTCCGTTACATTGTTCACTGCGTCATGAGAAACCGTATTGGTTAAATATTTTTTGATGTCATTCAACGCGGCAGCTTCGTCTTCTGCAGAAGCTTGAGCTGGGAAATATACATAACTCAAATCAACAGTTGCTTCGCTTTCATAAAATTTTGGAAATCTTTTCACATACGCATTGATTTCATCATCTGTTACAGTGATGTTGAATTTTTTCTTCAAATCATCGTAAGACATAAATGCATATTCAATAGTAGAATTTTGGATATTGCTCACTTGTTGGAATTCCGCTTCTTTCTTAGTTGTAGCGACACCCATAGAGATCAAATCCATATATTTTTGACTCAAGATGTTTGGCTTCATGTTTTCAAACGTCATCATGAAATTTTGGTAAGCTTGACCTGCACCTTGAACACCTTGTTCTGCTTGACCTTTTAATTGACCAATTTGGGTTTTTAATTCTTGGGCATCAGCCATTCCATATTGTCTAGCCATGAAATTCCAAATTTCATCTTCGCTCACTTCCAATCCAGCTTTTTCAGCATGTGATTGAATAAGTTTTTGTGAAACTAATGAATTCCAAACTTGTTGTGAAATTTGGTTTTGAGACATGCCCTGGTTATTTCCCATTGCATTTTGTGCATTGATAAATTCTGCGATCGATATCGACTCGCCGTTTACATTTCCAACCTCATTTGGATCGCCTGTAAATACGCGTTTCAATACGGAATTCTCACTGAATAAATCTCCTGCCAAAAATGCCACCATGGCTACACCGATCACTACGATCAAAAGCCAGGTTTGTTTGCGAATTGCTCCTAAAATTGCCATTATCTTGTGTCTTTAAATAAAAATTTATGGTTGGCGAAATTACAATAATTATATCAATTTGAAAATCTGAAGCCTATAAATTTTGAAAATGAAGCTTTTAAAATGATTTTCAAAGAGAAATCTTATAAATTTTCGTCTTTTACTAATTTAATTCCTTGGTTGTTGAATAGGGTATATTCCGTCAGGTCGTCCTTGGCTTCCAGTCCGTTATTCGCTTGAAGTGAATCTCCTGATTTTGATATGATGAAAACAGTATCTTGGGTAAATACTAAACGTTTGGTTTTGTTCCAAAACAGTTTTTCGGTTTTTAATGTATCGCCTTTCTCGCTGATTACCACAACATTTCCTCGGCCCTCATACCATCCTCTCATTTCGTTCATCATCGCCCAATCGGCTCTTAAATAACCAGGCGAATCGATGGTTTTATTGAAGAAATTCATCTCCAATCCTTTTTTAAATAGGGTATAAGGGGAGTCAATCATCGCGAATTCCTCGATCAATGGTGATCGCAAATCAATTTTGATGAATCCTGAATCCTTGAAAATCACATGGGCATTGGTAAGGGTACGACTTGGAAAATCTTGTTTCCTTTTTGATAAATCGACATCTTCCGTTTTCGTACAAGTCCATAAGAAAACGAAAGCAATCAATGGCCAATACCTTTTGCGAATTCGAAAAGAAGAAGTCATAAAGCGATTCGCCATTGATTAAATCTTAGTCAATTACACGTTTTCTGAACCAAATGTCGTTTAAAGTAAATCCGACTTTGATGTTGGCGAAATTTTCTTTGATGATTTGAGAATCAGCTTTTCCTAGTTGACCCAATTCGCAAGCGATGTTCAACATGGACGCATCACGATCTTTTCCAATAGGGAATCCAAATCCAAAGGTCATCCCATATTTTTTAATTCCAATGTCACCAAATTGCAAAGGAGTTGCTTCATAGAAACCTCCTAAACGATAGGTAACGCGATCAAAGTAACTTTTGTAACTATTGAAGTTTGGAATCCAGTATCCACCTGCCGAAACTCGGAAACGAGTATCCAAATCAGAGTTTTCGTCTTCTGTCAAAGAATATCCACCCCAATCTCCCCAATCTACTTGGGCGCCAATCATCCAATTTAATTCTTTGCGATAAGAAGCTCCAAACGAAACCATTTGAGGCAATTTCATGTCGCCATAGACTTTTTTGTAATGAATGGTGTCAATATGATTTGGGAAGTTGTCCACAAACGTATAAGTCGTGGTCATATCTTGAATCTTCGCATTGACATTGGTTCCCAATGTATAGGTAGCACCTGCTTCAAAGCGACGATTGGTTCCAATTTTTTTGGAATAACTCGTTCCTAAGGTAAATTGAAATCCGCTTAATTTGGCTTCGTAGTTATAATCGGTCAATAAAGACAATCCTTCTGTGGTAATGGTTTGTTTGCGTTCCATCTCCCCAAATAAATAATTCATGCGAACACCAGCAGAAAATTCAGGAGTAATGTTATAAGATCCCATTACATGAAGGGAATTGATTCCCCCACTACCTTCATATGTGTTTGCAAAGTTTACTTCATCGTTATAACTAACCGTTTGTAAATCGTATCCAATTGTTGAATAAGGTTGAAATCCAAATCCCGCTCTTGCTTTGCTTCCAACTGGAAAAGCTAGGGAAATATTGGAAATATACGTTGCGCTTTTTTTCGAAGTATTCACTTCATCTTTGAATTGGCTTAATCTTGTATTTACTCCAAAATCAAAAGAAGTCATATTAAGCTGAGCATTGGCAGCTGGATTGTAAAAATTAGCACTTGAATTATACGGGTTGGTTGAAAGAGTCGAAAGACCACCCATCCCTGCTTGTTCTATGTTGTTATCAAATAAGACTTCCCCAATTCCATACGAAGTATAAGGAGAAGTAGAAACAGATTGTGCTGAAACTTGTACACTCAATCCCAAAAAGCCTATCATGGCCAAAACGCTGTTTAATTTCATGCGTATAGTAATATTTTCAAGTTGCAAATATGATGAAATGATTGCAAACTGCAAAGTTGCTAGGTAGAATTGGCTGTTAATGAACTATTAAAGTTTGTTAAGTTCGGCTGGTAGAAAGAAATTTTCAAGATTTTCGAAAAAAAATTTTGGAATATTCAAAATTGCCCTATATTTGCAATCCCAAATGAGTAGGTGCCTTAGCTCAGTTGGTAGAGCAAAGGACTGAAAATCCTTGTGTCCCTGGTTCGATTCCTGGAGGCACCACCTACGAAACCCTCGATATTCATCGAGGGTTTTTTGTTTCCTTTATTTTTTAGTTGAAAATATTCAGTTTCTGATTCCCCCGATTTCCGAAACCTCGGGACGTGGCTGTAGGCACCACCTAGGAAACCCTCGATGTTCTCCCGAAACTTCGGGAGAGGGTTTTTTGTTTCCTTTATTTTGTAGTTGAAAATCTTCTATCCCTGATTCCCCCTACTCCCGAAACCTCGGGACGGGGCTGTAGGCAACACCTACGAAACCCTCGATGTTGTCCAAAGACTTCGGAGTGGTTTTTATTGTTTTTCTATTTAGATTTAAGCCGAATACATTGGAAACAATTTATCATTCCTGAAATTTAATTTCCTAAGGCGAAGAATCTCCAAGATTTCACATTTTCTTAGAAGCTGAAAAATAGACGAATCGAGAAATTAATGTAATTTTGCGACTTCGAAAATCAATTTATATGCACGTGAAAATTGCGATTATTGGGTTGGGATATGTAGGATTGCCTTTGGCAAGACTCTTTGCAACCAAATATCCAACTGTCGGTTTTGACATCAATTCCCATCGAATTGCCGAATTGAAAAAAGGAATTGATTCCACGCTTGAGGTGGAAGAAGAATTGCTGAAGTCCGTTTTGGTTGAAACTTCTACTCAAGAAAATGGATTGTACATCACCGATCAATTGGATGAATTAAAAGATTGCAATTATTATATCGTGACGGTTCCTACGCCCGTTGATAAAAACAATCGTCCCGATTTAACTCCTTTGTACAAAGCGAGTGAAACGGTTGGGAAAGTTTTGTCAAAAGGTGACATTGTCATTTATGAGTCCACGGTTTATCCGGGAGCTACCGAAGAAGATTGTATTCCCATTGTGGAAAAGGTTTCTGGCTTGAAATTCAACGAAGATTTCTTTGCTGGATATTCTCCAGAACGTATCAATCCAGGCGATAAAGAACATACGGTTGAAAAAATATTGAAAGTAACCTCGGGTTCTACGCCAGAAGTTGGGAAAAAAGTCAATGACTTGTATGCATCCGTAATTACGGCGGGAACGCATTTAGCGCCTACCATCAAAGTGGCAGAAGCAGCCAAAGTAATTGAAAATTCACAACGTGATATCAACATTGCTTTTGTGAACGAATTGGCGAAGATTTTCAATTTGATGGACATTGATACGCATGCGGTTTTGGAAGCTGCTGGAACCAAATGGAACTTTTTGCCATTCAAACCAGGTTTGGTAGGCGGACATTGCATCGGTGTAGATCCTTATTATTTGGCTCAAAAAGCACAAGAACATGGCTACCATCCCGAAATTATTTTGGCGGGTAGACGATTGAATGATTCCATGGGCGAATATGTTGCCTCTCAAGTGGTGAAATGTTTGATCAAAAAAGGTATCAAAGTTAATGGATCGGAAATCTTGATGTTGGGAGTTACGTTTAAGGAAAATTGTCCTGACGTACGAAATACCAAAATTGTCGATGTCATTGAAGCTTTGGAGGAATACAGCATCAAAGTTACGACCTATGATCCTTGGGCAAGTCCTAAAGAGGTTGAACACGAATATGGAATTCAGAGTACCGACCAAATTCCAACTCAAAAATTTGACGCCATCGTTTTGGGTGTCTCTCACCAAGAATTTACAGATTTGAATCTGAATAATTTGAGAAAAGAAAAATCCATCATTTATGATGTGAAAGGAGTTCTCAATCAAACCGAAATAGAAGCAAGATTATAAATAAAAAAAAAGGAGATTCAATTGAATCCCCCTTTTTTTTCTCATTGTCCCGTCCTAAAATAAGTTGACACAAAATCGACTTATTATGAAAGAATTAAATTCCGAAAGGAACAAACGGACGCAACGAGATTATACTTTAGCTTTTAAATTAAGTATCGTTTC